>NZ_PJBK01000067.1:0-315463 GCF_002836155.1 Pseudoalteromonas sp. GutCa3 | reverse complement strand
AAATGAGTTAGTTATTATTTTGCTAAATTAAAATCTATAGTCATTTCTAAATTCTCATCAACTACCGCAATACCATTAACTACTTTCGGTGCGTAACGCCATTTAGAAAGAGAGCGAATCGCTGCTTTATCAAAAATTTTCACAGGCTCAGCTTTAATCACTTTAATATTAATGGGCTTACCAGATGTATTTACATCAAAAGACATTGTCACACTGCCTTCAATTTTTTCACGGACACTTTTAATTGGATACTCCGGAGGACTGGGCATTATTAGCGTAGAGTTAGGGCTATCAGGTAGAGGTGTTGTCGAACATGCGGTTAAAAGAAACAGTGAAGTTAATGTTGTAATTATATATTTCATTATAAATCCCTTTATAGGTATTGTTATCGATTAGTTAGATGTAGTTTCTATAATGACACCAAAAGAGATTTAAGGTGAATAATAAATTTGTATTGTTTTTGAACTGATGAATATACGAGAAAGGCTGCAATGTGCAGCCTTTCTTAATTTTAAACTTTATTTGTATATTAAGCGTCTTGTTTGGCTTCTTCTTCACTAATTTGTTTTAGTGCTTGAATGAATGAGTCGCTTGGTTGTCCGCCAGTAAGCGCATATTTATCGTTTATGATAAACGTAGGTACTGAAGTAATACCCATCTGTTTAAAGTTGTCTTGCTCTTGGCGTACGTCTTGTACGTATTTGTCTGAATGTAGAATACCGCGAGCTGTTTCTTTATCAAGACCCACTTTTTCAACAACGTCGAGCAACGCTTCTTCTTGATTTAAGTATTTTAAATCTGTGAAGTGCGCTTCAAAAAAGGCGAGTTTTAACTCGGTTTGCTTACCTTCTTCACGTGCCCACATTAATAAACGATGCAAATCAAAGCTGTTGATCATGATGCGTTTGCCATCAAAATTAAAGGTAAACCCAGCACGCTGACCGGCTTCGAACATGTTTTTACGATTTTCGTCGCCTTGCTCTTCACTTAGGTTGTACTTTTGCATTAAGTGTTCGTTTAAGTCTTGACCTTCAATTGGCATATCTGGATTTAGTTCAAAAGGATGCCACGTAATATCTGCGCTCATTTCGTCTTTGAGTTGCTCTAGTGCAGTTTCTAGATTTTTATAACCCACTACACACCAAGGGCACATTACGTCTGAAACGATATCAATTTTAAAGTTTTTCATATTTATCCTTTTGAGGATTGCTTATAACTAAGTATAAAAAAGGATATTGGGATTAATTTAGCTTTATCAATACCAAACTAAAAAGAGCAGCTAAACAGCTGCTCTTGAAGGAATTCAGTATTAAGCGTTAAGCCCAAATGGGTCGTCAATGCTATAACTTGGTTGTGTAAACCAATGAGGGCCGTTGTCGGTCATGTAAAAATGATCTTCTAAACGTACGCCAAATTCATCAGGTATAACTAACATTGGCTCGTTACTAAAGCACATGCCTGGGGCAAGTGGGGTTTTATCACCGCCAACTAAGTATGGCCATTCATGAATGTCTAGCCCAATGCCGTGGCCAGTTCGATGCGGGCAACCCGGTGTTTGGTACTGCGGACCTAGGCCTTGCGCCGCTAAATAAGTACGTGCGCCAGCGTCTACGTCTTCGCACGTAGCACCGATTTTAGCTGCATTAAATGCCGCCATTTGCGCTGCTTTTTCATGATCCCAAAACATGCGTTGGCGTATGGTTGGTTCGCCAAATACATAGGTACGGGTAATATCAGATAGGTAATCGTGTACTTTACAGCCGGTATCAATTAATACCATATCGCCTTTTTTAAGTACTTGGGCATCTTTAACACCGTGCGGAAAAGACGTTGCAACACCAAATAAAACAATACAAAAATAGTTACCTGGCGCGCCTACTTTTTGATGTGCTTGCTTAATAAAGGCTTCTACTTCGGTGGTGGTTATTCCCTCATAAAGCATGCTTGCTGTGGCTTGATGTACGGCTAAGGTCATATCCATCGCGCGCTGCATTAAGCTAAGCTCGTGAATTGATTTATGCATACGGCAATGCGCCGTTACAGGTTGTGCGTTTATGAGTGTTAAACCCGTTTGTGCTTTATTAATGCCGTCGAATATAAAAAATTGTGCGCTTTCATCAATGCCAATGGTTGCGTTTTCATTAATATTTAACTTTTTTAGTACTTCAACAAAAAGTGCATAAGGATTTTCGTGCTCTTGCCACCCATGAATAGGCCCCTCTATTACTTTAAACCCGTTTAGTGAACCAATTTCGAAATAAGGCGCAATGTATTGTACTTCACCAAGGGCCGGTAATATTGCGCCAACCATGCGCTCGCTCGCGTACCATTTCATACCTGTAAAGTAGGTTAGGTTGGTGCCAGCGTTTAAATAAATTGCATCTATGTTGTTTGCTAACATATAAGCTTGCGCTTTGGCTATGCGATCTAAATGTTCGTCAGCTGCAATAGGGGTTAGCGTTTGCGTCATATTACTTAGGCTTGCCAACGCTTGTTCGCTCGATTGTGTACCAATACCGATGGTAGTCATGTTTTTCTCCTTGGATTTTTAACTAGTGTGATTAATACCAAGGTAAAATTCAATGTTATGCGATAAGAGGCTAATAGTTTATAGCCTCTTAAAAGGTCATATTATTTTTTAGCGTAAGGTAAACGCGTGAGTTTATTGCTTGTGTGGTAGCTATCAAGCCCGGTTACTGCGACTGTTTCAATTGCTTGTAAATCTAGGAAACCATCGCTTTGCAGCGCAGCTTTATCAACAAAAACATCCATAATTTCGCCAATAACGAGCTCAGTTCCATTGATGGCTAAATGTTGGTTTTCTACAAATTTAACCGAGTACTTTAAGCGGCTTTCTTTTACAAAAGGCGCTGCAAAGTCGTTTAAGTATTCAGGCGTTAACCCTGTAGCATCAAACTCAGACTCGTCTTTATCGTAACGGGCTGAAGTTTGATGAGCTTGTTTATAAATCGACTTATTCACTTGATTAATGGTGTAAGTTCCCGTTTGTAAAATATTTTCAAACGTATGACGCGGCACACTGTGAGGGCGCATAATCATGGCGACTAAAGGTGGGTTAGCCCCAAGGTGAATAACCGAGCTTACAATCGACAAGTTGGTATTGCCGAGTAAGTCTTGCGTGCCAATTAAATTGGCGCTTTTAAAACCCGAAAGAGAATTAATTAAATGTGTACGGGTATGTTTTTCAAGTGCGTCTATACGCGCTTTAGTAAAATGCATTAAAAATCCTTACCACGGTATGGTTGAGCCTTGCCAGTCTAAATAAGCAGGCTCACCGTTTAGTTTTAAATCAGGGTTATTGTTTGTTAATTCAAATAGTTGCTTAGCTACAAATTCAGGCGTAAATAATTTGCCTTCAGGTACATTTTTTTGAAAAGGCTTTGAAAGTGCTGTATCGGTAGTGCCAGGGTGAAACAGAATGAGTTTGGTATTTTTAGCACGACGAGCAAGCTCTATAGCCGCCGTTTTAAATAGCATGTTAAGCGCCGCTTTAGATGCGCGGTAAGTATACCAACCACCTAATTTATTGTCGTTTATGCTGCCTACGCGCGCACTGAGTGCTGTAATAGTACACTGCGTTTTATGTGTTAAGAGCGGCAAAATACTCTGCAAGCAAAGTAGGGGAGTTAGGGTGTTTGAATTGAGAAGTTGGCTAAAATACTCAGCGTCTAAATCCTCCAGCTTTTTTTCGGGCATATGGGTTTCGTTGTGCAGTGTACCATTGAATATAATAACTTGTTGTATATCGGCATTTTGCTCTTTTAGGTAATTAGTAACGCGCGCTAAACTTTTTTTTGTGTAGTCAGTATGCAGGTGGACAACACTTGAGCCAGACTCAATACTTTTTGAACTAATACAAACGATCTGATGAGTAGGCGTGTTTATTTGTAAATGTTCTATATATGCATTTGCTATGGCACTGCTTGCGCCGAATAAAACAATAGTTTTCATTTATCACCTTTTGCTTTTAGTCCACATTGGCCGTTACTGCACTGAGTATTTGGCATTAAAAAGCGACTGATGAGGTGCCGATACTTAGCAAATAATAGGTATCCGCAGTCAGCGAAAAAGCGAATTATTGGCAAGCGAAAAATTTTCAACCAGCTGTGTTTACCCACTATTTTCCATGCTTCGTAAGTTACATCAAGCCCATAAATCATTTCACCTGATTGCTTTTGAGCTTGAAGGTAGTTCATTGCTTTGTCTTTATCAATATACGGGTAGCGCTCGCTGAAGTCGCTCGCGTTAAGATCTTCAAGCGTAATTAAGTTTTTGTTATCAGCGTGTTTTAGTTGCTGCATTTCGGTGCTACAAAGAGGGCAGTTACCATCGTAAAAAATGATCATGTGAATGCTTTGTGATTATTTTATATATACTTTTTTACGACAAGACATTGCAAATGGATCTATTAAATATCTCTTCATGATGATATTAATAGTGTCCTACGAAAAAATGGAGACTGATAAATGAGTGAACAATACGCCGCCTTGCGAGGTAATGTAAATTTACTAGGGCAACTACTAGGACAAACAATCAAAGATGCCCAAGGTCAAGCGATTTTAGATAAAGTGGAAGAAATTCGTGCTTTATCAAAATCATCTCGCAGTGGTAACGAAGACGACAGACAAGCGCTAATAGATGTTTTACATGCGCTTAGTGATGAAGAGCTTTTACCGGTTGCCCGTTCATTTAATCATTTTTTAAACCTTGCTAATGTAGCAGAGCAATTTCATACCGTTTCGCGTTTTAATGACGTTGGCCTTGGTCAACAAAACCCTCTCACTCAAACATTAAAAACGTTAGCTACAAAAGCAGAACAAGGCCAGTTAGACAGTAATCATTTGGCCGAAACACTCTCAAAACTCCACATAAATTTAGTATTAACCGCTCACCCAACCGAGGTGACGCGCCGTACTATTATTAACAAACACGTTGAACTAAGTGATTGCTTAGCGTCATTAGAGCGAAAAGATAACTTAGTGCAAGAGCGGGACAATATTTTAAATCGTATTGAACAGCTGATTAGCCAAGCTTGGCATACCGACGATATTCGTCGCTCTCGCCCAACGCCAGTTGATGAAGCCAAATGGGGCTATGCAGTAATAGAAAATAGCCTTTGGCATGCGGTTCCGCGCTTTTTACGTGAATTTTCAGCGAATGTTAAAGACCAGTTGAGCTTAGAGTTACCAATTGATTACAGCCCAATTGAGTTTACATCGTGGATGGGTGGAGACCGTGATGGTAATCCATTTGTAACATCGCAGGTAACAAAAGAAGTGCTTGATCATGGTCGTTGGATGGCACTTAACTTATACATTCAAGATTTAAAAACGTTGTGCGCTGAATTATCTATGTCAGATGCCAGTGATGAGCTTGTTGAGCTTGCAGGGCAGGAATTTGAACCATATAGAGCAGTAATTAAAAAGCTTAAAAATCAGGTTGCGGAAACAGTGGCGCACTTAGGTGCTAAAATTAAAAATAAGCGCAGCGATTCACAAGATTTAATTACTAATATTAATCAGCTTAAGCACCCAGTTGAAGTGTGCTATCGCTCGTTATTAAAGTGTAATATGAAAGTAGTTGCGGATGGTTTATTACTTGATTTACTGCACCGTATAAATAGCTTTGGTTTGCGTTTAGCTAAACTTGATGTGCGCCAAGATTCGTCTCGCCACGGCGATGTGTTTTCAGAACTGACTCGTTATTTAGGTTTAGGCGACTACAACCAATGGCAAGAGCAAGACAAACAAGCATTTTTACTTGCAGAGCTTAACTCACGCAGACCGCTTATTCCAAAGCATTGGCAACCAAGCCCTGATGTACAAGAAGTACTTGATACCTTTGATGTAATTGCCAAGCAAGACGAAGCAACATTTGGTTTGTATATTATTTCGATGGCGCGAACAGCGTCAGACATTTTAGCAGTACAACTATTGCTAAAAGAAAGCGGCTGTAGCTTTGATTTACCAGTAGCACCGTTGTTTGAAACACTCGACGATTTAAACGCAGGCAGTGATGTAATTACCACACTGCTTGATAATGTTTGGTATCGCGGGCACATTAAAAACACTCAAAACGTAATGATTGGTTACTCTGATTCAGCTAAAGATGCCGGCATGATGGCAGCAGGTTGGGCGCAGTACGAAGCAATGGATAAGCTAGTACAGCTTGCTGATGCACGTGGTATTGAGCTTGTTTTATTCCACGGACGCGGTGGTACAGTAGGACGTGGTGGTGCACCCGCTGCACAAGCGCTGCATTCACAACCGCCAGGCTCTTTAAAAGGGGGTTTACGTGTAACCGAGCAAGGCGAGATGATTCGCTTTAAATTTGGTTTACCCGATGTAGCACTGCAAAGCTTAAATATTTACGCAGGCGCAGTTTTGCAAAGTAACTTATTACCGCCACCAGAGCCAAAACCAGAGTGGCGCGAAGTAATGAAGCTAATAAGTGAGGAGTCATGTGAGCATTACCGTAATGTAGTTCGTCATGATGAAAACTTTGTACCTTACTTTAGAATGGCAACACCTGAGCTTGAACTGTCTAAGTTACCGCTTGGCTCGCGTCCTGCAAAACGTAATCCTAATGGTGGCGTTGAAAGTCTACGTGCTATTCCATGGATTTTTGCGTGGAGCCAAAACCGTTTAATGCTTCCTGCATGGCTAGGTGCGTTAACAGGCTTAAAAGCTGCGCTTAATAAGTACGGCGCAGAAACTCTAAACGAAATGAGCTTACAGTGGCCGTTCTTCAGATCGCGCCTAGAAATGCTAGAAATGGTATTTAGTAAAGCCGATTGTTGGTTGAGTGAGCATTATGATAATGCGCTGGTGGAAGATATGTACAAACCACTAGGTGTAACACTTCGTAAAGAGCTTCAAGAAGCCATTAGCTTGGTGCAATCACTTAGCCCGCAAAAAAGCCTATTAGCCGAACAACCTTGGATTAAGGAGTCGATTAGTTTACGTAACCCGTACACCGATCCACTTAACTTATTACAGGTTGAGCTTTTACGCCGTGCTCGCTCAGAGGAAAAACGCAACGAAGGTGACATTGATAATGCATTAATGATCACGATGACAGGTATTGCAGCAGGTATGCGTAATACCGGCTAACATGTTATTTTGTTAGGTATACCAATTAATTATTTTGTTGGGCATACCAGTTAAAATTAAAGGGAGCACGCGATGTGCTCCCTTTTTTTGCGTTTAATAACCTAGGGCCTGTTTATCTTTCGAGGTTAAATTTGCAGCAGTGTATTTGGTATTTAGGCAAGGCAGAGCCTATGTAGTGTGGTTATTCCCCATAAATAGGCGATAACGCAGCATAAAGACCAAACACGCGCTGCCCGAAGGTTCGTCCTAGGGACGATTAACTCTTTGTTGCTCGGTTTTTACTTAGCCCACTAGGTTACAAACCTCGCGCCACGATTAAATCGTCCCTAGTTAGAACAAATTTTAATCCTGAAAGGTCAACAGGCCCTAGCAATTAGCGGCTTAACCTTTTAAACTACTTAGCCATTGAATAATTAAAAAATGTTATGGCTTCAGCAACTTTTACTGTACAGCAAGATACAGCACTTACAAATTCGCACATCACATTAAACGTAGCGCAAACAGCGTCATTACGTAGTCAATTAAAATCACAACGTGGCATATTAAATTCTAATAATATTAAGCAGTTATGCGCACAATTAAATGTGTCTGATGATGCATTATTACAAGGTTTAGTACCTTTAGCCTCTGAGTATGCCGTTGCGCCGATATCAGATTTTCATGTAGGCGCAATTGTTAAAGCACTTGATGAAAACGATGAGGTAAACTTTTACTTTGGTGCAAATGTAGAGTTTGATCATCAAGCATTGAGTTTAGTGGTTCATGCAGAGCAATCGGCTATAAATAACGCATGGTTAAACGGCGCTAAAAAAATAGTTAAAATAGCGATTAGCGATGCACCGTGTGGGTATTGTCGTCAGTTCATGAACGAACTCGCTGATGCGAAAGAGTTTGATATTTTATTGCCAGAGCAACACTTTAAATTGGCAGAATTACTGCCGCACTCGTTTGGGCCGACTGATTTAGGTAACGCGTTTAGCTTGTTTAATCCAGAGCCTCACCAGCAAGTATTTGCAAATGATCAACTAGATGAAAAATTAGCAAGTACAGCATTAAACGCATACGTACCCTATAGTAAAAACTTTAGTGCAGTAAAAATTAGTACATTTAAAAATGGTGATTTTTACGGAAGTTACGCAGAAAACGCAGCATACAGCCCAAGCTTGTCGCCACTACAAAGTGCACTTAGCCAATTATTTATCGCAGGGCTTAGCTTTGATGAGCAGACGGTAAAAGGTATTACACTTTTAGAAACCGCAGGCCATGAAAACCAAGAGGGTGTAGCACGTGCTGTACTTGCAAGTTTTAAAAATCTACCGGCAATAGAAGTAATTAGCGCTCAGCTAAAATAAACTCTTAAAAACAATAAAGCACAGCCAGAGCTGTGCTTTACAATTTTATCTATTGAGTTTACTTGGTATTAATCAAGTAATACTTTAGCCGCTTCTAATACTACCGCTACAGATTTACGCTCAATTTCGCCATGGTCAACATTTGGTATTTCTTGGCGAGTACGATTAACAAGTACGCCGGCAACACATGCTGCTTGTAAACCAAGGGCTGCACACATAGTAAATAATGTTGCTGATTCCATTTCGTAGTTCATCACGCCCAGTTTTTGCCACTCTTCGCAGCTACCTTGTAGTGATTTAGGAACGTAACCAGAATGCGTATCGTAACGCTCTTGTCCTGGATAAAATGTATCGCTTGATGCAGTAATACCAATATGAAAATCGATATTTAAGTTTTTACATGCTTGTACCATAGCTTGTGTTGCATAAAAGTCAGACACAGCAGGGTAGCTAAGAGGAGCAAAATGCTGGCTTGCACCGTCTAAACGTACAGACGCTTGGCTAATTAAAATTTCGCCTTCGTTGATATGTGGCTGAATCGCACCTGTTGTACCAATACGTAAAAATTTACGCACGCCAAGTTGTGCTAATTCTTCTACTGCAATCGACGTAGATGGACCACCAATACCCGTAGAACAAACAACCACCGAATGGCCGTTTAGTTGACCTAAGTAAACATGAAACTCACGAGTTTGAGCAAGGCAGGTTGGGTTGTCTAGGAATTGTGAAATGCGTGCAGCACGATCTGGATCGCCCGGTACAATCGCAAGTTTTGCACCTTTAAGATCGTCAATACATAGTCCTAAGTGAAATACCTTTTCCATAGCTAAGCCTTTTTATAATAAATTGTGTCAATCTAGCATCATTGCTAGAAACGTTTATCAAGTACAGGACGATTGTCCGTTTTATCTTAACTCCTCCAATTAAGTCTTAATAATTTTAAGAACTAATTTGATTTATTCATCAACTATGAATATTCAATCAAGTGCTTATACAAGTAGCCTTGTTGTGCTGTTGACATGTTCAAGCAGACATAATAAGTATCAACCAAGCGCGTAACTACAATTAAATAGTTTATGGCAAATATTCATTAATATTAAATTAATTCAATGGCTTAAATTTGTATTAAGCACGTAAAAGATAACGTGTTTATTTATATTAGGCACAGACTTATTTAGCAAAGTGGAATTTATTTGAAGTTTAGGCACTTTTGGTGATTTTGCATAACTAATCAAAAGTAATTAGCTACGTACAGAATAAAAATCGAAGGAGTTTATTATGAGCACACAATTTGAAGCATTTAAAAACAAAGTTGAGCACTGTTTGTGCGCACCGGGTGATGGCGTATACACAGTAAATACTGCAAAAGAGCGCAAAGCCGCACTGCGTAATAAACTTTATGGACAAACTGAAAACGTTGATAATTTGTGGCGCGAGTCTTTAAATGAATTACCAAATTCTCCACATAAAGCCGTTATGTTAGGTATTAGCTCAGACTGTGGCGGTGGTATTTTACGCGGTGCAAACTGGGGGCCACTGTTTGTGCGCTCAGCTTTAATTGATCAGCAACCGCAGTGTCACTCGTTTGATTTAGGCGATGTACGTGTAATCCCACATTTACTTCATGATAAATACCTAAATGATGCAACCATTTCTAATTGCCAAAAAGCCCTATACGGTAATGAAGATAACGACTACTACGTAAGCCCATTATCAATCACAGAGGATGTATGCGACAGCTTTTACGCGACATTTAAAGATAAAGGGATATTTGGTATTGGTGGCGATCACTCAATTAGTTACCCACTTACCAAAGCGTACTTAAAAGCAAAACGTGAGCAAGGTAAGCGTACTGCTATTATTCACTTTGACGCGCATACAGATTTACTTGTTGAGCGCCTAGGCATAGATTTATGTTTTGGCTCTTGGTGTACACATATTTTAGAGTTTTTACCAGCGCCACATCATTTAATACAATTTGGTATACGCTCAAGTGGCAAGCCTAAAGCGCACTGGGAAAGTACCTTTGGCGTTAAGCAACATTGGGCACATGAAATCATTGAGCGCGGCGCAGCAGCGGTTGCTGCCGACGCTATTGCACAATTAAAAGCTGATAACGTTGATGAAGTATACGTAAGCTTTGATATTGATGCGCTTGATGCAGAGTTTGCATCTGCCACAGGTACGCCAGAACATAATGGTTTAACACCACAGCATGCGCTTGATATTTTATCAGCCATTGCGGATGAGTTTCCGATTACGGGTGCTGATATGATGGAAATAGCGCCATTTACCGACAGCTCTTTAGTGGGTCAATCAAGCTCTGAAACGACACTTAGAGAAGGCGCTAAAATTTCAGCCTTTTTAATTAGTGCGATGAACAAGTAAGCTGTAGGAGCTATAAATACTAGCACTATCAGCGTATAAGTGTGCATTACATGACTAAAAACTAGCAGTTCATAAAGCCTCAGCTATATTTATTAAATACTTATAATGAGTTAGTTGAGGCCTTGCTAAATGAAATTATTGATCTTTTTATTGTTCATTAGCTGTATTAAAGTTGATGCAACTGAAATCACAATAGTAACGGAAGTATTTCCGGACTTTCAGTATCTCAATGAAGATAATAAACTCGCTGGCCGTTCTGTCGATAAAGTTCATAAAGCGCTAGAAGGTACTGGTATAAAATACACTATGTTGGCGCATAGTTGGGCCATATCTTACAATGTAGCGCTACGTGATAAAAATACCTGTATATTTTCAATTGTTCGATTACCTAATAGAGAAAGTAAGTTTAACTGGGTAGGTGAACTGGAAAGCTTTGATTCAGCCATTTATGGTCTAAAATCTAGAGGTATAAAGTTAAATACTCTCAATGATGCTAAAAAATATAAAATAGCAGTACTGCGTGATAACTTTAGTCATCACTATTTGCTTGAGAGGGGCTTTAGTGAGAACAAGCATTTATTACTCATCGATAGCCTCGATAAAATAGATAAACTCATAAGCACTCGTCACAATATCCTTGATTTTGTTGTTCTTAGCAAAAAGCAATTTAGCTATCGAATAAAAACTGAACCTAGGCTTGAGCTACTCGAGCCATTACTAAATCTAAATACAGCCCAATCTCCATTATTTTTTGCTTGTAATATAAATATGGATCCGGCCTTAGTTGTTCAATTAAAAGTCGCCTTTAAAGGCAATTAAACAGTTTAAAAAAACAGTTTAATCAATGTAACCTCATGAAATTAAATCACTTTAATATATTTTATAAATATAAATTGCCGCATTTTAAAAACCGATTATAATCCAGCTGCTTTTTGTTTAAAAAAGCACTAACTTTTTGGAGCGTTAAATGGGTGATTTAATCGGGATTAGCTTATTGATCTTGATCAGTGCGTTGTTTGCTATGTCAGAAATAGCAATTGCAGCGTCGCGTAAAATAAAACTGCGAGTAATGGCAGATGAAGGGAATATAAAGGCAGCAGCGGTACTAAAGCTACAAGAAAATCCAGGGGCTTTTTTTGCCATGATCCAAATAGCACTCAACGCGATAGCGATATTGGGTGGTATTGTGGGCGAGCAGGCCTTATCGCCTTATGTTGAAAGTGTGTTGGTATTGTTTTATCAAGGTGCGCATTTAGAAAAAATTAGCTTTTTATTCTCATTTTTTACTATTACATCCTTGTTTATATTATTCGCCGATTTAATGCCAAAGCGTTTAGCGATGATCATGCCAGAAGCGGTCGCTGTTAGAGTGGTTACAATAATGCGCTGGGTTACCTTTGCATTAACCCCGCTGGTGATGTTTTTTAATGGTGTCACTAACTTTGTGTTGCGCTTATTTAAAGTGCCCGCTGAGCGAGAAGACAATGTGACAACTGAGGACATTGTTGCCATGATGGAAGCAGGTGCTGCATATGGTAGTTTGCAAAAGCAAGAGTATGAATTAATTGGCAATGTGTTTGACCTAGAAGCACGATTTTTATC
This sequence comes from Pseudoalteromonas sp. GutCa3, assembly GCF_002836155.1. Lineage (NCBI taxonomy): Bacteria > Pseudomonadati > Pseudomonadota > Gammaproteobacteria > Alteromonadales > Pseudoalteromonadaceae > Pseudoalteromonas > Pseudoalteromonas sp. GutCa3. Next base: position 302,988 of record NZ_PJBK01000067.1, on the reverse strand, counting down.
AAGCGTAATGACGCCACGCGACCAAATTGTATATTTTGATTTAAACGAATCTAGCCATGATATTGCGACTAAAATTATTGACCATCCTCATAACCACTTTTTAGTGGTGTCAGGAAATTTAGATAAGTTGCATGGCTCTGTTGAATCTAAAGATATTTTACGACAAGTACTAAAAGGCGAAGCTGCCAATATAAACGATGATCTCATTGATAAAGATGTTTTTTACTTACCCGAAACATTAAGCTTATCTGAAGCTTTAAATGCGTTTAAAAGTGCAGCAAAACCATTTGCTGTTGTCGTAAACGAATATGCGCTTTCGGTTGGTATTGTAACGGTAAAAGATTTAATGAAAGGGTTTATGGGTGATTTAATCACTCATCAAGGCGACGAATTAATCATAGAACGCGATAAAAATTCATGGCTTGTAGATGGCTTAACCCCAATTACCGATTTAGCAAAAGTACTTGATATAGAAGAATTTCCTGACCAGATGCACTATGAAACGGTCGCTGGTTTTTTAATTTACAATATGAAGCGAATACCTAAACGCGCGGAGCATTTAACTTTTTCAGGCTTTAAGTTTGAAGTTGTTGATGTAGAAGGAATTAGGGTAGAGCAGTTGTTAGTTTCAAGGGTTATTAACCCGCAGAGTGCTAATATCCTTTAAAATAAGGTGTGCGCTTTAGTTTTTATATAAATAGCCAAGCTGTATTTGCTTGGCTTTTTTGTGTCTGTTAAAAACTTCGTTTCTAAAATGAGATATTATTTCAATATGTTAAGTTGTTTTATTTTCATACAGTCTTGATTCTATTTTCATCTAATTAACATTAAATGCAACCTAAGACGTATATTGTACTGAGGAGTGTAAGTTTGTGTAAATTTCTTCTAATTAAGATTCATTATCAGCGCGTTTTAACTTAGAATGATCGTTCACTCTAAACTAAAAGGTATTTAACATGCAGCGTTCCCGCATCGCTTTATTTGTATTGTCAGCCCTCGTCGGTTCTGTTGCTTTAACTGGTTGCGATCAGGCTGCTGAGCAGTCACAAGCTTCAGCTCCTAAAGCTGTACCAGTGGGTGTACTTACATTAAAAAGCCAAGCGCTTACTCTCAAAAAAGAACTTCCTGGTCGTATCAGTGCATTTCAAATTGCTGAAATTCGCCCACAAGTAAGTGGTATTGTGCAATCTCGTTTATTTGTAGAAGGTAAAGAGGTTAAACAAGGCCAGGCTCTGTATCAAATAGACCCTGCGACATTTGAAGCAGACTTAGCAGCAAGTGAAGCAAGTGTTGCACGTGCTCAGGCGAGTATTTCAAGTAGTAAAGCTAAAGCATCTCGTTTTAGCGAGCTTTTAAAAATAAAAGCGGTAAGTCAGCAAGACTTTGATGAAGCAGATGCTGCATACAAGCAAGCAAAAGCAGAATTATTAACGGCTAAAGCGCAGTTGAAATCGGCGCAAATTAACCTTGATTACAGCCATGTGTCGTCACCAATTAGTGGTCAAATTAGTAAATCAAGCGTAACTGTAGGTGCATTAGTAAGTGCCAATCAAAGTACTGCACTTGCTACAGTGACTCAGTTAGATCCAATTTATATCGATTTAACACAATCAAGTAATGAGCTTACCAAACTTAAAAAAGCAATATCATCAGGTGCTCTAACTGTTGATTCGACGAGCCAAACTGACGTTGAACTTATTATGGAAGATGGCTCTGTTTATCCTCATAAAGGCACATTGCAGTTTTCTGAAGTGACAGTTGATCCAAGTACTGGCTCAGTAATACTACGTGCTAAATTTTCAAATCCAGAAAAATTATTATTGCCAGGCATGTATGCCCGAGCTTCTATTGTGGAAGGTGTTAAGGCGGGTGCTATTTTAGCTCCGCAACGTGGTGTTAGCCGTAATTCAAAAGGCGAACCAACAGCAATGGTTGTCAGCAAAGACAACACAGTAGAAAGCCGCGTATTAAAAGTAGATAGAACGATTGGATCTGATTGGCTTGTTACTGATGGCTTAATGGATGGCGATAAGTTAATAGTTGAAGGTTTACAAAAAATCCGCCCTGGTGCACCAGTGAATCCATCTGAAATTCAATCGTCTGCTAAAGCCGATCAAGCGCAATAACGGAGAGTTTTAATGTCACGATTTTTTATCGATAGACCGATATTTGCTTGGGTACTCGCTATTGTAGTGATGCTTGCAGGTATTTTGGCGATTAGGAGTTTACCTATTTCGCAGTATCCTTCAATTGCACCACCTGCAGTGAGTATTACTGCAACGTACCCTGGTGCATCTGCACGTACACTTGAAGATACGGTAACGCAAGTTATTGAGCAAAAAATGAAAGGACTTGATGGCCTGCTTTATATGTCATCTACGTCTGAGTCGAGTGGTTCTGCTACGCTTACACTTTCGTTTAGCGCTGAAACTGACCCTGATATTGCACAAGTTCAAGTGCAAAATAAACTAGCGACAGCGACTCCACTATTACCAGAAGCCGTTCAAAGGCAAGGTGTTGTAGTTGCAAAGTCAGCGCGTAACTTTTTAATGGTTTATGCTTTTGTGTCTAAAGATGGCAGCATGACCAATATTGATATTGGCGATTATGTTTCATCAAACGTGCAAGATATTGTCTCGCGTGTTGAAGGCGTAGGTGAAGTGCAGCTGTTTGGTTCTCAGTACGCGATGCGTATTTGGTTAGACCCTTCAAAGTTACAAAATTATAAGCTGACACCTGCTGATATTAGTGCATCAATTAGTGCGCAAAATGCACAAGTATCTGCCGGTCAACTTGGCGGTATGCCTGCCGTTGATGGTCAGCAACTTAATGCAACAGTAACAGCGCAAAGTCGATTACAAACGCCAGAGCAATTTGAACAAATTTTAGTTAAAACCAATCCAGATGGCTCTTTTGTACGTCTAGAGGACGTTGCTAGAGTAGAGCTTGGCGGTGAAAGCTACCGCGTTGTTGCTCGTTACGATGGGCAACCTGCATCAGGGTTAGGTATTAAATTAGCCAGTGGTGCTAACGCACTTGATACTGCCGCTGGAGTTAAAAAAGCAATTGAAGAGCTAAAACCATTTTTCCCTGAAGGGTTAGATGCTGTTATACCTTATGACACAACGCCGTTTGTATCGTTATCTATCGAAAAAGTTATTCACACCTTAATTGAAGCTGTTGTACTTGTTTTTGTAGTTATGTATTTGTTCCTACAAAACTTTAGAGCAACACTTATACCAACAATAGCAGTGCCAGTGGTTTTACTAGGTACGTTTGGTATTTTGTACACCTTTGGTTATTCAATAAATACGCTAACGATGTTTGCGATGGTACTTGCCATTGGCTTATTGGTAGATGACGCAATCGTTGTTGTAGAAAACGTTGAGCGCTTAATGACCGAGGAAAAACTCTCGGCACTTGAAGCTACGCGTAAATCGATGGATGAAATTAAAGGCGCGCTGGTAGGTATTGCCATGGTGCTTTCTGCGGTATTTATCCCAATGGCATTCTTTAGTGGCTCTACCGGTATTATTTATCGTCAGTTTTCTATAACACTGGTATCGGCGATGGGGTTATCTGTTTTAGTTGCTCTTATTTTAACGCCTGCATTGTGTGCAACGCTTTTAAAACCAAGCCATGTACATAACAATGAGACGTTATTTGGCCGATTTTTTACAGGCTTTAACCGTGGTTTTGATAAAACAAATTCAGGTGCACAAAGCTTTGTAGGCCGTATGCTTACGCACTCTAAACGCTACTTACTTATTTATGGCGTGATTGTGGGCGGTATGGTTTATGTATTCTCAAGCTTGCCAACGGCATTTTTACCTGACGAAGACCAAGGTATTTTGTTTAACCAAGTTTCACTGCCAGCAGGCTCTACAACACAGCAAACGCTTGAGGTTGTTAAAAAGGTAGAAAATCACTTTTTAAACGATCAATCTGAAGCTGTGAATGGTATTTTTACCGTTACTGGTTTTAGTTTTGCAGGCTCTGGCCAAAACTCAGCAATTGCCTTTGTTAACCTTAAACATTGGGATGAGCGTCAACGTGACGAGTTATCTGTTCAAGGTGTTGCAGGTAAAGCGATGGGGTACTTTTCAACGATAAAAGAAGCGTTTGTGTTTGCATTCCCGCCACCTGCAATTGTTGAACTGGGTACTGCTAATGGCTTCAATATTTTCTTACAAGACCGTGTAGGCCTTGGCCATGACGCACTTTTGGCGGCACGAAATCAGTTATTAGGTTTAGCAAGCCAAAGTCCAATTTTAGCGGGCGTACGTCCAAATGGACAAGAAGATATGCCAGAACTACAACTTGATACAGATTTGGCAAAAGCCGAAGCGCTTGGCGTGTCGCAAAACGATATTAACAGTACACTTTCGACAGCATGGGGTAGTAGTTATGTGAATGACTTTATTGACCGTGGTCGAGTTAAAAAAGTGTATATGCAGGGTGATGCACAATCGCGCATGGTGCCTGAGGATCTAAATAAGTGGTATGTGCGCAATGATAATGGCGATATGGTGCCGTTTTCAGCGTTTGCTAGTGCCTACTGGACGTATGGTTCGCCACGTTTAGAGCGTTACAATGGTTTTTCAGCAATGGAAATTCAAGGCAGTGCAGCGCCGGGCTACAGTACAGGCCAAGCAATGGACGAAATGGAGCGTTTAGTTAAACAGCTGCCTAATGGTATTTCGTCTGAGTGGACCGGTATTTCATTCCAAGAGCGCTCAAGTAGTGGTCAAGCACCTTTACTATATGGCTTATCGCTGTTGTTTGTATTTTTATGTTTAGCTGCACTTTATGAAAGTTGGTCGGTACCGTTTGCGGTAATGATGATTGTGCCACTGGGTATATTTGGTGCAATTATGGCAGCGCTAGGCGGTGGCTTATCTAACGATATTTACTTGCAGGTTGGCTTGTTGACCACCATTGGTTTGGCATCTAAAAATGCGATACTGATTGTAGAGTTTGCGATTCATAAAATGGATGATGGGCTTGGCTTAGTTGATGCGGCTATTGCAGCTGTACGCTTACGTTTACGTCCAATACTCATGACTTCGATGGCCTTTATTTGTGGTGTTTTACCACTTGCAATAGCCTCAAGTGCGGGTTCTGGTGCGCAAAATGCGTTAGGTATTTCGATTATTGGCGGCACACTCGCATCATCAATATTAGTTGTTGTATTTGTACCGTTGTTCTTTGTGTTAGTTCGCCGTGTATTCCCTGGTAAAACTAACGAGACAACAAAGGAGAGCGCAGAATGAGCATTAAAACATTCAGCCTAAGTGCAATTGCTTTATTGGTGCTAAGTGGTTGTCAATTAGCGCCAGAGCAAAAAGACCTTGCTCTACCAGTATCTGATGCTTATGCATCAGGTACTGAGCAAAGCGCTGCGCAGCAATTAAATTGGCAGCAGTTTTTTAATGATGAAAAACTACAAACCTTAATTACGCAAAGCCTTGAGCATAATAAAGACATGCAAATTGCAGTGCTTAATGTGCAGCGTGTTCGTGGTTTGTATCAAATCGAAGATTCTGCTTTGTATCCGTCGCTTGATTTAAATGCTTCTGGTACGCGCCAGCGTTTACCGGCTGATTTGTCGGGTACTGGCGATGCAGCTATTAGCTCGCAATACAGTGCAACAGTGGGCATTACGTCTTACGAGTTAGATATTTGGGGCAAAGTACGCAATCAATCAGCGCAAGCACTCCAAAATTTATACTCTACAGAGCTTAGCCAATACAGTACGCAGGTGTCTTTAATTTCAGAGTTGGCAAATGCGTGGCTTAGTTACGCGACGGACTTACAACTGCTAGAGCTTGCAAAAGAAACGCTCACCTCTCAGCAAGAGTCATTATCGCTTACGCAAAAAAGCTTTGATTTAGGTGCGACGTCTTCGATTACCCTTGAGCAGCTTAGAAGTACAGTTGCTACAGCAAAAGTAGACATAGCAACGTACAAACGTTTGTTAAAGCGTGATAAAAGTGCCCTAGATTTATTAGTGGGTAAATCTGTTTCAGCTGATTTACTGCCTAGTAAAGACCTGACTAACTTGATCAGCATGCCAGAAGTGCCGGTTGGTTTACCGTCTGATTTGCTATCGCAACGCCCTGATATTAAAGCCGCTGAGCATTTAATGCTTGCTGCAAATGCCAATATTGGTATTGCACGTGCGGCGTTTTATCCAAGTATTAGCTTAACAGCCAATGCCGGGTCTGCTTCAAGTGATTTAAGTGGCTTGTTTGATTCAGGCTCGGGTACATGGAGTTTTGTGCCGTCAATTAGCTTACCTATTTTTAATATGGGACGTAACCAAGCAAATCTTGATGTAGCAAAAGCCGATCAAGCAATTGCAGTGGCAACGTACCAGCAAAAAATTCAAAATGCGTTTCGCGAAGTTGCCGATGCACTTGCTGACAGAGAAGGTTACCAAGAGCAATTAAGTGCGCTTGATATGCTTATAAATAGCCGACAAATCACGTTTGATTTATCAAAAATGCGTTACGAAAAAGGCGCAGATAGCTACTTGCAAGTACTTGATGCTCAGCGTACATGGTACGGCGCACAACAACAGTTAATTTCGGGTCAGCAAGCGTATCTTGCAAGCCAAATTAACTTGTACAAAGCGCTTGGTGGCGGATGGAACGTAACCAGTGAAACAGCTCAGGTAGAGAAATAATATTTGCGGCTTTTAAAGCCGCATTACATATTTACATGGCAAGACTATTTATAGCTCTTGCTTTACTGGGTTTATGACTTGGTAGTGGAGTTGAACATGAAGCCTAAAGCAAAAAGGCAAACAGATCCCGCGATAGCACTGGCTAGGCGCGAACAAATACTAACAGCTGCTGCAGAGTGTTTTCGCCGAAAAGGTTACCACGGTGCAGGCATGGCTGAAATATCTAAAACGGCAGGGATGAGTGCAGGCCATATTTATAATTACTTTGAAAGTAAAGAAGCCATTATAGAAAGCATTATTGAAAAAGATATGGAAGAAATGTTCTCTATCTTTCAAAAGTTTGAAGATCATCCTGGTGATGTTTTAGCGGCTCTTTTAGATGGCTTAAATATTGGTGTGCAAAGGCATATGGATACAGGCTCGTGTGTTATTGATTTAGACATGATGGCAGAAGCAGGTCGAAATGTTAAAGTAGCAACTCTCTTGCGTGAAACCGATATTCAAGCAAGAGGGCGCATGAGACAGCTTTTAACAAGCGAGCGAAGTGCGCTCAAAGACATTGATGAGCTTGAACTTGAAAGCCGAATTAACGTTATTTTTTCGATGATGGCGGGGTTATTACTCAGAAAGTTACTCTACCCTGAGCTAACCGAAGAAACGGTACTAATAGCACTTCGCCCTGCAATGAAAACATTACTGATGCCATTTGATGAAGCCCAGTAACGCTCAAAATAAATAACTAAAAGTAAGCTAGCCAATATTTGGCTAGCTTTTTTATTTTAGTCTATTTAAAAGCGCTCGATTGACCACTGAAGTGCAACAATTGCGATAGCAACGGAGCCCATTGGCATTAACCACTTTTTATACCAAGTGTAGTGTCGTACATAAATGAGTATTGGTAAGGCTACTAGTAAGATACTAAGTTGACCGATTTCGACGCCTAAATTAAACGCTAAAATGCTAAGCAGTTGATAGTCGCTCGATAAGCCAAGTTCGCCAAGTACGCTCGCAAATCCCATCCCGTGCAGTAAACCAAAAGCAAAAGTAAGCCAACCTAAACGAAGTACCAACGGCCACACATTATTTAATGCTGCAAATAAAACCGATATAGCAATTCCAAGCTCTACCCAGCGGCTATTTGGTGATACAAGGTTCATAGCTGTTGCGGTAAGCGTAATAGAGTGCGCAAATGTAAACGCGGTTACTATCCATGCTGTGTGTTTAATAATTTGTTTTTTAGAGCTAATACCTTGCCATGCTTTATCGCTGCGCTTTAAAACACAGGTAAGTAACAGGGCGATTAAAAATAAAATATGATCAATACCAATCCAGATATGTAAAACACCCTGATACACGTATTGATTAAACGTACTTAAATAACTTGTTTGCTCAAAGCTGAATGTTTGCTGTGCCTCGTTTATATTAAATACACGAGATACACCGTTTATATTTACGATAGATTTATGATTAGCATCGGTTTTAAAAAAAGCAGAATACGAAAGAGAGATTGTTTCACTATCATTGCAGCTAAACAGCAGCGGAATAACCAAATAAGGCTGGTTAAAATGGTTATCTAGCTGATAGATACCTTCACTTTTTAATGGGCATGCTTGCGCGTTTTGCGTGATATTTAAACTTTCTGTAATGAAGTTATTAATTGAGCTGCGTTTTGCTTTTATTTCTGCCCACGAAATTTGACCGTTTTTATCTAAATCCAGAGGCACTGTGTGCTCTAAGTCGGCGATATTAACTTGCCAGGTACCCGTGTATTGGCTTTTGTTGGTGTCGTTATCGTTCTTGCTATTTAGGGTTATATAACTTGTACTTAGTTGATGGGAAAAGCTGTAAGTTGAGAAAATACACAGCATTAAAGTGAGTATAAATAGATAAGGCGTTTTCATAGTGTATCTCGTTGCATCGCTTTTGCTTTAATAAGTAATTGCTCATCGGTGCTCATTTTAGCCTGTTGCCAATTAATATGAGCCCAGTAAAGTGCTTTTTCACGATTTGGTTGTACATCAAGGTAATATTTAGCTAAGTCACTCGCATGAAAAGAATCTTTACGAAGCTCTCTAAGTGTAACTCTTTTCGCCATTGTATTTTGCCATTTTTTATCGCGTTTATTTAGTTTTTTTTCTGCGATTGAAAGCCTTAGTAAAATAGCATCTTCTAAATTACTTTTATCTGGAAGCAGTACGCTTAATGTATTTAATACTTGTTGAGGTTGATTTAGCGCAATTTGAATATCGGCCCATAACACAATGAGGCTCACAGGAGCTTGAACTAAATCTACGCTTTGTAAGTGAGACAAAGCTTGCTTGTAGTTACTTAGACGGTAGCTCATTTCACTTAAAACATGGTTTGTAGCTAAACTAGTTTGGTTATTGTTTATAATTTTAACTAATGTTTGGTAGCTGTCTAAAACGCTTTCATGCTGGCTTTGTACGTCTAGTACACAAGTGCTAGCAGTAATGGTACTTACTTGACCAATCAAGGCAACACAGTGTTGTTTTGCCTTTGTAAATTCACCTTGGGTCATCAATATATTGGCCAGTAACAAATGGCTATTACTGTGCTTTGGCTCGGTAATCAAAACGTTGTTGGCAACGTTAATTGCTTCGTCAAAAAGGTGCTCTTTTTGTAAAACACGAGCATATAAGTAACCAATTTGAGACGTGGGTGTTTGGTTATATAACTGAGCTAAGCGGGTTTTAAGTAGCCCTTGTAAGCGCTCTGTTTGGCCTGCATATTGGCTATTAGTCACTAAAGTATTTATTTCGTCAACAGAGAGAGAGGCACTAAGTGTTGAATTGCTTGAGGCAATAACTGCGTCATCTTTTGGAGTATAAGGAGCCGCACTCACCGCGAAAGAGGTTAAGCAAATAGCAATAATAGTGAGGGGTTTAAGTACTGATAAATGCATTATAAATATCCTTTGAAAAAAGCCATCCATGGCCTGTCAGCTTAATGACTTGGTTAGTTACCGCTTGTAGAAATTAATCCATCAACATCGGTATCGGTGTTTGTAAACACCCGACCATTAACAGTTAACGGCTCTGCATTTGGCGCTTGGTTAAATGCATCGGTTGCAAATTGAGCAAAGTCAACTTGCAGCGCCTCAATCGTAATACTTACTGTTGCAGTAACTTGCGAATTAACGCCATCACTTACACCAAACATAAAGCTATCTGAACCTGTTGCTTCTTTATTAGGTGTATAAGTAAAGTTACCATCACTGTCAACATTAACAGTACCGAGCATTGGCTCGCTTGTTAACGAGTAAGTAAGTGAGTCGCCATCATTATCGCTTGCGTTAAGCATATCGGTAATGCTTACTTCAGTTTGTGTTGTTAGCATTGCATCGCTTGCTGTAGGTGCGGTGTTTACAACCGGTGTAGGTTGTTTTTTATCGTCATCGCTACTACATGCACCCAATGTTAATGCACTGAGGAGAACACAAATATGGGTAGTTTTTAAATTACGCATTAGTTAACTCCTTATTTAGATCCTGCAATAGGTGTTGCAAGGTATGGGAATGTTGAGTCCATCATTGTTGCATCAATAGGTGCGCCATCAGTAAATGGAACTGTACCCGTATTAGCATCCTCTGGTGTACAAAGACCTAAGTCAGTGTCTTCGCCATTTACAGGAATAGGGTGACATAAGCGACCCATCACAACGCGCAGTGCAATATCAACTACATCATCACCCGGGCGACGACCATTTGGGAAACCAGCTAAGTCATTGCCAGCTACACCAAATGCAGATTGATCAGCTTGTGCTGTTGCTGCAATAGCTGTGTTTAAACGCAGCATTTCTGAAGGTGTTACCGTTGCTTGTTGATTAACGCCTGCAAAACCCGTTAAAAATGCAGTGATTAAATCAGTACGCGGGAAGTTAGTGGGTGCCAGAGTTTCTAAGTTTGCGCCAAGAGTGGTATTAACAGCATCTTTAAACAAAATATTTAATAACTCTGGTAGTGCTGGGTGAGATACATAATCTAAAAATTGTGCATCGTCTTTAGGGTGCGCAGTAGAAAATGTGTCTTTGTCTTTAATGCCAATTACAAGCTCATTTACAAGCGGGCTACCTAGGCGTGAAACCTGAGTTAATGCACCACCGTTTACCGCATTATTAGCAAATTTAGCATTGGGGTTTAATACACGTGCTTGAGGTAAGCTTGCTGTTGTCCACGAACCTATTACGCCGTTACCTTCACCGACAATACAGCTTTTAGGTATTTCGATAGCGATTGATGTTACGTTTTTATCTGCAAGGTCGTCATTATCAGCTGATTGCGTTATACCACCTGGAAAACCACCGCCGTCACCAGCACCAGGGGCGCTATCACCTTCTACAGGTACATAGTTAACTAAATCAAATGTTTTACCTAGGTTAACTACAAACGGGTCTTTACGCTGTCCTACAAAAACTTGTGCCATGCTCTCACAGTTAGGAATTGAAACCTGATAAACAAATTGATCTGCATAAGTTTGATAATCACTCATCGATCCAAATGTTTTATCACCTACATAATCAAGCGGTTTAGAAAATGAGCTTGAGTTTGATGCAGTGTTATTTAATACCGTTGTTTCGCCAGTACGCTGCGCGCCGCTAATCATGGTCATTGTGTATGATTCACTAAAATTTGCTGCGCTGTCGTCACCTGCAGCCACGCCGCCAACATTTTTAAGTGGTACCGAAACTGTGCGTTGATTACCTTCAGGTCCAACTGTTAATTGCACGCCTTGATTGTCGTTAGGGAGCATGCTTTTAAAGTTAAACGCAAATGTAATATCTTCAACAGCATCGCCGTCGTTATCTATATGAATGCTGTAGGTAGCATCTGGGTCCATTGCAAAGTAATTAGGACCGCCGTATGCATCTTGCAGCGGGATATAGTTAGCTATTAGTGTTACAAAATCACCACGACCTTGTTCGTAACTATTAAATACATAAAAATCGGTTGAATCTAAAGTCGGGAAACGGCTTATATTTGGCGCTTCTCTGTGGCTAGATGCTTCACTTGGTGCACTTACAAATGTACTACATATTACTACTGCGAGTATTGATGGAGTTAAAGCTTTCATGACTTTGTCCTTTAGTTTTGATTGAAGTCATAGCTAATAACGGGGCAGGATTTAAATTGGATGCAAAAAAGTTAAATTAATTTTATATTTTGTTAAAAAAGTTTTAAAGAAGGTTGGCTGCTTTAAGTAAACAGCCAACTTTAGTCATAATAGTAGGGTTATAAAAGTACTAGCTCTGTGGTGTAAAGCACTTCAGTAGGAGAGCCATTTGGCGAGCCGCCAATAGGTTCTAAGCTCACTGCTAACAATGCGATATCACTTGCGTTAAAGCGGTTATCTTTAAATAATATTTTACTGCCTTGCTTGGGCAGTAAACCCAGTGAAATAGGTGCATCTTGCCCTTTTAAAATCATCCACAACTCATAATCTTTATTAGTTTGGGCAACCAATTGGCTACTGGCTTTAATTGAGAGCCCTTGCTCGCTTACATCAATAAACCACAATGATTGTTTATCTTGATTTTGAACCAAAGCAATTTGTTGAGTGTGCATAACATTGGTACTAGGTTGAATAACTAAAAAGGCTAAAACAATACACGCAGCAGTTGCCACAAAAGACCATGTACGCCAAATTGAAGGCTTGGTATGTATCACTGTTTTACTTGTTTGTGGCCTGTTTTCAATACGTTGTAGTATATTTACCCATACCTCGTCACGTGGCGTTTGCGGCGTAATAGCACTCGCTAAGTTGTTTAGGTTTTGCTCCCATAGACTTGTTGCTTCACGTGCTTGATTTGAATTAAGCAAAAGACGCTGAAAGCGCTTACGTGCAAGTCCTCTAAGTGTGCCAAGAACATACTGCCCAGCAAGTGCGTCTAATAATTCGGGTTTATTATAATTCATAACGTTAAACACCTTTGTAGCTGCATGAGCCCACGCCTGATCCAGCTTTTAACTGTACCTAATGGCGTTTCTATATGATCCACTAGCTCGCTATGACTCAGCCCCTTATAATAAGCTAAGTGAATAGCTTGTTTTTGTTGCGGCTCAAGCTGTTCGATACAATTAACCAGTTTCGTTTCTTCATCGTAATTAACGTCGATACTTTCATTTTCATTTTCATTTTCATTTTCATATTCGTCATCGCCTAACGACTGCTCTTTTCGTACTTTGTGATAGCGCAGTGAGTCAAGACTTCTATACCTAACTATACTTATCATCCAACTAATAACGGTGCCTTTAGAGGCGTTGTATTCAGATGCGTTATGCCAAATTTTTATAAAAGCATCTTGTAGTGCCTCTTCCGCATAAGCTCTGTTAGTGAGCATATTTAAACTAATAGCAAAAAGTTTGCCGCTAGTTTGTTGATATAAACTTGAGAAAGCATTTTTGTCTCCTTGTGCTGTTGCGCACAGAAGAGGGAGTAAATCATCGTTATCCATAGGGGTCCTGTTTTTCTTATTATCATTGAGTAAACGGTTGAGAGTGTGATTTGGATGCAAAAAATTTAATTGCTTTTTAGATTAGCTGCTTTATACGTTAGTACAAGCAATAACCGATCAGTGTTTGAAATTTAGACGTGTAAGTATAATTTATTCACATGTTTGTAAAAAATGCACAAAGAGCAGATTGCACTTAAATTTATTTTATTATTAACATTATATATCAATAGCTTATGATTTTAATTTGAATTTAAAATGCCATTTATATGGCGTGATATTTGCAAAAGAGTACATAAAGCCGTTTAAATTAAAATTAGAAAATCGGAATTATTTACACAAAGGAGAGACTATGTGGGCTGCAATTGGTTATTCACTTTTAGCATTACTACTTATTTTTATTGGTTGGGAAGTAAACTCTGTTTACTTTGCTATTGTTTTTTATTGGACTGCGCTGTCACTTTTATTAGTGAGTACCGCATATATTTTTAATACAGCAAAAATATTTAGAAAACGTGAAAATGGGGTGATCCCATTTTATATACGGTGGGCGTTTGTGCCATTTTTATTTGGTGTGCAAATTTATAATGCCTGGTCACGTAAGCACGATAAAGTGCCGCCAATTCAAAAAATAAATGAGAACCTATTTTTAGCTTGCCGATTATTTCCCTCAGACATAGACACATTAAAAGATAACGGAATTACTGCAATTTTAGACGTTACGTGTGAATTCGACGGACTCGAGTGGAGTTCAACACAAGAGAATATAAATTACTTAAACATTCCGGTGCTCGATCATAGTATTCCTACCCATTCTCAGTTAAATCAGGCTATTAATTGGATACATCATCATATTAAAGAAAACCGTCGCGTAGTTGTACATTGCGCCTTAGGCCGTGGGCGGTCTGTTTTTGTAATGGCGGCTTATTTATTGAGTCAAAACAAAAATGCAGATGTACATGAAGTACTTGCACAAATAAAGGAAACCCGCGAAACCGCAAACTTAAATAAGCATCAGCTTCGTCATTTAGCTAAGCGTCATAAAAAAGGTGAGCTGCTGATTAAAAACAAAGCAGTTTTAATTGCAAATCCAGTATCTGGTACACGATTATGGCAAGAAAAAGAGCACTTAATTGTTGCGCGGTTATCGGCCTATTACGATTTAAAAGTACTTACTACTTCACAAGACGTAAACGGTATTGAGCTTGCTAAACAAGCGATTACGCAAAAACCAGACATAATAATAGCGTGTGGAGGCGATGGTACAGTGGCCGAAGTTGCAAGCGTACTTGTAAATACACAATGTAAGCTAGGTATTATACCAATGGGGACTGCAAACGCACTTGCGCATGTATTGATGGGGATTAGCTCTAAATTTATTCCTGTTGAACAAGCCTGTGATTTAATAATTGATGGTCAAACAAGCACAATAGATACCGCTTATTGTAATAACGAATTAGTACTTTTATTAGCGGGCATTGGTTTTGAGCAATCAATGATTGAAAAAGCAGATAGAGAGTCGAAAAATAAGTCGGGGCAACTTGCCTATTTAAATGGTTTTTTTGAAGCGTTTGGCGAGCAGAAATCACAGCTACTTAGTGTAAAACTCGATGATAATGAGCCGAAAGAAATATGTACAAATAGCTTTATTGTGGCTAATGCTGCACCTTTTACAACGTTATTGGCTCAAGGTGGTGGGCAGCCAGATCATAGTGACGGGCTTCTTGATGTAAATTGGCTAACACCAAATAATGAAAATTCTACGACAATATTGAGTATTGCAGAACTAATGTTTAGCAGTTTAACGCAAACACATTTAGCTATAAATTCGCATCATACAAATGCTAAAAGAGTCGAGGTGACTGGCGAAGGAGAGCTTAAGTACGTACTTGACGGTGAAGTTAAAACTGCTCACAAACTCGTTATTACTATTGAGCCGGCCTCATTAAATGTGATTTGCAAAGAGCAATAAATCGCGCTATTTACAATCAAAAAAGGAGCTAAATTAGCTCCTTTTTTACATCATTTTTTAATTGATGGCCAAACAAACCCTGTTGTATCCGGCGCTTGAGAAGATGTTTCTCTCGGTGCACTTTTTGGTCTACGAATAGGTTTGTTATTTATAGTGTGAATATAAAGTGCTTCCACTTTGTCGCGAGCCCAAGGCGTTTTACGCAAAAACTTTAAACTCGATTTAATGCTCGGTTGATCAGTAAAGCATTTAATTTTTACTTGCTCGCCAAGTGTTCTCCAGCCAAGTCGCTGTTCTAACTCAACAAGTATTTGTTCTAACGTTACCCCATGTAAAGGGTTTTTAGGTTGATTATCCATAGCCATACTACTTATTTAAACTGCGTGCATTGTAGCTCAAATCAGCTTTTAGCGCTAATTCACAGTGATTGTTTTAGGAGCTGTTGGGTAAATAGCATTACCCTGTTTATCTATTTTAAGCCAAATGAGTTGGCTGTTACTGTGCTGGAGTGTTTTAGCACCGCACAAAAGTGTAAATGAGTGAATTTGTATTAATGCGCCTTCGCTATAGCGTTTGTTGTCGTACCAACAGTTTGATTCTTCATTTACAAACTGGTTTGCATCAATAATTGAATGGGTTTTAAGGGTTGTTGCTTCACTAAGTATTGAATACGATAAGCTGCTAAAACAAAAGCATAGAATTAAAAAGTTACGCATTAGAGGCCTTTAGATAGGGTGGGTTAAAAATAATACATTAAGCTAAAAAACGTGCTAGTGTAAAGTACACAAAGTGATTTTAATTATAAACTTAGTTACACACAGAACAACTCAGATTCAAATAAAAAGGTGCACACAATGCAATTTAATCAAACAATGATCGAAGAATTCACACTATTAGCAAAATTTCCTCGCGACAGTAAAATGCAGGGTATTAAATTACACTCAGACGCAGAACCAAGCTTACTTAGTGCAGCGCAACGTTTATTTGAAAAAGGGATTATAGATAGCCCAGATGGCGGATATTTAACTGATCTGGGCTTAGATTTAATTGAGCATATTACGGTTATTCATAGTGCGCTACAAAGTTAGACTAAATTAGTTTAATTTGCATCGGGTTGATTTTGCGGTGCAGCATCATTAAATGCAGCTAATTTATTACAATGTTCGTAAATGGCTGCAATTTTTGGATAAACGTTCATATTTACGTTAAAACGAAGTGCATTAAATACTTGCGGCACTAAACAAATGTCAGCAAGTGTTGGTTGGTTACCAAAACAGTAGTCATCATTTTTGTTTAGCATCAGTTCTATTTTTTCAAAACCAACTTCTATCCAATGTCGATACCACTTATTTTTAGCCTCGTCATTAACACCTAATTCGCTTGATAAATACTTCAGCACGCGTAAATTATTAACAGGATGAATATCGCAGGCAATGGCAAAGCTTAAATTTCTTATTTGTGCTTTTTGCCACGCAGTCCCTGTAATTAATGGCGATTGCGGATAAGTTTCATCAAGCCATTCCAGTATTGCAAGCGATTGCGCTAAAACACCATCATCGGTTTCAAGTGCAGGTAGTAACCCTTGGGGATTAGTTGCTAAGTATTCCTCCCCAAGCTGCTCCGATTTTAAAAGGTTAACAATAGCAAGTTTATGATCGATTGCTTTTAAGTTAAGCGCTATACGCACTCTATAAGCCGCTGATGAGCGAAAGTAGCTGTATAATTTCATAACTAATCCTCTGCACCTGTAAATTGTTTTTTTATAGTACGCCAGCAATCGGTGTAATTTGGTTGGCGTTCTTTACCTTCTAGTGCATATTTTGTCGGTGAAATTATATAGCGCGACTCAAACATAAAGGCCAATGTGTTTTCGTATTTTTGTGGTGTAAGCTCAGCGTTTGAGGCTTTTTCAAATACGTCGGCTTCAGGTCCATGTGGCGACATACAATTGTGTAAACTTGCGCCACCAGGTACAAAACCATGCTCTTTTGCATCATATACACCCTCAATCAAGCCCATAAATTCGCTCATAATATTGCGGTGGTAGTACGGCGGGCGGAATGTATTTTCGGCTACCATCCAACGAGGTGGAAATATCACAAAATCGACATTTGCCATACCCTCAGTAGCCGAAGGAGAGGTTAGCACAGTGAAGATAGACGGGTCGGGGTGATCAAAGCTCACTGTATTCATTACATTAAAACGCGATAAGTCGTATTTATAGGGGGAGCTATTACCCGTCCATGCAACAACATCAAAAGGTGAGTGTTTTATTTCACAGCTGAATAAATTACCGTTAAATTTAGAAACCAACTCAAAATCACCTTCTTTATCTTCAAAGGCAGCAACGGGATATTGAAAGTCTCTGTCGTTGGCATAACCATTGGCACCAACAGGTCCTCGCTCTGCAAGCTCTAACGCATGGCCGTAATTTTCACAAATATAACCACGGGCTGTATCGTCAATTAAATCAACAGCGAACTTAATTCCTCTGGGAATTACAGCAATTTCACCTGGTTTAATGCTTAACTTACCGCACTCGGTGTGAATTAATAACTCACCTTGCTGAGGGACGAACAATATTTCGCCATCGGCATTACAAAAGTAACGCCCTTGCATTGACTGATTAGCGACATATACATGAATGCCAATACCCGATTGCCCATTGGCACTGCCATTAGCTGCCATTGTTACCAAGCCATCAATAAAGTCAGTAGGCTGTGAAGGCATATCAATAGGGTTCCAACGTAGCATTGTTGGTGGTGTTACGGCTTCAGTGATTGGGGCTGTTCTTATTAAGCCGTTATCAATTTCTTGGTAATCACCTTGCACTACCGAAGGACGAAGGCGGTAAAACCAAGTGCGACGATTTGAAGCACGCGGAGCCGTAAATGCAGTCGAACTAAATTGCTCGGTGTATAAATCGTATTTAACCTTTTGTGGGCTAAATTGTCCTATTGGCAATGCACCAGGTAGCGCTTGTGTTTCAAATTCATTCCCAAAACCTGTCATATAACTTAATTGTGTCGCCATTACTGACTCCTGTGAGAGGGGGTTGGTTTAATATTATTATTATTTCAGTTAAGGTACTCTCAAGTGAGACTAATATCAAATGTGCAACTACGCATCTGTGTAAATATTAATGAACACCAAAGTAAACCTTACAAAGCTGGGATAACCAAAAATGAAAATTGATTTAGCAACGTTTTTACCTTATCAATTAACGAATATAGCAACACATGTAAGTAACGATTTTGCCAAGGTTTATCAAACTAAGTACGGTTTAAATATTCCCCAGTGGCGAATACTTGCTAATTTAGCGCAGTATGGGCAAAGCAACGCAAAGGATTTATGCACACAAGCAAATATGGATAAATCGACAGTGTCGCGCGCGGTAAAAGTACTAATAGATAGAGGCTTAGTGAGAAGTGAATTAAATAAGCAAGACAAACGCGCGGCCTTACTTGTACTGAGTAAAGAAGGCCAAAGCTTATATGAGCAAATAACACCCGATGCACTAAATTGGGAAAAACAATTACTGAGCACTTTAACCAACGAAGAATACGAGGTGCTAGTGAGTATACTTGAAAAGTTAAATAACAAATTAAAGGCATAAAAAAGCCCACCAAAGTGGGCTTTTAAAAGATGTCTTAGGTTACAGTTCTAAATTAGAAAGTGTAACGAAGACCTACACGCATTTGCCATACAGATGCATCTGATTGTACAGATGTATTTGCATTATTCGCATTAAAGTCAGAGTAAACGTAACGACCCTGATCATCAAGTGATGTTGAAATCATGCTAGCACCAACGAAAGGACCTTTCTTAAGTACGCCCCAATCATCGTTTAACAGGTTAGTAAGGTTATCAATTACGAAGAATGCTTCACCTTTGTGACCTTCCATAAAGCCTGGAAGCTCTTGTGTTAACTTAAAGTTAAACTTAACAAACCAATCAGAGTTTTCTGCGTTACGGCTAGTCGTTTGACCACGTTCTAAACCATTTGATGCGATAAAATCATTGAATTCATTGATATCAGCAGCGCTCATGTCGTAAACAACGTTAGGATCGTTTTCAAGTGGAACATACAATAGTTGGCGGTTACCATTCCAGTTGTTGTCACCAAAAGTACCATCACTTCCATCAAACGTGTAGCTGTATGGTAAGCCTTTATATGCTTCACCAAATAAGTTAAAGCGAGTAGCAAATCCATCAACAAACTCATGACTATAACCAAGAGTCATAGTAAAGCGATGTGGGATTTCGTAATCAGATGAAGCAACACCTGGGTTACCTGGATCAGTTAGTGCAATGTTACCGTAGTTTGAACCAGCTACAGAGCTTGTCATTGGGTTAACATCGTCTGAGTCTGTATATGCATAACCAAAGTTAACGCTTACGCCATTATCAAACATTTTGCTAACAGCTAATGAGATAACAGATGAATCACCGCTATCACCGCTCACATTTGTTAGTAAGTATTCGTTTTCACGACCTTCAATTGATTCGTAAATAGGGCGACCATCAAATGTAGTTTCGCCAGAATCTTGAAGTGCGATGTCACGCATTAACGCAGCGTCTTTCTTCTTCGAATATAAGTAATCAAGAGAGATTACGTACTCGTTTTCAGTTGTGTATGTTGCACCAAGTGAGTATTTCCACTCTGATGGGATTTCAAAGTCAGGGTCAACAGCGTTTGCAGTTGAATCGCCTGAGCCGATTACTGTGTCAGCTACTGCATCAAATTGAGACTGAGGTACTTCAAATCCTGGAGTACCATTATTTACATTAGGTGTTGCGAACAAGTCGATAGAACCAAACTGGTTTGCGCTAATGTTTGTAATGCCGTCGTTTGAGTAAGAGTTAGATAACCAAACGTTAGGGTTACCGCCTGAGAACAAGCCAACACCTGCACGTACTTCAAGTGCATCTGTAGCGTACCATTGGAAGCCTACACGTGGTTGAATTAAATCGATACCATCAAATGTACTTTGGTTACTGTAGCCATAGCGGTCAGTAAAGTTTTGATTTAAGTTAGGTACATCATCACTTGTATATTTGTCATAACGTAGACCAAACGTGATGTTTGCATCTAAATCAGTGAATGAATACTCGTCTTGCACGTAAAATGTATGCTGAGCGTACGAAAAGCTTGCAGCTGCATCGTTAGGATCATTTGTACCAGCAGCATTGTTGTAGTAAACAGCACTTGCAATACCATTTTCAAAATCATCAACATTGTTGAAACGGTACTCACCTTCAGTATGCTGAACGAATAAGTTAAATACATCTAACTCTTCAAACTCGTAACCAGCAGTAATTGTATGTTGATCTAGGTAATAAGTACCTGCAACTTTAAATGTAGTTGTATCGTAATCTAAATCGTTTGATTGGCGTGAGTCATCTGGACCAATATAAACTGTACCACCATCTTCGGTACGAATTTGCATTTCACCAAAACTGCTTGCTGCATCTAGTGATTGTACTGTTGCATCAAGCTCAGACTTACCAATACGAACTTCAGTAGAGAAGTCATCTGACCAATCAGAGTAAACAGATGCAATGATTGAAGTGAATTCTGCACTTTGGTCATAAAAGTGATTAGATAGTGATACACGGCTAGAACCAGTATCAGACTGTGAAACAGTATTACCATCGTTGTAGTTATAGATTAAGTTTGCACGGTGATCTTCGTTGATGTTCCAATCTAGTTTAACTAAGATTTTTTCATCTTCAACAGGCATACTTGAAGGCATTCCGCCTACATCGTAACCATATACAGTTTGAGCAACGCTTGTGATACGCGAGATATCATCAGCAGTTACACTGCCGCTGCTTAAACCATCGTAGTTAAACTGTTGAACACCTTCAAGTTTTTCATATGAAGTAAATAAAAATAGTTTATCTTCAATTAGTGGAAGACCTACGTTGAAGCCGTAACGTTTTTCGGTGTAATTACCGTTATCAACGTCATCACCTTCAATTTTATCACCCTTGAAAGAGTCACTAGTGTAATCGTAGAAAACAGCGCCATGAACATCATTGCCACCAGATTTTGTTACTGCGTTGATGTTACACGATGTAAAACCACCGTATTGAACGTCAAACGGTGCAAGTTCAGCTGAAACTTGTTCAATTGAATCAAAAGAGAAAGGGGCGCGAATAGTAGGGTAACCATTTGAACTTAAGCCGAAGTTATCGTTCATACGAACGCCGTCTAGCGTTAAGCTATTGTAGCGAGGGTTACCACCACCACAGTTAATTGAACCACGGCTATCATCAATTGTGATACGCGGGTCGATACGAATAATGTCTTTTAAATCACGGTTAATAGCTGGTGTATTTTCAAGATCAGTTAGCGTAAATGTAGACGCCGGACCAGTACCACCAGACATAGAGCTAATTGGCGCGCCAGAAACTACAATTTGTTCCATGCTTGATTGTGACTCAAGAGAAACGTTTACTGGGTAATCGTTACCAATATTAAGAATAATGTTATTGAATTCTTGGTCTGCATATACATCTGAATCAACAACTACTTTATAAGGACCGCCAACTCGCAGGCCTTTAGCTGTGAAATAACCAGCGTCATTTACTTCCGTTGTTTTTACTGATCCAGAAGGTACGTGTAAAATTGTTACTTTAGTGCCGGCTGCTGGGTTGCCGTTAGGCCCCATTACTTGACCTTTAATTGCAGAGGTCGTTTCGTTAGCCATTGCAGCGCCACTTACACCAACACATGCTGCAATAGCAAGTGAAAGAGCTGTTTTGCGTAATTGAGTTTTCATTTAATTTTCCCGTGTAGTTATTAATTAAATTTTTATATTTTTATTTTAAAATTTTGCAAAATAAACAGTTAAAGTTCATTTATTCAAAATCCGTTACTAGTGTACCTTATTTATTCGTTACAAATAAAATACAACTGCAATATATTTTTAATAAATAGTACTATTTTTGTCTATTTGAGTGTTTTTTCGAGCAATAACTCTATATCGGGGTATATATTACGTGGGCTTTATGACAAACATGTGAAATTGGGGGGTGAAAAACAAAAAACCCATTACAATTTTGCAATGGGTTTTGTTAACAAATAACTTAATATGTTATTACTTACCTATTAAGACTTAAAACTTGTAGCTAATACCAACTTTAGCCTGCCAAGCTGATGACGATGAACTGATTTGTGAGTAATTACGCACATCTGCACCGCCAAAGCTGTTGTCTATTTTATATCTGCCTTGGTCATCAAGGCCACCAAAGTCATAAATAGTTTGGTTAGAGTAACCTAAGCGTTTTTCTACACCCCAGTCGCTGTTTAGAAGGTTTGCGAAATTATCAATCATTAGATAAACCTCACCGGTGTGGCCTTCAGCAAAGCCAGGTATTTCTTGCTTAATGCTAACGTCCATTGTAGTAACCCAAGGTTGCGTTGCTGTATTTTTACCTAAGATCCCACCACGTTGAGATATACCAGCACGCTCTAATAACGGTTCTAACTCAGCCCAAGTCATTTTAGAATCAGCCCAATTTACATTCGGATCATCAGCACCTGTAGGGATATAAGGTAAGTAAGCACCATTAGTGAATAAAGAGCTAGTATCACCTAAGTCTTCATCTTTATACATATTCATTGTGTAACTAAATGGGCGACCTGAACGACGTTCAAAATAAACATTGAACTTGGTTGCATATCCTTCAAAAAATTCAGTGTTATACGCTAAGTTAATTTTAAAGCTGTGCTCAACTTCGTAAAAGCCACGTGCTGCAATATCTTCATTACGATTTACTGTAATATTGTGCTTATAGTTACCTTCTGCCTGAGAAGCTGAACCTGCTGATGATTCTGTAACATCTTGGTGAGCATAGCTTGCCGATACAAACAGGCCATTGTCCCATTGTTTAGCAATACCCGTTGAAATAATAATTGAACGACCATCATCCGATGAATTAGTCATTTCTATGTCAACATTATCGCCACTGTAAATACTTTGATTGATAACACGTTCGCCGTCCGCAGCTAAGCCTACTGGGTTAATTGACGAATTATGCCATACCGCTTCATTCTCTTTTTTATGGTAAGCAATTTCTGCTTGCCATTTAAAGCCATCACCCAATAGTTCAGAATCAAACTCATATTCAAAACCTATTTGAGTACGAATGCTTGAAGGCAATTTAAAATCTGGGTCGATATACGCAACGCTACCAGCACCTTGCTCTAATGTATTTTTTATTTCATCAGGAACCTGAGTAATATCAGCTGTGTTATTTGCATAGTAATCATTAATTACATCGTTTTGTGCTGATACTAAAGTAATGCCATCACTTTGGAATGAATTGTTATACCAAACATTTGGAATACCGCCTTGGAAACGACCAATACCACCATTAATAGTAAGCGCTTCTGTTACGTAGTACTTAAAGCCAACACGAGGAAGTATAATGTCTAGGCCATCAAGATTTTCTTGGTTAGTAAAGCCATACGTATTAGCAAAATTTTCATTTAGAGTTGGTTTATCATCAGATGATAAGCGCTCATAACGAATACCTGCTGTAACTTCTAAATCATCACCTACATAAAAAGTATCTTCTATGTAAAGCGCTAGCTGGTTACGTCTTACATCATATGCTGTATCAGCTGAATCATTAGTGTAAGCATTTTGATAAGAGAAATCATAAGAACCAATCTCACGGTTTTCAAAATTTTCTAAGCTATCAAATTTCCACGTTCCAAGAGAGTTTTGAGCAAACAAGTTATATAAACGAAGTGACTCGTACTGAGCCCCAAAGTTTATTTCATGCTCATCCATTAAATACGTAGCGTCTAACGTAAAAGTTAGGTTTTGTGTTTCTGAACGGTTTGCATGGCGGTATTGATCTGTACCAAAGTTGTAAGAAGGACCATTTCGACCGTCTTCCTCAACAGTAATGCTTCCTAAGTTAGAGCGAGTTGCGCTATCAGAGGTAACATCTTTATACGACACACCAATTTCTGTTGAAAAGTTTTCAGTCCAATCAGAGTAAAGTTTAGATGAAAAGTTATTAAACTTAGTTACGTATGCATAAGTACTTGAAACTAAGGCTATATTATCACCGCCTGTGCTAGAGTTACGCTCATCTTGGTCGTCTTGCCATTGATAAGTGAAATCTAAACGATGGTCATCACTTGCGTTCCAGCTTAATTTAACAAGCAAGTTTTTGTTTGTATCTTCTGGCGCACCGGCTAATGAATCAGTTAAGCCGTATTCATTATTTAAGATAGAAATGAAACGATTATAGTTAGCTTCAGAAGTATTAAATTCATTTGAAGCACCAGAACCGTCAAAGCCGTAATCTAGATCTAATTCACTTGACCATTCTGCATAGTTAACAAAATAAAACAGCTCATCTTCAATAATCGCTCCACCGACATTAAAACCAAATCTTTCTTCAGTTTTAATTGGCTCTACTTTATTTGTAGAGTAAGTTTTATGACCTAGCTCATCAAGATCGTCTTCTTGTACAATATTATCAACATCACCAGCTATCTCAGGAGTAGATATTTCATAAAAGCCAGAGAACTTAAACTCATTTGTACCAGATTTTGTTACTGCATTAATAGTACCGCCACCAAAGTTACCTTTAGAAGCCGAAAATGGAGATACATCAACAGAAACTTGCTCAATAGCATCAAGTGCAACAGGAGGCTGAGAAGTAGGGTAACCACCAAAGTTCAAGCCAAAGTCGTCATTTTGACCAATACCGTCAACAGTTAAACCGTTTGTACGTGGGTTACTACCTGCAAACGTTAGCTCGCCATTGCCATTAATACTGGCAAGTGGGTTTAAGCGCGCAATATCTTTAATGTCGCGATTAAAGCTTGGCATATTTTCTATAGTGTCAGAGCCAAATGTACTGCTAGAGCCACCTGATTGTTGAACAATCTTATAACCAGACACTTCAATCTTTTCGATGTTTAGCGGAGCAAGCTGCGAGCTTAAACGGTAAGTTTCACCAAGGTTCAAGTATATATTTTCAACAGTGGTATCGTTAAACGTATCAGAATCAATGATAACCATGTAAGGACCACCTACACGTAAACCATTAGCGATAAACGTACCACTTTCGTTTGTAGTTAGTTCGCTAATAGTTCCCGTTGGTTGGTGAATTACTTTGATTTTAACGTTTGCAGCACTGCCACCTGAAGGCGTTGTAATTTTACCACGCATTGCAGATGAAGTATCAGCAGCCATTGCGCTTGTAGAAACACCTAGAGCTAAAATTACCGCTCCAGTTAATTTCGAAAGGCGAAGCTTAGTCATAATGTTGATTTCCCGTGTGTAGGTTATATAAATTTAATACAGTTTATTTGTCAGTCGTCATTTTCAGTGCCGTTTCTAACTCTTTTGCAGAAGGGTCAAATAAGGCATTTAGTAATCCAGCTAATCGAATACCCGCTTGTTGTAAGCGCGTCTTTATAATTGGAGTATTGTTATATATGTAGCTATAACCAATTTCGTTGTTGGTATATTTATAAATTTTTGTGGCTAAATTATGAGATTCTTCAACCCATGTCATAGGTGAGCTTTGTAAATACTCAGCAATTAACTCGCTGTTATTTGTATCAATAAATTGTGCGTACTCAGTAAACGATAAATTTTCGTTCTCAACTAACTTTGTATCCCAAAGGCTGTGAAGATTTGTTTCTTCGTTAAAAAATGAAACCTTAATACGGTTGCCACCTCTATCTTCACTTCGACCAGCATGAAATGGTTGGTGACTGTCGCCGACCAAATGTACTAAAAAACGTAAACTGAACTGTTTAGCATCTAAGGTGCTATTTTTATCAGTGAGCGTTTGCATTGAATAGTGAATGCCTTCTAGGATATTACTTACAGATTCTTTGTTTTTAGTGTGATCGTGATTGAAGCTGAAAGATTTTCCTGGTGCTGCATTAATATAATGCCAACGAGATGATTGCTTTTGCCAAAACTCGCCAGGGGCAGAGCGCATTTCATCAGGCCACGTTGATATTTGTGCAAGTGATTCACCATCAAGGTAGGGTTGTATTGCCGCTTTAGTTGTTTCGCTTATATGAGATTCTGCAATCTTACCTACAATGCGGTGGCCATTTTGACCCCAAGCATGTGAGTCAGTGCTTGTAAATATTGCACTAATCAAAAGCGCAGAAGATATCGAGTACTTTATATTGCTATGCATTAGAACTTCCTTAATGAATATTTCATGGCGTTGCTACAGGCTAATGCGGTCAATTGTCCTTACTTTTGGTGTTGATAGGAAGGACTCATTAAAATTCATAGTTTCTTATTCACATTACTTTTAAATCAATAGGTTATGTTTAACAGGTAAAATTACTTGTTGTAATAAGTAAGCGAAATTGTTCAAATGCACTATATAGTCTATTTTTGAGTGGCATTGCTTTGAATTTTAAAAATATCGTGTTGCACAAAATGTTAATTGTTACATTTTTGTTTCTATTGTTGGTCGTTACGTGGGTTTGCGGTCAAGTTAGTGTATACAATGATGAATTACACTTTCCAGTTATGATCGAAACCTCAACAGAGTGTCAAACAACTGCAACAAGTAACAAAGGCCAATTAATTGTTTTTACGCAATCAAAAAAAATAGCTAAGTTATTAACACAAAAGTTATGCTCTGATAACGTGGTGGCTAAGCAATATGGCTCTGTAAAAGGGTATTGGGGGTATAGAACGGCAGACAGCTTTGAGTTTGTGGGTAAAGGAATTGCTGACTTAATTTTGGCTAAAAACAATATTATGGCAGCCTTTAAAGCAGAGTCGACATATAACTACCAGCCCGTTGTTGGTTTTTCTGACTACACGGCTTTTTTTATATCTTCTAAAGAAAAACCTCGAGTCACTAAACAATACTTTTTAGATAAGCGCATAGGTTTGCTTGATTATCCGACCAGCCGATCAGGGCATATTTTACCAAAGCAAACGTTTAAAGAGTTGGATATTAATTTAGCCAATTTGAAAATCACTTATGCTAGCTCTCATAACGAATTACGTGATTTACTCGCTAATGGAAAAGTAGATATTATTGCTTCGTTTTGGAAAGAGAGCGACGAAAAACGTTTTTCAAAAAACTATATTACGCCATTGAGTAATAATATTTCTGGAACAAGATGGTATTTAAAAATGCAGCAAAACAACACAGATTTATTATGCGCAGTGCAGGAAAATTTGCTTGATATGTCTAAAGATCAAAGTTTGCATTACTATCAAAATGTCCAACCATTTTGGCGCTGTGGTGCCAGCTTAGTAGGCTTAAAAGAGGAGGCTGGTGATGAGTAAGTATAAGCAACTACTTGTTATTATAAGTTTATTTTTTATTTTATCGTCAGTCTTTTATATTTCTGTAACTCAAAAAAGCCAGCAAGTAGCTAAACAAAAAATTACGCAGATAGAAAGGCAAATAGCACTCGACTTACCATTACTCGATTTATCGAATGAGCTGCTAAAGCATTCAGGTAATAAAGATGCAGTTAACAGCTACATTAAAACTTTAAACAGCTACATTAATTCGAACGAGCTCAAAGTTGTTGCTATTGCACCAAAAAACGAAATGGTAACACCTGTAAACTCACACCAAATAATACGTAGTTTGAGCACTAGTAATGGGTTCGTATTAGTTGTATTTAACGTCCAACAAACCCACTTTACATTGAGTCATTTTATTTACTATTTTATATTTTTAGTATTAAGTGTGTTGATTAGTTTTTGGGTGAAATTTGCGTTTATTAAACAAAGCAATAAGCGGTTTAATAATGCACAGCATCAATCAATTGAAGAACCTACGCCGCTGATACTTATTGTTGACCTTAACGATAAAACATTATCAAGTAGTTGTAATACAGAACAAAAAATGTGTTTAGCCAATAAGCCATTGTGCTTTTATTTAGCACTTGTAGAGTATTGTACAAATAACGATGATGTAGCGCTTAGTCATAATAAAGATGTGCCAGAGGAGCTGCTAGAGCTTGCTAACAAGTATTTTTATAGGTTGGTCGAACTCGGCCATACGGTTAGAAAAAGGCCTAACTTTAATAATAGCCTAGAAAAAACCCTGAGCGAAGTACGTGCTGCATTAGATGAAGTACTCAGTGAGTATCCTGAAGAAAAAGAGTTATATTATCCACCTAAAGCATACGGGGAGGGTTCTCGCTCTCGTCTGCATAGTTATGGGCTGGCAAATATTAAAAAGGGCAGTATTGAAATAATAGGAAAGTAACAAGGTTACTTTCCTATTATTAGAGGCTATTTAGGAGTAAATTCAGCCGTTTTAAGAGGGCTGTTTTTTGATATAAAATCTTGAAGTGCTTGGGCATCTGTTTCGTCTGTACTAACAAAGCCTTTTTTATTTGTAAGCGCAGGATAGCCATCACCGCCTGATGCGTTATAGCTATTTAAGCTCATTCTATATGTTTTATTTTTGTTCAAAGGTTGGCCGTTAATAACAACATTAACTAACTGATTATTTTTACGCTCAAACGATAGTTTATGGTATTGCAAATAAGCGCCAGCATCCGGTGGGAAGCTCGTTACTGTATTTAAATAGTCCCATAAATCACTGCCTTGCCAATCCATGTAAGTAATACGATTTTTAAAAGGATGTACTTTTAAAATATCTTTATAGCTCACTTCACCAGCCTCTATTGAGCTGCGAATACCACCACCACTTATTAGTCCAAAGTCTGCATTTACTACATCCATTTGAGCTTGAATAATTACGCGTGCAAGATTTGTTTGTTGGTAGCGAACTTTGTTTCTGTCACCTTCTAAGCGAGCATCTACTTCACCTATAGTACCTTCAATTTGTTTAGCGCCTTTTGCTTGATATACCGCTAAATAAGATTCAAGTTTTGAGTCTGGTTTAATGTACTCGTTTGCTAACACTTCTTTAGTTGAGCCATCAGCTTGTACTTTATCTACATACAAATTAACTGGCATCAGTTTGTAGTCTAGTAACGTTAATTTTCCGTTTTCAAGCTTAAACTCAGCTTTACCAACATATTTACCCCATTCATGGGCTTGCATAATGTAAGTACCGTTTTGTTGGTCTGGTTTACAGGCAAGACCTGGTTTAAAGCTATCGTCATTTACATTTGTATCGCTCATGCATACAGGTTCTTGAGAGTGGCCACCAATGATCATATCTAGCGTGTTTGCAGGAAGTGAGCGAGCAAGTGTTATATCACCGGGTGCGTTAATACCAAAGCTAGCATCAACATAATGACCCATATGAGTCAGGGCGATTGTAATGTCAGGGTTGTACTTAGCTTTTATTTCTTTCGCTAGTTTTGCTGTAACGTCAACAGGGTCTTTAAACTCTAAGTGCCCAATATACTGAGGATTACCAATTTTAGCTGTGTCGGTTGTTGTTAAACCAATAACAGCAATAGTTAATCCATTCTTTTTGAATATTTTATAGCTATCAAACGCGTGTTCGCCTGACTCTTTTTCAAATATATTGGCTGATAGAAAAGGAAAGTTCACCCATTTTTGCTGTTGCTTCAATACATCAATAGGGTTGTCGAATTCGTGATTACCCAATGCCATTGCATCGTAACCAATCAGCGACATACCTTTAAAGTCAGGCTCTGCTTTTTGTAAGTCTGACTCAGGAATACCTGTATTTATATCACCACCAGAGAGTAGTAATACTGCATGACCTTGCTTTTGAGCTTTATTGCGTAAAGAGTCAATTAACGTTTTGCGAGCGGCCATACCGTATTCGCCTTTTTCGTTTTGCCAAAAACGCCCGTGGTTATCATTAGTATGAAGAACAGTTAAATATTTAGTCGGGGTAGCGCTAAACACGGATTCAGGAGCAGGAGATGTGCATCCGAGTACACTAAAAATAACCGAAAATAAAATAATTATACGCATAAAATACCTATGGATTAAGGTCTACTTAATTTATCAGGCAGCTAGTTTAAACTAGTTCCATGCTAAAAAAACGTACTTATTTACATTTTATTTGGAAGGGGCTGTTAATTGGTTTGTGGCAGCACGTTCACGACGCTTCAACTCCGTATTCGCATACTCTCGCTTGTGGTGATTAGTACCTATCATCCAGGTTAAAAAGCTTGCTGGCAGTTTTGTATAGGGTTCGCCTTTGTGTAAACCAAAGTCGCAAATTGCATGTTTAGTGTGTGACATTATAAGATCCTGTTGTTTTGTGTTTTTTAAAGGTAACAAAAAGTAGCCATACTCTTAAGATGATTTAATTTTAAATAATTAGATTTATATAGCTAAAAAGAATATAAGCAATGGTATATGTAATTAATTTGTTATCAACACGGTCTAATTTGTATCAACTCGCACTTTAGAATCGATTTTAATCGCCTATGGCATTAATGTGTTAACGCATTAACAATTATCTAAAAATATAACAACAGGAATACAACATGAAAAAACTTTTACTTGGCTCAGTACTCGCCGCAGCAAGCTTTACAAGTGCTGCCACTATTGTCGAAATGAACACGAGCCAAGGTGTCATAGAAATTAACTTGTTTGATCAACAAACACCTAAAACAGTTGCAAATTTTTTAAGCTACGTTCAAGACGATTCATATAACGAAACAGTAATTCACCGCTCTGTTAGTAACTTTGTTATTCAAGGGGGGGGATTTACATTTTCTGACTCGCTAGATGCGATTACCACAAAACCTGCTGTAGAAAATGAACCCGTTTTTTCTAATGTTAAGGGCACCATTGCGATGGCTAAATTATCGGGTGATGCTGATAGTGCAACAAGCCAGTGGTTTTTTAATATCACAGATAACAGTGCTGCGCTTGATACCCAAAACGGTGGCTTTACTGTGTTTGGACAAATTACTGCAGCAAGCCAATCAACGTTAGATAAAATTGCAGCATTAGTAGACTGTGGTGAAACACCCGTTGTTGGTATTACTGCTGAACAATGTGCAAGCACTGATGTAACAATTAGCAGTGCTAATTTAGTGACTATTCAAAACGTGGCGGTAATGGATGATGATCCTAATTCAGCTGCAGGTCTTACTGTTACTGAAAATACGCTAATTGATTCTGACACATCAACAGATTCAGGTAGCAGTTCTGGCGGCGGATTAATTTGGCTTTTAGGTGCTTTTTTACTTGCGGTTCCTCGTTTAAAACGTGCTAAATAATTAAAATTAACGGTAATGTGGATGGCGTAAACCAGCCGCCCACATTACCATTATTAAACTTTGCTATTTAAAGTAACACTCGCCAAATCATCGCAAGCCAAATTGAAAACACACAAACACAACCTAGTAAAAACACTTTAAAACGTGCTCGTACGTTATTTTCACCTAAATGAATAACACTATGCACAATACGTGTTGCTACAAATAAACAGGCCAGTATAGCCACAAGTGTACTGGCGCTATTAAGCTGTAGTGCAAGTAAACACCCCGCGTAAAAAAGCACAGGTATTTCAAACTGATTTGAAAAGTTTCTATCTGCAACCCTAATAGTGTCGCCAGCCTTATCTAATTGCATTGTTTTAAAATCGCTTAAATCTAGTTGTTTGTTTTTAGCTGCTGCAAAGCGCCTTTTACCCATAATGAGCATGACAACCAGTGAAAGCGTAACTTGTGCAAACATGGCAAGTATGATGATTTTTTCCATTGTTTTTCCTTATTATTATTTAGAGTTTGTGTATCTTTTGATATTGAATGATTTTTAATCTCGAAGGTTGGCAGACTCGCAACTAATAGCCGATTATGAAGACATTTTTCACAATGTGTTACACAAAATAGCGTTATTTTGTAGAAAGTTATTAATTGAAAATGTTAGTTTAGCTTAACTATATTGCTTTGAATTGGCGCATGCTATTTTGCGCAATACTTTTTAATGGAAAACAAAAATGAAAAAGATTATTGGTTTTAGTGCTATCGCACTTGCAGTTTTAAGTGGTTGTTCAAATACAGCTTCGGTTTCTGTGGCGCCTCCGACCTCTTTATTATCAGACACGTTAGTTGTAAGTCCTAACGATAACCGCGAATATAAAACACTTAAATTAGCAAACGACATTGAAGTTATTTTAGTGTCTGATCCTGGTGCTGAAAAGTCAGCAGCGGCACTAAGTGTAGGTGTAGGTTTACTACACGACCCGATGTCGCAACAGGGTATGGCGCATTATTTAGAACACATGCTGTTTTTAGGCACTGATCGTTACCCAGATACAAAAGGGTATTCTGATTTTATGACCAAAAATGGTGGCGCGCACAATGCGTATACTTGGCTCGATATTACTAATTACATGTTTAAAATTAATAACGACGCGTTTGATGAAGGGCTAGACCGTTTTGCCGACTTTTTCAAAGCACCTAAGTTATACCCTGAATACACAGACAAAGAAAAAAATGCAGTAAACGCAGAGTGGTCAATGCGCCGCGAAATGGACTTTTTTGGTCAATTTAAACTCGCGCGTAAAATGATGGGCGATCACCCAGCTAATCGCTTTTTAATTGGTAACCTAGAAACGCTTGGCGATAAAGAAAACAGTTCGCTTCACAAAGAAACCGTTGATTTTTACAATAAATATTACTCTTCAAATGTTATGAAAGTAGCGCTTATTTCTAATTTACCTATTGCTGAAATGGAGCAAAAAGCACAAAAATACTTTGCTGATATAAAAAATAAAAACATAGAAAAGCCAACAGTGACTGCAAAAGTTGATTTTGATGACGCTGGCGGAAAACGTGTGTTTTATGCACCAAATGAAGATGTAAAACAGCTACAACTTGATTTCACCATTGCTAATAATAATAGCGAATTTGCGCTTAAACCAAACCGATTTGTAGCGTATTTACTAAGTAATGAAATGCCGGGCAGCCCAGCGCAACTACTTCGTGACAAAGGGTGGGTATCTCAGTTGTCAGCTTCAGCTGCACCAAATCAATATGGTAACTACGGGTCATTAAACGTAAACGCAGAGCTTACAGATGAAGGCATGAAAAATCGTGACGAAATAGTTGCGACTATTATGCAGTACATCGATTTAATTAAAAAAGAGGGCGTTGATAGCAAGTACTTCAACGAAATTCGTACATCACTAAATAACCAGTTTAAGTTTTTAGAAAAAGGTGATGAGTTTAATTATGTAAGTTCACTTACGCAAAGCATGCAAGACTATCCGTTAAATCACGCTATTAATGCACCTTACTATTATGCAAAATTTGACGCTGATGCTGTAAATAAAGTACTTGAGCAGTTAAATGCCGATACTCTTCGTATTTGGTATGTATCGCAACAAGAAGAGACTGACTCGCAACTACACTTTTACGACGGCAAATACCGCATTAGTGATATTAGCGATGATGAAATTGCCAGCTGGAAAAAACCAAGCGAATTTAAGTTAGCACTACCAACTGTAAACAATTTATTGCCTGAAAATTTTGCAATAAAAACTCAAGCATTTAAAGAGCAAAAACACCCTGAGCTTGCTTACGATAAAAATGGTGTAAAAGTATGGCGCCAAGCAAGTCAAAAATTTGCAGAGCAGCCAAAAGGGCTTGTTGAAGTTTATATAAATACTCAACCAGGTTTGAACGATATTAAAGCAGAAGTACTTTATTCTGTTTGGGCTGATTTATACAATATTCAACAAAGTCAGTTAAGTACCGAAGCAGCAATCGCTGGTATGAGTGTAAGCCTTGCGCCGAGTAATGGTCTTGTTTTATCTATGAGTGGTTTCACAGATAAACAAGATGTATTGCTTAAACAAGCTTTAACCGGATTAAAAGCCGATGAAACAGCACAAGCATTTAGCCAAGCAGTTGATCGCTTTAAACGTAATTTACTAAACCAACAAAAACAGTTTCCTTATGCACAAGCATTTGGCGAGTATTCAAAACTAACGCGTACAGGTGGTTTTGATACAGACGCGCTTATTAAAGCCGCTGACTCAGTGAGTGTTGCCGACTTAGCACAATTAAAAACAGCTACGTTTGCACAAAACGATTTACGCGTATTTAGTTACGGTAACTACAATCAGCAAGATATAGACGCGATTGCAGACGAATTAAGTGCAACATTACCAAGCAACCATAAACGCAGTGAATTTGCGCGAAGCAAAGCATGGTTGCCACAACCGGGCGAAACGCTGGTACTGCAAAAAGATATTGATGTAGCCGATGTAGCGGTGGTTGATATGACCGTTCACCCTGTTGCGGGTTACAAACAAAAAGCAGAAGCGGCTGTATTACAAAGCCACTTTAGAACAGTTGCGTTTGATAAAATGCGTACTGAGGAGCAACTTGCATACGCAGTAGGTGCATTAGCTCGCCCAATCGAGGATTACTCAGCAATTGGTTTGTATATTCAAACACCGGTTAAAGGTCCTAAAGAAATACAAGCTCGTTTTGATAAGTTTAAAAAAGAATACGCAGTTGAACTTGATAACATGAGCGAAGAGACTTTTGAGCAGCTTAAAAATTCAACCCTAGTATCGCTTAAAGAGCAGCCTAAAAACTTAAGTGACGAAATGAGCCCACTTATAAACGATTGGTACCGTGAAAATTTTACCTTTGATTCTAAGCAAAAGCTGATTGATGAAGTTGAAAAAGTAACGCTTGCAGGTATAAAAGACTACTACAAGCAAACAATGCTTAATCCTAATGCGGCACGTTTAAATGTGCAATTACGTGGTACTAAGTTTATAGAAAGTGACTTTGCCGATTTACCAAATCAAACTAAAATCACAACGCTTGATGCCTATTACAATGGTATTAAACTACAAAAATAAGCTTTATTTATACAGCTAAAAATAAACCCCAATGTAGTAATACATTGGGGTTTATTATTTATCTCACTATATTTACTAATAATACCAATTCGCTTAATTAAGTGATCTATTTTGAGGATGGAAAAACGTGTTGATAGCTAGGCAAAAAATTCGCTATTTAGTTGTTCTAAATGAAAATTTTTTAACGCAGGTAGCGACACGTTTAGCCCCGCAAAATGATTAAGTATTATTGCGGATTGGTATAATATTTAAGCCATTATTAAAAAGCCTATAACAGCTAATGCCGCAGCAATTAGCGTGTAAGGCAATTGTGTAACGGCATGGCTCATTAAATTACAACCAGAGCCTTGCGCTGCGAGTACGGTTGAATCTGAGTAAAAACACGCTTGGCTACCAAAAGAAGAAGCCGATAATAGCGCACCAATGACCAGTGGTATGTTTGCATCAACCGCATTTGCCAGTGGCATAACAATCGGAATTGATACAGCAAAAATACCCCAGCTAGACCCTGTTGCAAACGCTAAAATAGCCATTGAAATAAATACCACGGCTGGTAAATATGCTGCGGTCATATAAGGGCTTAAGCTACCAATAACAAACTGAGGCAAACCAATTAAGTCGCATACGTCTTTGAATATAAACGCCGCTATAACAGTACCAATCGCGGGGATCATACTTTTAAAGCCATCAAGCATGCGCTCAATCATTTCACTTACGCTCATTAATTTTTGTAGCGCATAAAACGGGAGAGTGACCGCCATTGTTGCTAGTAAGCCTTTGTATACGTCTATTTCAAAGTAAACCGTAAACGCAACCAGTAAAATAATCGGTACTAAAAAGTTACGTAATTTACCTTTAGGATCAGCGTCTTCAAAGTTTTCTTCAGCTGCTTTTACTGCGTATTCATCTGCTGTTTGAACGTTATTGTATTGAGCTGGATCGACTTGAGCTTGCTCAATTTGCGCCATTTGTTCTGCTTTTTTCATTGGACCAATCGCAGGAATAACACCCAACACAACAAGTAAAACAACAAGCACTGCAAACCACGCGTAAAACATGTACGGAATAGCTTGAATATAAACAGCAATACCTTTGCCTTCTTCAGCAATACCGTTATCTACCAATAAGCCACTAAAAAATACCGCCCAGGTAGATAAAGGGACAAGCACACAAATTGGTGCAGCAGTAGAGTCTACAACATAGGCAAGCATCTCACGGCTAACTTTAAATTTATCGGTAATGCGTTTCATGGTCTCACCCACAGTAAGCGCATTTAAGTAGTCATCAATAAAAATAACCACACCTAAACAAAAGGTCATAAACAACGATGAACGCTTACCTTTGGTGTACTTAAGAGCTAGCTTGCCAAAAGCTGATGCGCCACCTGTGCGCACTAACAGTGCGATTAAAGCGCCAAAACCACCACATACAAGTATTAGCCAGCCGATGGTTTCGTCTGTCATCACTTTTAGCGATGTACTCGCAAAGTTAGTAAGTACCTGTGCAGGATCGGCTATAACTAAACCAACTAAAGCACCAATAAGTAAAGATAAAATAGGGCGGCGTAATACAACAGCCAATACAACCACCACTAACGGTGGTAGTAAACTCAACGCAGAAGGTTCAAGCATTTAAGTATTCACAAAATTAAAAGCATGCATCAAAATTAAATTAATTTTCAAGCTGCTTATACAAAAACAAAGAAGATGATAAGTTTGTTGTTAAATCATTTTCCAAGTCACTGCTTTTGTACGCGTGGGAGGGACACATAAACAGTTATGTTAAATAGCTGTTTAAATGAAACGCGTTGGCTTTGGCGCCAGACGGTGCAAGGAGTGCAAACCGCTATTGTTGTGCCTGTAAAAACATCGGCGCAAAAATAATCCGCTTTTTAATTTCAGTCAACAAAAATTTACATGCTAAACAAAGTTTTTTAGAGGAACTTACATTGAACGCCGTACTTAAAACAAATCGTCTGTTGTTACGCCATGCAAATGAGCTTGATGCAGCTATTTTACTTAAGCTAGTTAATCAGGCTAGTTTTATAGAGCACATTGGTGATAAAGCAATTTATACCCTTGATGATGCCAAGTCATACATCAATCAGTCATTTGTTGCTTCTCATAAATACCAAGGCTTTGGGCCTTATGTTATTACTTTGCATAATGCTGTAGTGGTTGGCGTTGTTGGGTTTTATAAACGAGCAGCGTTACAACAACCTGATTTAGGTTTTGCACTTGTAAGCGGTTTTGAAAAAAAGGGCTATGTTTTTGAAGCGGCCAGCGCACTTTTGCGCCATAAGCATGAATTTGGAATTACAAAATTGTGTGCAATAACATCACCAGATAATAGGGCATCGCAGAATGTGTTGTTAAAATTGGGCTTTAAAATAGAGGGCAAGGCGGTTATCAATAATGATCAAACCGCCGTAATTATATTTTCGCTTAATGATTAAAGTCTTGCTTGTTCTATTTGTTTTGCAACATTTAGGTTTATATTTAGCCATGTTGCTTCAAGCGTTGAAACTAAACCGTCGTATCCATCATCATCTATAGGCACTAGGTTTGAAAAATTATGAATACTTATAAGACGTCGGCCTGTTTCAGGGTGTGTGTAATATAAACGCCAAAGCCCTGAAATATCAGCGTTACCTTCCATGTCGCCATTAAAGTGGTGAATTTCGTATTCAAGCTCATAAAACGTTTGCTGATCGAGTTCAGTAATGACCGGCAAGCCCTTTATTACCATCCAATTTGGCATAGCATTAAAAAGAGTTTGCTGGGCTGTTGCAGTGAGCATTACATCCGGCGATTCGCCCCACAGGTTGTAATTTGCGGCATGAATTTGGTTGCTATCTATTTTCATAGCAATACCTAAATTATTTAAAGCACCTCTAAGTACAACTGTTTGTATTCTTAATTGTGCGTCTGTGTCTGTCACATTTCGAGACGAGGCACCAATAGGCTGCTCAAACTGGTAATACTGTGTCGCAGTTTGTATTGATGAACTACAACCTGCCAATAGTAATAATAAACTTGCAGTTAAAAATAACGATTTCATTATTGCTTCCTTGGTTTTGGATCTGCTGGTAATGATTTATCAAAAATTAGCATATTAGGTTGCTCGTTTAATCCGCGAGTTAGAGGCTGTAGGCCCTCGCTTAAACGTTTAAACTCTTTTAATGTTTGCTGTATTTGATGATGAAGTTCAGAGCCTGCTTGGTAACTGGCCATGGTTTTATCAAATTGGCGCATAGTTACTTCAAACTGCTCCATACTTTTTGTCATCTTTTCGAAATTACGATTAAAGTCGCCTGGTAAGTTTTGTGTATCTTTTTGGCTTAGTAACTCTCGCATTTCATTAGCAAGCGCTCGGTAATCGGTAAATGTGGCTTGCATTTGTTCTAAGCTATCTTCAACTTTTAAGTTATTTACTTTATTAAGTACGTCAGAGACTTGGTCTGCTAATACGGTTATGCCGCTAGAAATACTCGGAAAAACATCATACTGCACAAGTTTACCTAGGTGTGCTTGCGGTGCATCTGGGTATATATCAAAATCAACGTATACTGCACCCGTTAATAAATTACCAGGCTTTAACGAGGCGCGCATACCACTTTCAATCCAGCCTTTTAAACTACCTTGCCAATACTCTTTAGCTGAGGCACTGTCGTGATACAAGCGTCCGTATTCTACTTTTATAAGTACTGGAACCGCCGTATTATGGTTTCTAAAGTGGGCAGGTTTACCGTCAATAATTACATTGGCAGGGGTTTCAACAACAGTACCTACACGCATACCTCTATATTCGACAGGAGCACCTGTGCGTAGTCCTCGAACTGATTGTTCAAATTCAATGAGGTAGTAATCAAAATCGTAAAAGCGCTCTTCTAGCGCTTCTTTATAGCTTTGGCTTAATGAAAAGCTATGCCCATCTTGTGCTATTTCACCCGGGGCCTGTTGCTCAGGTAAGCCAACCGAAATACCGCCTTTTAAAAGTTTACTTAAAGAGCCCGTATTAATATTGATGCCATCGGCAGATAGGTCAATTTCAATCCCTGCGTTCACCCAAAAAATAGAGTTCATGGTGATGAGATTTTGATAAGGTTCTTTAATAAATACGCCGTACTTCATTGCTTGGTTTTCCCAATCAAAAGTGGCGGTTTCTATTTGCCCTATTTTGTAATTTTTGAAAAATATACCGGTACTCACATCAAGCACTTCAGCGTTGTAACTCATTAATTTGAAACGGCCACCTTTCACATCTTTACCAATGAGGGCGGGTTCGTCTTGTAATTTAAAACGCTCTTTTAGCTCTTTACTTTCACCGGGTGAAAACTCTAAATATACACCAGACAATAGCGTGCTCATTCCGCTAATACCCGTTTCATCAATGCGTGGTTTTACGACCCAAATTTTGGCATCATCGGTTAATAAGTTATTGTAGTTTTTGTCTATTTGCGCACGGGCAATAACGCTGTCTTGGGTGTCTGATAGTCGAACATGATCAATTTGACCTATTTTTACACTGCGCACTTTTATTTCAGTTTTACCTGCAATAATGCCCTCAGCTTGTGGCATTTCGATAAAAATTGTAGGGCCTTTATTTGCTTGGTATTGGTATAACATCCACATGCCCACTAACAGCGCAATTGCCGGAATGATCCAGATAGCGGAAATTTTCGGTTCTTTTGTTATTTCGGCAGTTTCGGTCATGCTTTGTTCTCTGATTTTTTGTTTTTAGGGGAATCCCACAACAAGCGTGGGTCAAAGGCATGGGCAGCCATCATTTGGCATATTACCATAACTGTAAAAAATACAATGCCTAATCCTGGTGTTACTGACATTAAATTACCCAGTTGAACTAAGGCAACTAAAATAGCAACCACGAATACATCTATCATCGACCATTTTCCAATAAACTCAGTCAGTTGATAAATTCGGGTGTAACTTTTTGTATGTCTATTGGCAGGTCTCGTTACCATAAAGCATAAAAAGCTCAATACAAAAGCTTTAGCAAGTGGCACCACAACGCTGGCTAAAAATATAATAGCGGCAATAGGGTAGGAGCCACTTTTCCAAAGAGTAATAACACCACCAATTAAAGTCGAAGGGGATTCATCCCCAAGACTAGTGGTATGCATAATAGGCAAAACATTAGCTGGAATATAACAAACAACAGAGGTAATTAGCCAAGCTGCTGCTTTTTGTACGCTGTAAGGATTTCTAACGTGCGTTTTTGTATGGCAACGCTGACAAATATTACCGGTACATAGTTGGTGGCACACATGGCAGGCTTTAATATTTTCATCTATTGCACGTTTAGCATGCTCTGCGCCTTCGAGTACTTTTACAGGCTTTATTTGAGCCCATAAGCGTGGGCGATTTAAGTGAACAAGCGCGGCTATGTATAAAATAACAAACCCCACATAAGCCCAAAAACTCGTGCCAAAGCTAATATCAGCCAGCGACATGATTTTAACCATACTAACAAGTACGCCAATTAAAAATATTTCCGACATAATCCACGGTTCTAACGCAAGGGTGAACTTTAGTAGTCGCCTTGCTATGCCCTCTGGTAATGTTTTTAAAAGCCCAAGATGCAAAGGAATTAAAATAAGAAGCAAACCCATAGGCAGAGCAATAATGCTTAAATCAATAAATAAGCCAAGCAGTTCACTATCGTAATTAAATAAAATTCGAGCCGCGTCGGGCAGAGTAATAGTTTGAGTAATACCACTACTGCTAAAAGAAATAAAAGGGTAAAACATACTGCTCAGCAGCATTAATAGTGCGCTAAAGCTTAGTGCAACTATACGACTATCGTGATTAACATCGGCTTCGCAAAGTTTATGGTGACAATGTGGGCATATCGCCATTTGTTTTGCGATTATGCGAGGTATATCTATGATCAGATCGCAGCAGGGGCATACAGTTTGCAATTTAATACCAAGCAAGAAGAATATTTCTTCAATTTTGCTATATTTAATACATTAATACAACGCGTTCTGCCATCAAGCTGTTCGTTATATAAAGGAAGCGTGTGAAATATTATTTTTACTACATATTAATGTGGCTCTTTATTTGCTGTGGCTATTAATAAAGAGCGAGAGGTAATGATCGCTGCGAGCGCATCAATTCCACCCTATGTTTTTGTAAAAACGGACTCGGGTATACACCTAAATTTAATAAAAGCCGCGTTAAAGGCCAATAGTTTTGCTAATATTAATGTGCAATATATGTCGAACAAACGCGCTGAGCATCAATTACATAATAAAGGAGTAGATATACTTTTAAATTATGCTGGAGGAATTAGTGCGGGTATTTATCCAAGTAAAACGGTACTTAGTTATGAAAATGTAGCTATTACACTCAAGCGAAATAAATATAACATTGATAAAATAGAAGACATGTTTAATAAAAACGTTCTTGCTTTTCAAAATGCAACGGCATATCTGCCTCCTATATTTAAAAGGAATGTTAAACACTTTAGCTCATATCAAGAGGTTATTAATCAAAAAGCGCAGGTAGATAAGCTGTTAAAAGGTTGGGTTGATGTAATTGTGTTAGATAAGCGTATTTTTTACTATTACTACAATCAACATAAATCCCCCGAAGCTGTACAAATTTACACATTATTTCCAAAAGCAGATCGACCTGCTTATTTTAATAACCTCGTTTTAGCTACTGAGTTTGATATTGGTTTGGCGCTCATCAAGCAAAATGGTACTTATAAAAGGATTGTTGATGAAGGCCAAACCCATTCATCAATCAAATAAAGCCACTGTTTGACGTGTAAGCGCTATTAGCTCACCCGACTGCGACCATATAAAGCCATCTTCTAAACCGTAACCATCTTTTGAATGATGAGTGATTGCTTCAAAGCCAAGCCATTCTCCAGGTGTTAAGTTTGGCTCTTGCACAAATTCTAAATACCACGACATGCTACTTGCAGGAGCGGGTTGTTTAAACATTTGTAAAAGTGTTGGCGGCCATGCATCGGTAAGTGCAATCACATGGGCTTCAGTTATTTGTTCGGGCGTATGTTTAAAGCGCATCCAGCCACCTAAATGAGAAGTTTCTGCACTACTAAATGGCATAGCACCTTGTTGGGGGCATAAATCAACATGTTGGAAAAATTCAGGCATCTGACCTTTTATAAAAGGTAACGTGTGGCGCTCATCTACTGGCTTTAAACCCAAAGACTTCGAAACAGGCACATTAATACCCGACTCTCTACTTTTAGCAAAACACGCTTGTACAATTACGCACACTTGTTCATTTTGAATCGCTTTGGCGAGTACCTGTGTACTGCTTTTACCTTGGCGCAGTATTTCAACAGACAATGAAAAAGGAGTATCGGCAAGTAATGGCCCTACAAAATTAGTACTGAGTGAAAGTAAGCGACGATCATCCGTTACCTTGCCTCTGATTGCTTGATACAACAGTGCGGCTGAAAGCCCACCAAAAGCAGTTCTGCCTTGGCACCAGTTTTCTGGAAATTGCATTGTACTATTTAATTGTTCTGTATTTTCCGCTTGTTGAAGTAGTTGCTTAAAATGCATAGAAGATATCCTTTTGTAGTGCGATTTAATAAATTTATAACACAATCAAACTAGTCAGACCAGTAATTAAAGGCGTCCCTGGCGGTGTAAAAATCACCATTCCTTACAATTATTAGGGTTATTTTGTAAATAAATCACAAAAAATGAATTTTTTTTCATTTTTACAGTTGAAATAAGTTTGGAGCAACCCTATTTACTAGTCATCGAACGTTTAACGAATATTGAAGTTGGAGAGATTTCATGGGTAAAATTATTGGAATAGATTTAGGTACTACAAACTCTTGTGTTGCAGTACTTGATGGTGGCAAAGCACGTGTTATTGAAAACGCGGAAGGCGATCGCACAACCCCGTCTATTATTGCTTATACGCAAGACGGCGAAACATTAGTAGGTCAATCTGCTAAGCGTCAAGCGGTTACTAACCCGACAAACACATTATTTGCAATTAAGCGTTTAATTGGTCGTCGCTTTGAAGACGAAGAAGTACAACGCGATATCGGCATCATGCCGTTTAAAATTGTTAAAGCTGATAACGGCGATGCATGGGTAGAAGCGGGCGGCGAAAAACGCGCTGCACCACAAATTTCTGCTGAAGTACTGAAAAAAATGAAGAAAACAGCTGAAGACTTCTTAGGTGAAGAAGTAACTGAAGCCGTAATCACAGTACCTGCATACTTTAATGATTCACAACGTCAAGCTACGAAAGATGCTGGTCGTATTGCGGGTCTTGAAGTTAAACGTATTATCAATGAGCCAACGGCTGCGGCACTTGCTTACGGTATGGATAAAAACCGTGGCGAAAACGTAGTTGCAGTATATGACTTAGGTGGCGGTACTTTCGATTTATCAATCATTGAAATTGATGAAGTTGAAGGTGAGCACACTTTTGAAGTACTTGCTACAAACGGCGACACTCACTTAGGTGGTGAAGATTTCGATAACCGCGTAATCAACTACTTAGTAGCTGAATTCAAGAAAGATCAAGGCTTAGACCTTAAAAATGATCCGCTTGCAATGCAACGTGTTAAAGAAGCTGCTGAAAAAGCAAAAATTGAACTTTCATCTGCACAGTCTACAGAAGTAAACCTTCCGTATGTAACTGCTGATGCATCTGGTCCTAAGCACATGAACGTGAAACTAACACGTGCTAAGCTTGAGTCAC
The DNA here is from genome assembly GCF_002836155.1 of Pseudoalteromonas sp. GutCa3. Lineage (NCBI taxonomy): Bacteria > Pseudomonadati > Pseudomonadota > Gammaproteobacteria > Alteromonadales > Pseudoalteromonadaceae > Pseudoalteromonas > Pseudoalteromonas sp. GutCa3. Next base: position 259,358 of record NZ_PJBK01000067.1, on the reverse strand, counting down.
TAGTTGAAGATTTAGTAACTAAAACAATTGAGCCACTTAAACGTGCACTTGCTGATGCTGATTTATCAGTAAGCGACATCAACGACATTATTCTTGTTGGTGGTCAAACACGTATGCCTTTAGTACAAAAAATCGTTGCAGAGTTCTTCGGTAAAGAGCCTCGTAAAGATGTTAACCCTGATGAAGCAGTAGCCGTAGGCGCAGCGATTCAAGGTGGTGTACTTGCTGGTGACGTTAAAGATGTACTATTACTAGACGTTTCTCCATTATCTCTAGGTATTGAGACAATGGGTTCAGTAATGACTGCATTGATTGAGAAAAACACGACGATTCCTACTAAGAAATCGCAAACTTTCTCAACAGCTGAAGATAATCAATCTGCTGTAACAATTCATGTACTTCAAGGTGAGCGTAAACGTTCAAGCGACAATAAATCTCTAGGTCAATTTAACCTAGAAGGTATTCGTCCAGCACAACGTGGTACACCACAAATCGAAGTAACATTTGATGTTGATGCCGATGGTATCTTACATGTATCTGCGAAAGATAAAGATACAGGTAAAGAGCAAAAGATTACGATTCAAGCATCTTCAGGCTTAAGCGATGACGAAATTGAAGCGATGGTTCGTGATGCAGAAGCACATGCTGAAGACGATAAAAAGTTTGAAGAACTTGTAGCTGCTCGTAACCAAGCTGACGCTTTAGTTCACGGTACACGTAAGCAAATTGAAGAAGCTGGCGATGCATTACCAAACGAAGACAAAGAAGCAATTGAAGCTGCTGTTGTAGATTTAGAAGCTGCAATTAAGAGCGACAATAAAGAAGAGATTGAAGCTAAAACTCAAGCTCTTGCTGAAAAGTCTCAAAAACTAATGGAAATTGCTCAAGCGAAAGCACAGCAAGGTTCAGCAGACGCTGGCGAACAACAGTCAACTAAGCAAGACGACGACGTTGTTGATGCAGAGTTCGAAGAAGTGAAAGACGACAAGTAATTGTTGCTACCGCTTCTCGCTAGCCAAAAACACTTAACTCAGTTAGGTGTTTAGGTTAGGATGAACAATTGAGGCGCGCGAGCAATAGCTTGTCGCGCCTTTTGCATGTATTCAAGGTTTAAAAATTCAATGATAAATCGATGCGATTTATCGGTTTATCCAGCAGCTTACGCTGTAAACAGAAAAGAGTAGTGTGATAGATATGTCAAAACGCGATTATTACGAAGTCCTCGGCGTAAGCAAAGATGCGAGTGAGCGAGACATAAAAAAAGCGTATAAACGCTTAGCGATGAAATATCATCCAGATCGTACCGCAGGCGATAAAGATCTCGAAATAAAATTTAAAGAAGTTAAAGAAGCGTACGAAATACTAACCGACGATCAAAAACGTCAAATGTATGACCAACATGGTCATGCAGCCTTTGAACAAGGTGGTGGCGGTGGTCACGGTGGTTTTGGTGGCGGACATGGCGACTTTGGTGATGTATTTGGCGATGTATTTGGCGATATTTTTGGTGGCGGCGGTGGTCGACGTCAATCTCGTCAACAACGTGGATCTGATTTACGTTACAACATGGACTTAAGCTTAGAAGAAGCTGTTCGTGGTAAAGAAGTTGAAATTAAAGTACCTACATGGGTTGGTTGTGAGCCATGTGATGGCAGTGGTGCTAAAGCGGGTTCTAAACCTAAAACATGTACTACATGTAATGGTGCTGGCCAGGTGCAAATGCGCCAAGGTTTCTTTGCTGTTCAGCAAACGTGTCCAACGTGTCAGGGACAAGGTCAAATTATTTCAGACCCTTGTAACAGTTGTCATGGACAAGGCCGCGTAGAAAAAACTAAAACGCTTTCAGTTAAAATTCCAGCTGGCGTTGATACAGGCGACCGTATTCGCTTAACGGGTGAAGGCGAAGCCGGAATGCATGGCGCGCCGTCGGGCGACTTGTACGTGCAAGTATCGGTTCGTGAACATGAAATATTTGTACGTGAAGCGAATAATTTATATTGTGAAGTACCAATTAGCTTTACTACAGCAGGCCTAGGTGGCGAAATTCAGGTGCCAACACTTGATGGTCGTGCAAAACTTAAAATACCGTCTGAAACTCAAACGGGCAAAATGTTCCGTATGCGTGGCAAAGGTGTTAAGTCTGTACGCAGTGGTGCACAAGGCGATCTAATTTGTAAAGTGGTAATCGAAACGCCAGTTAATCTTAACGAGCGTCAACGTGAACTACTTCAAGAGTTAGATGAAAGCATGGGCACAGATAGCTCTAAAAACCGTCCTAAAGAGCAAGGCTTTTTTGACGGTGTTAAAAAGTTTTTTGATGATTTAACTAAATAAATTTAAATTATTATGAACCAAAAAACGACGCTTTTAGCGTCGTTTTTTTTGCTTTAAACTTAATTTTTGTTACTGTGAATAAAAAAGATGAAACAGCATGACACCAGCAATAGATCTACTTAAAAAGCAAAAAAAAACCTTTGAAGTACTCAGTTATGAGCACGATAAGAATAATAGCCACTACGGGCTTGAAGCCGTTGAAAAGTTAAATTTAGACAGTGCACAAGTATTTAAAACCATAGTACTTGAAACACATGAAGGGCAACTGATTGTTGCTGTAACGCCTGTATCTCAACAAGTTAATTTAAAACAGTTAGCTAAATTATGTGGGGCTAAAAAAGTAATTATGGCTGCCCCACAAAAAGTACAAGTTAGTACCGGTTATATTTTAGGAGGGGTGAGTCCGCTTGGACAAAAAAAACGTCTAGCTACGTTTATTCATAGCAGTGCTTCTCTCTTTGACACTATTTATGTGAGCGCCGGAAAAAGAGGCTTAGAAATAGCACTCTCGCCAACTGATTTAGCCTTATTGACCAATGCAAAATTTGGCGATTTATAAATTTTATTTTTATAATTATCTTCTATACCAAAAATTAATTTAAGTTAGGCTATTTGCTCAATCCCCTATTTATAACTACATTGGGAGTATCTTTATACCGTTAATATTTAATACCAAACGGTATTACACTTTTTGTATACGGCTGTTTGTATGAACCTTTTAGATGTAGATTATTTTGCGATACTAGTGGCTGCACTGTCTTCTTTTATGCTTGGCGGTATATGGTATTCAAAAGCTCTCTTTAAAAATGCATGGCTAGAAAGTATTGGCTTAACTGATCTGGATTTACAATCGGCTAACCCTAAGTTGATATTTGGTGGCAGTTTTTTTTTAGTTTTTATAGCGGCTTTAATGCTATCTCTTTTTTTAGGTAAGGATGCAAGCGTAGGTGAAAGTATAGGAGCCGGCTTCGTGATCGGCTTTTTTTGGATTAGTAGCTCATTAGGATTAAGTTATATATTTGAGCAACGCCCTCTAAAGCTTTTTTTAATTAACGGGGGGTACCATATTTTACAATTTTCGTTAATGGGGCTCATTTTAGGGATATGGCCGTAAGATTTAAATAATCAGCAAATCCAAATTTGATCCTTATCTACGAGTAGAGTAGTTTTATATAATCCCATTATACAATTTGGTAAAGAAACTAATGAAAATATTAGTTGTTGATGATATGCCACTCATGCGACACGTATTAATTAATATGCTTAGAAAACTAGAGTATAGCAATATCGTTGAAGCAACTGATGGATTGCAAGCTTTGGTATTTCTGCGCAACCAGCATTTCGATTTGGTTATTACTGACCTTCATATGCCAAAAATGGATGGCGTTAGTTTACTTACTAACATTCGAAAAGATAAAGAACTCGCTGATATTCCCGTTTTAATGGTTACTTGTGAAGACAGTACAGATAAAGTTAAGCAAGTTATTGCAGCTAAAGTATCAGGGTTTATAGTCAAACCTTTTAATATGAATGTATTGTCATCTCAGTTAAACCGCTTCTTTTTTAAAGATTAGGATGTGTTTATTTTATAAAGGTTATATGTAATGGGGCTTTATAGATTAAGTCTGCCGTATCTAAATTCTAAGTCAGAGGTGGTAACCTTTACCCATCTAAACTGATATAATTGCTAATTACTCTTTATATAATACCGCAGGACGTAATGGCAAAACCCAACAAAAAAGGCCCTACTAAAACGGTTGATATTTTTTGCTCTGCTTGTAAAGCCTCTTTATTTAAATATCGAAAAGGGGGAAAAGGAGCATTAATTAAGTGCTTTAAAGAGCGTATTAGCCAAGACTTTACAACAGAGGCTTGTATTTGCCCTAACTGTAGCCGGCCATTTGCCCGAGAAGCGATTATTCGCGGTGCGCCGGCCTATAAAATAATTGGCGGCAAAGTAACCTTTAAATAAGGTATATGAAGTAATACTAAACCGCAATAATACTTAATTAAGCGAATAAGTATAAAGCCTTGTGCATGCGGACATATGGCCTTGTTAGAATTTACCATATTGATAGAATCGCCTGGTTTGCTGTTTCAATGAATGAAAAAATACCCTCCCCATGGATCGGGCCAGTTTATTGGGTTATTTAAAAATGGATAAAGGATAGTTTCGTGATAGCACTCTTATTTGACATCATAGGCATGACAGGTACTTTTTTAGTAGTTGGTTCATTTTTTTTACTGCAGCTAGGTAAAACATCTCCAGCTAGCTTAACGTATAATATGATGAATTTAACAGGGGCAATTTTACTGTTAATTAGCCTTTGTTATAACTTTAATTTAGCGAGCTTTGTAATCGAGATATTTTGGATTGCAGCGTCGTTAATTGGCTTATATAAATATGTTAAAAATAGATCAACATTAGCTACAAATTAATTGTTTTTTAATTTAATGCTAAACAGATCGCTGTAAACATAGTTGTTTACGGCGATTTTTGTTTTTAAACACTTTAAAACTGTTGTTAACAAAAAGTTTATATCTCTGCTAGAGATTAGCCGTTACACTAGCGCCCTAAAATTTTCTTGGCTATTTTTTGCGAGTTCTTCATGTTTTCTTTTTCTAAAAAAATCATTACTGTTTGTGTGTTACTCGTACTTATATTAGTTGTTACGTTTTGGCTTGGTCGTTCTCATGATGTTGAGCAAGCAACCTACCAGGCTGAGCGCCAAGTTACGCAATTAAATAACTATATTGATACTGAGCTTGCTCGTTTTTCTGCTATTCCCCAGTTACTTACCTATAACTCGTTAATGATAGACTTTGTAGATGCGCAGCCACAGCACTATAACGCTATTAATAACTACCTTGCTGATATTCAACAAGCTAGCGGTGCCTCAGATATTTTTGTTCTAAATACTCAAGGCGAAGTTATTGCCAGTAGTAATTGGCAAGCAGATTATACTTTTTTAGGTAGCAACTTTGCGTTTAGACCTTATTTCAAACGTGCATTTGCAGGCGAAAAAGTAGCGTACTTTGCATTAGGCATGCGCTCTAAAGAGCGTGGTATTTACTTTTCACAAGCAGTATATCGCGACAATAAAGCCATTGGTGTTGTTGTGTTAAAAGTGAATGTAAGTAAATTTGAGGATGACAGAGAGCTTCTAAATACTTCAAAGGGTAGTCACTTTTTTTTGCAGCTTGCAGATGAGGTAATTGCAATGTCAGATATGCAAACGTGGCGATTAAACAGCTTCACTGAACTTGATATAACTATGCGCAGAGATATTAAATCTCGTCGGGCTTATTTAGATCATCAGCCTTTGTATATTAAGCAGTTTCAATTTTCTAATGAAGGTATTAAACATTTAAAAATAGATAAAAAACTTTACGTAATGTCGCAAAGACCTTTACGATATTTTAATGCCACAATGAACGTACTCGTTGATATAACAAAAGTTAATTCAGCTCAACTGCCACGCTTATTTTGGGTATTTATTATCTGTAGCTTAGTTATTATTATTAGTTATATTTTATTAACTCGGTTTGCGGGTTATAAAAAGCTGGTGTACTCCAGACATAGCCTTGAACTTGAAGTCCTTGAGCGCACTCAGGCTTTGGAAAAAGTACAAACGGCTTTAGTGCAGTCTGCAAAGCTTGCGACAATAGGACAGCTAAGTGCAGGAATCAACCACGAAATAAACCAGCCGCTCAGTGCTATTAATACTTATTTAGCTTCGGCAAAGCGTTTATTAGCTAAAGGAAATACTTCAGCACTTGGTGAAAGCTTAGTAGTGATTGAGGGATTAGTTAATCGAGTGCACCAAATTGTAGGTCAGTTAAAGCATTTTAGTAAACCTTCAAAAATGCAGCTCAGACCTTACCCTCTTGCAGGGCTTGTTAATAACGCATTAATGATTTCTAGCGCGCAGTTAAAGCAAGATAACGTACAAGTAGAGCCACCTCAGTTTGATGAAACAGTCGTTGTGTGGGTCGATTCGCTTAAATTTGAACAAGTACTCGTTAATTTAATTACTAATGCTAGCCAAGCTATGAATGGCGCAATTATTCGTAACTTAAGTTTTCAGCTGGAGTGTTTTGAAGAGCGAGTAAAACTGTCGATTTTAGATACTGGCTCTGGTATTGAGCAACATGCATTTGGTAATTTATTTGAACCTTTTTATAGTACTAAATCAAGTAAAGGTTTAGGCCTTGGTTTATCTATATCAAAACAAATAATAGATTCGTTTAATGGTTGTTTGAGCGCGCACAATCGAGTTGAAGGCGGGGCTGAATTTATAATTAGCCTCTCTAACAGGCAGGAAAATAAAGATGATTGACAGCTCTCCATGTAATCACATAATAGTCATTGATGATGAAGCAATGATCAGAGACTCTTTAAAGCAATTGCTCACTCTCGAAGGATACACCGTTGAGTGCTTTAATGACGCAAGTACCGCTCTTAGCAAACTCAATAGGCGCTTTGCTGGAGTTGTGCTGAGCGATATAAATATGCCGAACATGGATGGCTTAACGCTTTTAGAGCAAATAACGGCTTTTGATAGTGAGCTCCCTGTAATATTTTTAACTGGTTACGCTGATGTATCGATAGCAGTTAAAGCGATGCAATTAGGTGCGTATGATTTATTTGAAAAACCAGTTAACGAACATCTTCTTGATTGCATAGCACGAGCGTGCGACAAACGAAGCCTTGTTATGGAGAACCGCGCATTAAAAGTGGCTGTACAGAAAACCTCAGCCCCAGGTGTACGCATACTAGGTGACACACCTAAAATGCAACACATGATGCACTTATTAAACACAATTATAGATACCCCAACCGATGTAATGATTGAAGGTGAAACTGGCACAGGTAAAGAACTTGTAGCGCGGTATCTACACGATCAGAGTAATCGCTCTAGCTGTAATTTTGTTGCTATTAATTGTGGCGCAGTACCAGAGCAGTTAATAGAAAGCGAATTGTTTGGTGCAGCAAGTGGTGCCTATACAGGGGCTACTCAAAGTCGAAAAGGTAAGTTTGAATATGCACAAGGTGGTACGGTCTTTTTAGATGAAATAGAAAGCACTCCAATGGCACTGCAAGTTAAGTTATTACGCGTATTAGAAGAGCGAAAAGTAACACCTGTAGGCGATAACAAAGCAATTGATTTAGACATCAGAATTGTTGCAGCTACAAAAGTAGACTTACTTGCGTTAGTTGAAAAGGGTGATTTTAGAGCTGATTTATACTACAGACTTAGTTTGGTTAACGTTAATATTCCGCCATTACGAGAGCGAAAAGCTGACATATTACTTTTGTTTAAACACTTTAGCTCTATTGCTGCAACTCGCTATCATAAGCCGCCGGCGGCAGTAAATTACGAAATACAACAGCGGTTAGTTGCCTATGACTGGCCTGGCAATGTGAGAGAGCTAAGAAATCAAGCAGAGCGAGCTGTATTACTTGGTGCTGAGCTTGCTTTTGCTGAAGTTAAAACACAACAATTAGGTGGCTTATCTCCCGATTTAAGCTTATCTGAAAAAGTCTCTTTTTATGAGCAGTCACTTATTGAGTACGCGCTTGAGCAAAACCACGGCAGTATTAAAAACACCATGGAAACACTGCAAATTGCTCGTAAAACACTTTACGATAAAATGAGTAAATACAATCTTAATAGAGATATGTTTACTGACTAAATGTGTGGGTTTGGTGACAAGACCCACTTTCTTATGTGTGGTAATTCACACGCTTTTATTTAAATTAAACGACTTATTTTAGTAAGCTATTGAAATAGATTACTTTTATACACTTGGCAGTAAAGTTGCCTTATTAGCGCTACTACAAGTAGATTCTAATAATTAGGGCACACGATGACAAAAACTACACACACCTGTATTTTATTTCTATCCTATGGTTGCTTAGCTACATTTTCACACACATCTTTTGCTGCAGAGTACGCTGTATACGGTAAAGCCGAAGTACAAATTGCCAGTACTGATACGGGCATAATGCGTTATGCCGAAGAGGGTACTCAAATTGAAGCGCCATACTCGCGTATTGGTATTAAGGGCGATCATAAACTTAACGAATATTTAAGTGCTGTTTTTAAATATGAGGTACAAGTTAAAGGTTTTGAAGAAGATGATACGCAAGAGCCTTTTACTGCACGTAATACTTACTTAGGTTTAAAAGGTGCGTTTGGTGAAGTTGTTGTAGGTCGTAACGACACTCGTTTTAAATATTCTGAAGGTAAACTCGATAACTTTAACGAAACGCAGGCAGATATAGCGCAAGTTATTGCAGGCCAAGACCGCCTCGGTGATACTATCACTTACACATCAAACTATTGGCAAAATATGCAGTTTTCGTTTACTTATGCGCCAAAAGATGACAATAAAGACGATAAAGCAGGCTTTGCTGCTACGCTTATTTATGGCGACCGTAATTTAAATAATACTCCATATTACTTATCGTTAAGCCATGTTGATTCACTTAATAATATTACTGCAAGCAGAATTGCCGGTGTTTATAAGTTCGAACAATTACAACTTGGTGCGTTATACCAACATTCAGAATCAGTAGATGGCACAAAGTCGGGCAATGGTTACGTATTAAGTGCCAGTTATACACTTGATAAGTGGGTGCCAAAAATTCAATTTGCTAAAGATGACTCAACTCTTCGTCAAGCATCTGAGGCAACGCAATGGAGCACAGGCCTTGATTATGTATTTGATAAGCAAACTACAGCTTATCTTTTATATACCGATCTTAATTTAGAAGAACAAGACGACAGCAGTGTTGCGCTTGGTCTTAAATACAAGTTTTAGAGGCTAGCCATGACAGATAATATATTGACGCAAGAACCAGATAAGAACAGACATTTTCAATGGCTTTTTTTAGTACTGGGCCCTTTAGTAATGCTATTAACATGTTTACTTGATCCGCCAACAGGAATGTCGGTTGCGGCATTTAAAACCTCAGGTTTAGCGTTTTGGATGGCATCGTGGTGGGTAAGTGAAGTTGTACCAATTCCGGCAACTGCATTGCTACCACTGGTAATATCACCACTGGCTGACATAGCAGCAATAAAAAGTGTGGCTGCGCCATATGCACACCCGTTAATCTTTTTATTTTTAGGCGGATTTTTAATCTCAATTGCTATGGAGCGTTGGGGTTTACATAAACGTATTGCATTAAGCACCATGTTATATGCGGGTAAAAAACCAAGTTTACAAATTTTAGCTATGATGCTTGTAACTGCTTTTTTGTCGATGTGGATGTCTAATACTGCGACAGCCGTAATGATGTTGCCTATTGCACTTTCAATTACCAATTTGGTTAAGCAATCAGACCCAAGTAATGAAGGGTTTGGCAAAGCATTGCTACTATCAATTGCTTATGGTGCAAGCATTGGTGGTATTGCTACTTTAATTGGTACACCGCCTAATGCATTAATGGCTGCATACCTATCTGACAGTTACCAAATTGAAATAGGCTTTGCTCAGTGGATGATTGTAGGCGTACCACTGTCTTTAAGTATGCTTATTATTAGTTGGGTTTGGCTTACCAAATTTGCGTATAAAGTAGATGCTAATGTTAAAAACGATCAAAAAATTGATACAAAAGCGGTGTTTTCAACGCAGTTAAAAAAGCTTGGAATAATGCAACGCGCAGAAAAAGGCGTATTGTTTGTATTTGTGCTTGCTGCACTTTGCTGGATATTTAGACCTTTATTGGGTGATATAACAGGTCTTAAAATTTCAGATACTACAATTGCAATTGCTGCTGCATTACTGCTGTTTGTAATGCCTGCTAATAAAGACAGTGATGAGCGTATTCTTGATTGGCAAAACGCCTCACAAGTGCCTTGGGGCGTATTGCTATTGTTTGGGGGCGGACTTACGCTTGCATCTCAAATTAAATCGTCAGGTCTTGCCGAGTTTATTGCTCACATGATTGAAGGCGCAAGTGCGATTCCTCTTGTTATGAGCGTACTTGTTGTGGTTGCTTTAATTACATTTTTAACTGAAATTACAAGCAATACAGCAACCGCTGCAGGTTTCTTACCGTTATTAGGTCCTGTTGCTGAATCGATAACAGGTTCACCCCTTGTATGGGTTATTCCTGCTGCTATTGCGTGTAGTTGCGCATTTATGATGCCTGTAGCAACACCACCTAATGCGATTGTGTTTGGCTCAGGGCAAATTCAAATGCGCGACATGATAAGAGCCGGCTTTGTGCTAAATATTGTCGCCATTGTATTAATTACGCTAGTGACAATGACTATCGCAGCGCAAGTATTTGGCTTTTAAAACTGTACTAAATTAGTTCCAACTTGGGCGTGTTGATCTTTGTGGATTGAAATTTGTTCAATCTAGGGGCGATTAAATCGCGGCGCGAGGTTTGTAATCTACTGGGCTAAGTAAAAACCGAGCAACAAAGAGTTAATCGTCCCTAGAAAGAACCCAAAGGGCAGTGCATGTTTGGTATTTATGCTGCGTTATCGCCTATTTATGGGGAATGACCACACTACATAGGCTCTGCCTTGCCTAAAAACCAAACATACTGCTGCAAATTCACCCACCAAAAATCAACACGCCCTAACCTATACCAGAGTAGTTTTGTTTATACTTACAGTTTTAAACAAAACTACTCTTTATACTTATTTATATTGCTCAAGAAGCTCTTTTTTAGATAATTAGTGTTATTGCTCGAAAAACAGAACAAGGTTATAGTCTGCGGTAACTTTAAAAATTGAGTAATCTATTTTGAGCACCGACACATCACAGGCAATGCCTTTAATTCCCCAATTTGATGAATTGCAAAAAAGCTTTCTCGAAACACCTTACTTTCCAATTGATAAACGTCTCGTTTTATTAAAAAAGCTCCGTGTACGTATTGTTGAACTTGAGCAAGAGCTAGTGGATGCTGCTTCAAAAGACTTTGGTTACAGAACCGCTTTCGATACTCTACTTGGCGATATATTGCCTACGGTTCAAACACTCGCGCACATTATCAAAAAGCTACCAAAATGGGCAAAGCCAAGTAATCGCTCTGTAGGTTTAAGTTTGTGGCCTTCAAAAGTAAGTGTTAATTACCAACCTAAAGGTGTGGTTGGTATTATTGCACCGTGGAATTACCCCATTCAGTTAGCGTTAGTACCTGTGCTTACCGCCATAGCTGCTGGTAATAGAGTTATGCTCAAATTAAGCGAGTTTACACCTCACACAAACGTCGTTATCGAAAAAATATTTAAAGACGACATGCAAACGCATTGCAAAATAATACAAGGCGGTAGCGACGTAGCCGCGCAGTTTTCATCACTGCCATTTGCTCATTTATTATTTACGGGGTCATCGGCCGTTGGTAAATTAGTAATGGCTTCAGCGAGTCGTAATTTAACACCAGTAACGCTCGAACTCGGTGGTAAATCGCCAGTTATTATTACGCAAAATGCCGATATTAAAAAAGCGGCGCAAGCTTTACTGTTTGGAAAAATGGCCAACGCAGGGCAAATATGCGTTGCTCCCGACTACGTATTTGTACCCAAAGAGCTTGAGCATCAGTTGGTTCAGCAATTATGCGAGCTTTATAAAAAGCACTTTAAAGACGGTGTTGAAGGTAAAAACTTAACCTCTATTATTAGCGATGCACACTATAAACGTTTAGCAACCTACTTAGAGCAAGCCCAAGAGCTTGGCGCAAACATTATTAAGCCACTTGAGCAAAACCAGCAAGATGAGCAAAAACATCGTATGGGGCTGCACTTAGTGACTCAAGTTACTGACGAAATGCAGCTTATGCAAGATGAGTTATTTGGCCCAATACTACCAATAATGAGTTATGACACGCTCGACAGCGCAATTGACTATATTAAAGCCCATCACCACCCGTTAGCGCTTTATATTTTAGGGCAAGATAAGCACGCTCAAGAATACATTATGAAGCAAACAATCAGTGGCACTGTAGCGATAAACGATACGTTAGTGCAAGTAACTGCTGACGATGCCCCTTTTGGTGGTGTAGGGCATTCAGGAATGGGGCATTATCATGGCATAGAAGGGTTTTTAACGTTTAGCCATGCTAAAAACACGTTAGTATCGGGCTCGTTTAATCCTCGTATTGTTATGCTGCTAAAACAAAGCAAACTTCTTATTAAGCTACTAAAGTGGCTTTACATAAAATAAGAGTATGTTGATTTTGTAAAGTTGAATAGATTTTGAACTTGCTAAATCAAGATATTAAAAAGGCTGAATTACGTTATGTAATTCAGCCTTTTTTAGATTAGTTTCAAACTAAGGTCTTAAACTCTTAAACTCTTAAACTTTAAAATAAGACTTTAAAATAAGCGACCTTCGCCAGCATAAGTACCCACTTGTATTTTTGCATAAATGGCATCGGCTTTTTCTTTAGCTTCTTCAATTTCTTTAGGCAGCATTTTACGCTCATCAAGTTTGCGGCTATGACTCGCTTGCATATTGCCGTTGTACTCAGCGATAGTATTCCAAATGTATGACTTTTCTAAATCTTTTGGCATACCTAGCCCTTCAAAATACATGAGGGCTAAATTGAATTGTGCTAAAGAGTAATTGTTTGCAGCTGCTTTTTCGTACCAGTTGCGTGCCGCTTCATAATCTCGCGTAACGCCCACGCCATTGGAATACATTACACCTAAATTAAACTGAGCCGCAGGCAGGTTTTTATTGGCTGCTTTTTCAAATAAGGTAACAGCCATTTGGTGATCAAGCTTTACGCCTTTACCTTCGTCGTATAAAACAGCTAACGCAAACATTGAATCCGGATGGTTCTTTTTAACGCCTTGTTGATAAAGCGCAGCTGCCTTGCGGTAATCGCGTGTTACACCGTATCCACCTTCGTATAATTTAGCTAGTTCGTAAATTCCTGGTGCAAAACCTTTATCGGCAAGGTATTGAAATTCTTTTAGGGCGACTGCAAATTCACCTTCGTTAGCTGCTCTTATGCCATCTTCTAATGTTGCATGAGCGAAAGGGCTGGCAAGTAAAACGCCAGCAAGAACGAGTGCTTTCAAATTAAACTGTGACATATTAATGTCTCCAATTAGTAATAGTTACGATAGGTTTTAGGGCCAGTATATCTTGCCGCGATTAAATAGCGCCTAAATAGAACAAGTTTTAATCCCGAAAGGTAAACAGACTTTAGTTAAATGCTAAATTATTAAATTTTTGCACTATTTGCGCATTTTAAACGTTTAATACTCAATGCATTTAAGTAGAGACTAAATCGGTTATTATAAATAGATGCAAAAAAGGGTGTCTACTGTTATGTTTTACGCCAGCTTTAGCGCAAACGCAAGGCGATATCTTATCAGATCGTGCGTATAAAATGTAAATAATAGCGCGGTGGGCTTTTAAGGTAAGTAAACGAGTTTAAGAAGTGTAAGATACAGATTTTATAGAAAATTTAAAGAAATAAAAAAAGCCCGTTAGGGCTTTTTTGAGTCATATTAACCGTCACTAATATGAGCAATGTAGCAAGTAAATTTGATATTTGATGTTATTACTTGGGTCGAGTAAGTAATAACACGAAGCGGCACGCTCTTCTTTTAATGTGCCAGCATCCTTGCTGAATATTCTTCCGTAGGCACTGAGGTCGTTACACTGTGTTTGTGCGAACGATTATCAGTTAGATCTAAATGCAAGTCAATACTTAAATGATAATTATTATCAAATGAGTTTTGAGCTTTGCCACAATCTAAATAATAGAGAAGGTTATGCTTAATAATTTCAAAGCAAAAAAACTAAAACAGATATGCCTTGCTGTAAGTATGTTGTTTTTATGTAGTTGTTCGGCATCTTTTACTTACAATAATTTGAGTTGGCTTTCATCGTTTTGGGTTGACGATTATGTTGATTTAAATAAAAAGCAAAATACACAGCTAAAAAACATAATTACAACAACACAAAATTGGCACCGAACTACCCAGTTACCCGCCTACAGACAAGACATACAAAATATAAAAGTATTGTTTAACCAAACATTGGAGGCTAAACAATTAAAAACACAGGTTGTGCTTGCAAAACAACATTGGCAGAACCTACTTGGATACGCAAAGCTGCCTTTAGCTGAACTTGGGGCAACCTTATCAAGTGAGCAAAGAGAAGAACTTTTAAACAATATTCAAATAAAAATTAACGACGAACGCGAAGAGTTTAACGAACAAACCCCGCTTGAGCGAAAAAGTGAGCGTTTAGAAGAGCAATTTGAATACTACGAGCAGTGGATAGGCAAGCTTAATAAACAACAAAAAGCGCTGATTAAATCTACTAATGAGCAACATCAAGATGCAGGAGCGCTGTGGTTAGAGTACAAGCAAAACCGTTTGAATGCAGCCAAACAGGTATTTACAAATGCTGAAATTACAAAAAAAGAATTTATAAATCAGTTAAGTACGGTTATTGAAGAGCGCGAACTTTATATGAGCGACGCACTATTGAAAAGCAATGAAGCAAACTTAAATTTATATATAAATTTACTCTACGAATTAAACCTAACTCTAAATGATAAACAACGCCAAAGCGTTAATGATCAATTTGATGAGTTAATTGAGACCTTAAACGATATAATAGAAAACTAAATTGTGCGTGAATTATTAAGTTTTAAATTAGCTGTTTAGGCTGGTTTGTTTTTAAACGCAAAAAATGCTTTTTAAAGGGCAATATATGGTTACAGATTTGAAAAGTATCTTAAACACTTGGTATCTCAATAGGGACAACCAAGAATGGGTTTTAGCTACTTTGTACAAAATTGAAGGCTCTAGCTACAGAAAACTAGGGGCTATGATGCTTATTTCGAGCCTAGGCGAGCGCTTGGGCATGCTTTCAGGAGGCTGTTTAGAAGCTGACATACAGCGCCACGCTAAACAAGTAATGAGTACTTTAACCAGTAAAACCATTAGTTATGATGCCACCGATGAAGACGATTTAACATTTCAACTTGGCATTGGTTGTGGGGGTATAGTACATATTTTACTGCAGCCTATTCATAAGGCTAATGACTATTTACAGTTAGAGCTTGTATCTAAAGCACTTAATGAGAATAAACCAGGGCGATATCTTCAACAAGTAAGCCCCATTTTGCCAGCCGGTAGTGGTGTATTTACGCAAAATGATGAGTTACATGGTTTATCAATGAACCGCAAAGCGCAGTTGGTAGAATTACAAGGCGCTACGTGCTTGCAAACCTCTATTTATCCACCGCCCCATCTATTAATAGTAGGTGGTGGCGCTGATGCAGTTCCGGTTTATACATTTGCCAAACAACTTGGTTGGAGTGTAACTGTATGGGATACACGTGCTGCCAATGCAAAAAGGCAATATTTTAAAAATGCTGATGCTATTTTGCGCTTCACACCGAGTGAGTTAAAAGAATATTGCATAACTAATAAAGTAGATGCTGCTATTTTAATGGCTCACAGCGTTGAACTTGACGCCAGTACGTTGGCTCAATTTAAAGATGTTCCTTTTAAATACATAGGGTTATTGGGTCCTAAGCACAGACGTGAACAAGTTTTAGAGCACGCAAATACGCGAGTATCACAAATTAAGGCTCCTGTTTTTGGGCCTGTCGGTTTAAATTTAGGCGGCGACTCGCCAGAGAGTATTGCACTATCGCTGATCAGTGAAATACATGCAGTGCTGTGTGAAAAAAATGCCCAATCGCTAAGCCATTGGGGGCAAGAGGCGTGCTAATTGCAAAAGTTGTTTTAGCCGCAGGTCAATCATCTCGCTTTAACGGCTGTAAATTAACGGCTGATATCGGGTTTGGCAAAACAATGATTGAGCATGCAGTAAATACACTTCAAGCACTTGATGACACGCCGGTGTATGTAGTTACCGGGGCATGGCATAAAGAAGTATCACAAGCACTGGCAGGTTATAAAAACATAGAGCTCATTGAGAACAAGCAATGGAGCCAAGGTTTAGGTAATTCAATCGCGATAGCTTCTCAAACAGTGTTTAAAAATAAGTCCTTTGATGGGATTTTATTTATGCTTGCGGATCAGGTTGAGCTAAAAGTAGCGCACTTAAGTGAGCTAGTTACTGGTTTTACACGTAATCCATCGCGCTGGTGCGCAAACTATGGCGAGCGTTTAGGTGTACCCGCTATATTCCCAGCGGTTGATTTATCTCAGCTTGCAAGCTTAACTTCAGATAGAGGTGCACAGCAATTACTGCGCTCCAGCAGTGAGGTCGTCAATACAATTAGTTTACGTAGTGCGAGTTTAGACATAGATACTCAAAAGCAGCTAAGTAATTTTATAGCTAAAAATGAGTGAAAAAGTATTAGTAGGGCAAAATAAGTTTTAGCTGCGCTAACGCTTTAGTGCAGTGGTTATGGTATTTAGCTGTTAATGTAGCTGATGCGGTAACTATATGTGTTATGGATTAGTAGTTACAACAATCTTAACTGTTATAACTCGTGTTTAAATTAAATAATTTAAACACGAGTTATAAAGCTTAATCAAGGGGCAAGCTATGGTGACGTTTACAATTAATGGCAAGGTGGTTGAATCACACGCAAGTGAAGATACACCATTGTTATGGGTTATTCGTGATGAAATTGGATTAAAAGGTACGAAGTTTGGTTGCGGTATTGCAATGTGTGGTGCGTGTACGGTGCATTTAGATGGGCAAGCAACTCGCTCATGTGTTTTACCAATTGGCGCAATTGCAGGAAAAAACATTACTACGATTGAAGGGCTTAATAACGAACACCCACTTCAAAAAGCATGGGTTGAAGAGCAAGTACCACAGTGCGGTTACTGCCAATCGGGGCAAATAATGCAAGCTGCTACATTACTGGCAGCTAATCCAAGTCCTTCAGATGAAGAAATAGTAAGCCATATGAATGGTAACTACTGTCGCTGTATGGCTTATAAACGTATTAAAACTGCTATTCAACGCGCTGCAGATGAGTCACAAAGTGTAGTAAATATATTTGATCCAAATGCACAAGACGCTTAACTGGAGCCGATAATGAAAAAATTATTTCAAAAAAATAGCGAAACCGTTAATTTAAATCGTCGCTCGTTTATGATTGGCACTGCTAGCGCAGGCTTAGTCATGGCGTTTGCCCCTGCGTTATTTTCGGGTTCGCTCAGTGCAAAAGAATCAATTGCGCAACAAGCTTTTTCACCCACTATTTGGTGGACTATGAGCACCGACGGCGCCGTAGAAGTGAGTATTGCTAAAGCTGAAATGGGTCAACATATTGGTACTGCTCTTGCGCGCATTGTGGCTGATGAGCTTGAATGTGATTGGGATAAAGTATCAATTACCTACGTAGATACCCATGAAAAATGGGGCTTTATGGTAACGGGTGGTTCGTGGTCTGTATTTCAAAGCTTCAAGCCATTATCTCAAGCCGGCGCTGCGGGTCGAATTGCATTAATAGAAGCCGGAGCTAAAATGCTCGGCGTGCCTGCAGACAAATGTCGTGCTGAAAAGGGCTATATTATTGCAGGCGAAAAATCGGTTAGTTATGCTGACATAGTTAAAAAAGGCGAGTTTAATCGTACATTTACCAGTGATGAAGTTGCAAACCTTCCACTAAAACCTGCTAATAAACGTCATTTAACTGGGCTTAAACAAGACTTTAAAGCGCTTGATATACCAGCCAAAACAAATGGTACCGCAGTATATGGGATAGATGTAGAAGTTGAAGGCATGCTGTACGCGCGACCAGTAATACCGCCAACCCGTTATGGCAGCACAGTAACAAACGTTGACGATAGTGCAGCAAAAGCTATTAAAGGTTACAAAGGCTATGAAATTTTAAATGACCCTAGTAACACAGTGCAAGGCTGGGTTGTTGTATTAGCTGATAGTTACCCAAGTGCCATTAAAGCAGTAGATGCTTTAAAGGTGAGTTACAAAAAGGGTGAGTCAGCAAATATATCTGAAGCTGATATTCAAAAAGAAGGTAAGCGATTATGCGAGCAACGAGACTCGGGTACTTTATTTGTTGATCAAGGCGATATAAAGAAAACTCAAGCAGACGCCAGTGAGTCGTTAGAATCAATGTATACCACAGCGACAGCAAGTCATTATCAGCTAGAGCCATTAAATGCGGTTGCAGAATTTAAAGACGGAAATTGGATTATTCATACAGGTAACCAGTGGCAGTCACTTACGTTACCAGCGCTTGCTAAAGCACTCGATATAGAACAAAACAAAGTAATTATTCGTCCTTATTATTTAGGTGGTGGTTTTGGTCGTCGATTATTTGGTGACTGGACTGTACCTGCAGCTCTAACTGCAAAAGCAGTAGGTAAACCAGTAAAGCTGGTATTTACACGAGCAGACGATAGTTTATTCGATCAGTCTCGTTCTGCATCTGCTGCAAAAATGACAGCGTCGTTTGATAAAAATGGTACTTTTACTGGTTTAGAGCATGCATTTGCTGCAGGTTGGCCTACTAAAGCAATGGCACCAGGGTTTTTATCACCGGGTGTTGATGGTAAAGGTAAATTTGATGCATTTTCGGCATCGGGCGCTGATCATTGGTATAGCATGAGCAGTCATCGTGCACGCGCTATTAATAACGAAGTTGCACAAAGCACCTTTACTCCAGGTTGGTTACGTTCAGTAGGGCCAGGTTGGATTGCTTGGAGTCTTGAGTCGTTTATTGATGAAATTGCCCATAAGCAAGGCAAAGATCCTGTTCAATTTAGAATTGAAATGTTAGACGGTAAAGGCAAGCAAGCGGGTAAAGCACCTGAGAGCGTTGGCGGAGCACTGCGCTTACGTAATGTGCTTAAAACGGTGTCTGACAAAGTAGCTTCTGTTAAATTAGCTAAAGATGAGGGCATTGGTTTTTCTGTAAGCTCAGGGCAAGAACGTACTATGCCAGCATGGCTTGCAACCGCAGCGCATGTTCACGTTAACCGTGATAGTGGTAAAATAACGCTCAAAAAGCTCTATGTTGTTGTAGATGCAGGCTTAATAGTTCACCCTGATGGCGCACTGGCGCAAATTGAAGGGTCGTTACTATGGGGCAGCAGCCTTGCATTGCATGAATCAAATACGTATAAAGATGGGCAAGTATCAGCGACTAACTTTAATACTTATTTACCACTAAGAATGCAAGATGTGCCAGATATTGACATTGAATTTTTACAAAGTGATGAGTTTCCAGTTGGTTTAGGCGAACCTGGCGTTATAGGGGTTGCTCCTGCTATTGGTAATGCTGTGTTTAATGCAGTAGGCGTGCGTTTACGTGACCTACCAATGAAGCCAAGCGAACTTAAAAAAGGCTTAGAAGCGTAAAACAAAAATAACTAAAGGGGTATGCTTTATGCTGCCCCTTTAAGTTATTAAATATATTTATGTAATTATTATTTATGTATCAATAAGTAGCGTTGTTTATACCAATTTGCTTAATTAAATGATTAAGTATTATTGCAAATTGGTATTAGGTTGTTATTACTTGTTGATATTAGTTAAGGTTTATTTATGCTAATCGACCCAACAGGGCGAGAGTTTAGTTACTTACGTTTGTCTATTACTGATGTATGTAATTTTAAGTGTGTTTATTGTTTACCAGATGGTTATCAGGGCGGTCATGACCGTGGCTTTCTCACAATTGATGAAATTAGCAACACGCTTAAAGCGTTTGCACACCATGGTATCGAAAAAGTAAGGATCACTGGCGGAGAGCCAACCCTTAGAAAAGATTTTATAGATGTTGTTCGAGCGGCAAAAGATGTCGCGGGCATAAAAAAAATTGCAATGACTACCAATGGCTTTTCCCTTCATAAGAATATTCATGACTGGGTAGATGCAGGCTTAAACGCCATTAATGTAAGCATTGATAGCTTAGATTCACGCATGTTTAACACCATTACTGGGCATGACAAATTTACCTCAGTAATGAAAGGTATTGATACTGCGCTTGAAACGGGTATTGATTCGGTAAAAATAAATAGCGTGTTGATGAAGCAATACAACGCAAAAGAGTTTGATACATTTTTAAATTGGGTTAAACACCGTCCCGTTACCATCCGCTTTATAGAGTTGATGCAAACAAACGACAACAAAGCCTTTTTTGATGCTAACCATGTTTCTGGGCAAGTTTTAAAAACTCAGTTATTACAAACGGGTTGGCAGCAAGTTGCGCGTAGTGCATCAGCAGGTCCTGCTCAAGAGTTTGCTCATCCTGATTATCAAGGCAGAATTGGTTTGATCATGCCTTACAGCAACGACTTTTGTAGTACCTGTAACCGATTAAGGGTTACAGCAAAAGGGAATCTGCACTTGTGTTTGTTTTCTGAAGAGGGTATTTCGCTAAGAGAATATATGAACGACAGTTCAAACAGTGAATTAATGGCATTGTTATCTCGTTATATTAAAACCAAAAAGCCAACTCACCTTTTACACCAAGGTAATACAGGTATTACTACTAATTTATCCATGTTAGGTGGCTAGTTGTTAAAGCCACTTAGTGATATTAAAGCATCAAACGTGTTTCTAAAACACACTACATTATCCCTAAAATGTAAATAACTGGTTGTATCTACATGGTTTTATATCAACAAGGCTTGTTAAATTGTATTTTCACGTTAAACTTACTTTTTATTTTTATTAAGTGATTAGAATGGATATCGCGGCTCTTAATAGCACTAAATCATTAAGAAAGGACGTTCTGAGAGGGATGTGTCTTTGTTTTGGTTTTTTATCGGTAGGATTTGCGGGATTTAATTTAACTGTAAATAACTTTCCATTGCTTGGCTACATCGAAATCTGTTTTTCTATTTATTGTATATTTACTTATATTTCACTTATACGCCGTCCACTACAGTTTTGGCAATCCTTAATAATGTGTGTACTTATAACGTTAATTGTTATTTTAGGTACATCCTTAGCATCGCCTCGTAATGGTGTGTTTGTATGGTCATTTGCATTACCTATTTTGTACTACCTGTTATTAGGTAAACAATATGGTGTAATTTTCTCTGCAAATTTATTAGTTATCCAAGTGTTTATTTTAGGGAGTAAGTCTACACTTGCCCCCTTTGAAACTTTTAACTTATCCCTTAATCTACTCTGTGCTTATTTTAGTATTTGGGCGATTTCTCATGTTTTTGAAGGAAGTCGTTCACACTTTTCAAGGCGACTTAAAAATTTAGCGTTACTTGACCCATTAACGGGTGCAGGCAATCGCCTTTCAATGAACCACTACTTTGAAGTAGAACTACAAGATAAGTCACAGTTATATTTGTTTTTACTCGATTTAGACTTTTTTAAGCAGATAAATGATGAGCATGGCCATGGTGTCGGTGACCAAGTACTTATCGAAGTGGCCACTTTACTAAGAGTTGTGCTTGGTAGAGGGTATGTATTTAGAGTAGGCGGAGAAGAGTTTGCTTTATTTAGCTCTTTTGAAAATGATGAGGCTGCACTTAGTACCGCTGAACAAATAAGAGCACGTTTTGAAAATACCACATTTGACATTGACGGCCTTGCAATCAATGTTACAACCAGTATTGGTGTGGCAAAATTTAAAAGTACTAATTCATTGGAAAGCTTTGTAAACCAAGCAGATAAACAGTTATACAAAGCAAAACAATTTGGTCGCAATAAAGTGTATTGTAAGTTTAAAAAAGAACATGACTACGAAACGGTAGTTGCTTAAGTAGGGTCACTTAGTACATTTGCTCAAAATTGGGGATCCCATTTTCCCAAATCGGTTTGTCTTTTCCTAAATGCTCGCGCACAGCATCAAAAAACAACCGGGTCCTTACTGGTAAATCTCGATGCGGATATACGGCATACATCGCACTAAACTCCATGAGTTTCACATCTGTTAATAAAGGCACTAGCTTACCTTGTATTATTTCATCACCAATAATAAATGCAGGGGCGACAAAGTAAGTTGTGCCCGATAATGTTTTCATTAACAATGACTCGGCATCGTTTGCACGAAACACACTTTTTATTTTTTGCTCGCAGCGTTCACCTTTACTATCGTAGTAATCTATAGCTTCTACTCGAATAGAATTACTGGCATAGCTTGCTGCTGGTAATTGCGCTAACTCTTCCATTGTTTTTGGCATACCATAAGTTTCAATAAACTGTGGCGCAGCTAAAATTAATAACCGGTTACGCGCTATTTTACGTGCAATAAGTGACGAATCTTTAGGCTCACCTACACGAAAAGCCAAATCAAATCCTTCAGAGACTATATCTACTAATCTATCGTCTAAACGCAGTTCAACTTCTACTTGAGGAAAGCGTTTTTGAAAATCATTAAGTACAGGTTGTAAATAACGACGACCAATAAGTGTTGATGAAGTGATTTTTAACACGCCGCGCGGTTCTAAATGGTAGTTTTCGGCCATGCGTACGGTTTCGCCAAGCAGCTCTCTAAGCTCTGCGGCTTTTTTGATCATTTCGGCGCCTGCCGCTGTGAGCGAAAATGAACGTGTGGTTCGGTTGAGTAACCTAACGCCTAACTCATCCTCTAAACGACTAATTTGCTTGGATATAACAGAGCGATCTATGTTGCGTATTTCTGCAGCTTTTGCAAAAGAGCCTTGCTCAACCACTTCAAGTAACATTAAAAGTCGACTTGTTATATCCATTATTACACCTTAATTAACCTATTGATGCCATTTTGGCATTAATGAATTTAAAAATCTATGGTTTTTACACACGGGTTTAATCCGTATTATGCGAGGCTAATCAACAATGGAGCGTCTTCATGAACAAACATCTAATTGCTGCTGCACTTACTGCGGCATCTTTAACTCTTGCGGGTTGTGCTGATGAGAGCACAGCTCAATCAGCACCTGCACAGCAACTTCAACCAATTGATGTAGCACAGGTGCTTGTTAAGCCGGTACAAAGCTGGCACACATATACAACGCGTTTAGAGTCTCAACAGGAAGTTGCCTTAATGCCGCGTGTATCAGGAATCATCGATAGCATTGAATTTAAAGAAGGCGATGTGGTTAAAGAAGGCGATGTTTTATTTCAATTAGATGCTCGTCCATTTGCTGCTGTGGTTGCTAGTTTAAAAGCGCAAATCAACAGCGCAGAAGCGGCCTTAGAGCAAGCTAAAAGTGAAGACAAACGTGCGGTACGCTTATTAGACCGTAAGGCAATTTCTACTGAGCAAGCACAAGCGCGTACTTCAACACTACGTCAACGCGAAGCACAGCTTTCTGCACTTCAAGCACAACTTACTTCAGCAGAGCTTGATTTAGAGTTTACGTCAGTAGTATCACCAATTGATGGCATTATTTCTCGCGCAAATATTACCAAAGGTAATAACATACTTGCGGGTCAAAGCGTATTAACGTCAATTGTTTCAAACCAAGCTATGTATGCTTATTTTGATGTTGATGAGCGCACATGGAATAGCTCTTTCAATGATGTTACTGCTGCGAGCCACCAAACTGTTGTAATGCAAAAAGTCGGTCAAAGTGATTTTGCATACAAAGGCTACATTAACTTTATTGATAACCAAATTAATTCATCAACGGGTACATTACGCGTACGTGCAGTATTTAATGAAGACAACAACCAATTACGCGCAGGCTCGTTTGCACGTATTAAGCTTGCAGCCAACTCTATTAGTGACGCGATTATTATCCCAGAACGTGCAATTGGTACCGACTTAAAAAATCGTTTTGTATTAACGGTTGGCGAAAACAACGTACTTGAATACAAACTTATCACTACTGGTGAGCGTTACGGTGCATTACGTGCGGTTACATCGGGCCTTAACGAAGGTGATGTTATTGCTGTAAATGGCCCAGCTCGCGTAGGCCCTGGTATGCCAATCTCTCCGCAAACAGTAACAATTGATACAAGTGGTGTGGCATTTACATTGTTAAATGACAACGCACAACTTGTGGCTAAGCAATAAGGTTTATTGATGAAATTTTCGCATTTCTTTATACAGCGTCCAATATTTGCGGCCATGCTGTCATTGGTTATTTTAATTGCTGGTGGTATATCACTATTCCAATTACCAGTAAGTGAATACCCAGAAGTAGTTCCTCCAACTGTTGTTGTTACCGCCAACTACCCAGGTGCTAACCCTACCGTTATTGCGCAAACAGTAGCAACACCGCTGGAGCAAGAAATTAACGGTACTGAAAACATGCTATATATGTTTTCGCAAGGTACCAGTGATGGCCGCATGACACTAACGGTAACCTTTGCGTTAGGTACCGATTTAGATCGTGCTCAAGTACAAGTACAAAACCGTGTAAACAGTGCACTTCCGCGTTTGCCAGAAGAAGTACAACGTTTAGGTGTTGTGGCTGAAAAGTCATCACCAGATTTAACCATGGTAGTGCATTTATACTCACCTGAAAAAACGCACGACACAGCTTACTTATCTAACTATGCTGATTTAAATATTAAAGATGAAATTGCGCGCTTGCCAGGCGTAGGTGATATCCGCATGTTTGGTGCTGGCAAATACTCAATGCGAGTATGGCTAAACCCAGATGCACTTGCTGCACGCGAATTAACAGCAACAGATGTAGTAACAGCACTTCGCTCGCAAAACCAGCAAGTTGCAGCAGGTAGCTTAGGCGCGCAACCTATTTCAAACGACAGTCAATTTCAAATATTGTTAAACGTTAAAGGTCGTTTAAACAGTATTGAAGAATTTGAACAAGTTATTATTAAAGTAGGCGACGAAGGTCAGTTAACGCGTTTATCTGATATAGCCCGTGTTGATTTAGGTCAAGACACTTACGCACTGCGTGCAGAGCTTGATAACCAACCAGCACTTGCAATGCCAATATTCCAACGCCCAGGTTCAAACGCTATTGAGCTTTCCGATCAAGTACGTGAAACAATGGCGCGCTTATCTAAAGATTTTCCTACCGGTGTTGAATACGACATTGTGTACGATCCTACGGTATTTGTTCGCGGCTCAATTGACGCGGTAATTGCCACTTTGCTTGAAGCAATTGTGCTGGTAGTTATTGTTGTTATTGTATTTTTACAAACGTGGCGTGCATCAATTATTCCATTAATTGCCGTGCCTATTTCACTTATTGGTACGTTTGCCGTAATGCAGTGGTTAGGTGTCTCAATTAATACCCTGTCGTTGTTTGGTTTAGTATTAGCCATAGGTATTGTTGTAGATGATGCGATTGTAGTTGTTGAAAACGTAGAGCGTAATATTGAAAAAGGCTTATCGCCGCTTGAAGCAACCCGCGTTGCAATGAGCGAAGTAACAGGCCCTATTATTGCCATTGCGCTAGTACTAAGTGCTGTATTTATTCCTACTGCGTTTATTACCGGTTTATCAGGTCAATTTTATAAGCAATTTGCACTTACAATTACAATTTCGACTATTATCTCAGCATTTAACTCATTAACGTTATCGCCTGCACTTGCTGCATTGTTATTAAAATCGCATGATGCAAAACCAGATGCGTTCACGCGTTTACTTAATAAATTGTTTGGTCGTTGGTTATTTAAACCATTTAACCGCGTATTTAATCGTGGTGCTAAAGGTTACGAAAAACTGGTACAAAAACTAATTCGTATGACCGTTGTTGTAATGGTGGCTTACATTGCACTTGTTGGCGGCACAATTAAGTTATTTGATACCGTACCAGGTGGCTTTATTCCACAGCAAGATAAACAGTATTTAGTGGCTATTGCGCAGTTACCTGACGCATCAAGCCTTGATCGTACTGAAGACGTACTTGCTCAAATGCAGCAAATTGCATTAGAAGTACCAGGCGTTGCACACACAGTTGCATTCCCTGGTTTATCAGTGAACGGTTTTACGAATAGCCCTAACAGCGGCATTGTATTTACACCACTTGAAAGCTTTGACAAACGTACCGACCCAAGCCAATCAGCTATGGCGATAGCGGCGCAGTTGAATAAACGTTTTGCCGCCATTGATGAGGCATTTGTAGCGGTATTTCCACCGCCGCCAATTCAAGGATTGGGCACAACAGGTGGTTTTAAACTGCAAATAGAAGACAGAGCTAATAAAGGGTTTGAAGCATTATTTAATAGCCTGCAAGCCGTTATTGGTAAGGCGCAACAAGACCCTGCATTAATGGGCTTGTACTCAAGTTTCCGTATCCAAGTTCCACAAATGGATATTGATATTGACCGTGAGCAAGCGCTTATTCAAGGTATTCCACTTGATGAAGTATTTAACGCACTGCAAATTTACTTAGGCTCTGTGTACGTAAATGACTTTAATATGTTTGGTCGTACGTACCAAGTAAATGCACAGGCTGATGCTGACTATCGCTTAGATCCTGATCAAATACTTAATTTAAAAGTACGTAACCGCTCAGGTAATATGGTGCCACTAGGCTCTGTATTAACAGTAACACCAACAATTGGTCCTGACCGTGTTATGCATTACAACGGTTACCCAAGTGCAGAACTAAATGGCAGCCCAGCGCCAGGTTATAGCTCTGATCAAGCACAAGTTGCTATTGAAAAAGTACTCGCAGACACACTACCAACAGGTATTGAATATGAGTGGACTGAAGTAACGTACCAACAAGTACTTGCCGGTAACACCATGGTTTATGTATTCCCGTTAGTTGTATTACTTGTATTTATGGTACTTGCAGCGCAGTACGAGAGCTTACGTTTACCACTGGCAATTATATTAATTGTACCAATGACTATTTTCTCAGCCTTGTTAGGTGTGTGGTTTGTTGGCTCTGACAACAACATATTCACCCAAATAGCGTTAATAGTACTGGTCGCGTTGGCCTCTAAAAATGCAATATTGATGGTTGAATTTGCAAAAGATAGACACGACTCAGGCTTATCGCACTTAGAGGCAATACTTGAGGCATGTCGTATGCGCTTGCGCCCAATATTAATGACCTCAATTGCATTTACAGCAGGTGTTGTACCGTTAGTACTTGCCACCGGTGCAGGCGCCGAAATGCGACACGCAATGGGTAACGCAGTATTCTCAGGGATGATAGGTGTAACCGTGTTTGGCCTATTGTTTACGCCGGTATTTTATATGTTAGTGACTAACAAAAAAGAGAAAGCGCAGGAGAATACTCATGACTAAATTAATGCAAAAAAGACTTAAAACAAGTCTGACTGCCAGTGCGGTATTAGTCGCTGCGTTTTTAGCCGGGTGTGCGAGTAAAATAGACACCATGAGCGAGCAAAAAGCCGTTAACGAATTTGTTGCCAAAGCTAATATTGCTAGTAACGTTAGCGTTGCTGATGAAACAAACTGGTGGAAAAAGCTTAATTCTGATCAACTAAATGAGCTTGTTACTGGTGCGCTTGCAAATAACTATAATTTGCAAACAAGCCAGCTAACACTTAAAAGTGCATTAGCGCGACTAGGAGAGCAAAAAGCCCAGTACCTTCCGCAAGGTGGCGTAAATGTTGGCGCAGCTCGAAGCGATGCACCAAGCGTGTTTGACCGCCAATCAAGTGCAAACGTTGCACTTGATTGGCAGCTAGATTTATTTGGTCGCATAACAGCGTTGGTTGATGCTGCAAATGCATCAGCCATGAGCCAAGCAGAGCAAGTACGCTTATTACAAATTGAAGTAGTTTCGTCAGTCGTTAAAGGCTTTGTAAGTTATCAAGGCAATGTTGAAAAACAACACATTGTTACACTTCAAATTGAAGCGCTTGAGCAAAGTATTGACGTTCTTCAAGCCCGTGTTGACGAAGGCGTGGCAAACGAGCTTGATTTAAACCGTACGATGGCGCAGCTTAGGCAGCAACAAGCATTAATGCCTGCTATTGAGTATGCAAAATACAGCGATTTATCTGCTCTTGCAGTACTAAGCGGTAAGTTAGCGCAAAATATTGCTATTGAAAACGAGCAAGGCGTGCTTGAACGTGACTTTAGCGTAGCACTAAAAAACGCTAATAATGCGATTGCCTTACGTCCAGATATTAGCCGTGCATTGTTTGATTTTAGCCAGGCAAATAGTTTAAGTGTTGCAGCTAGCAAAGCGTTATTACCAGATATTAGCTTATCTGCATTTGCAGGGGTTGTGAGTATAGATAGCACAGGCTTAAAAAATACCGACCAACAGTGGCAAGTAGCGCCGCAATTGCAATGGTCGTTATTAAGCTACCCAGCATTATTAGCACAGCGCGACGCGCAGCAGTTTTTAAGTGAAGCCGCTTACAGCGATTATCAACAAGTAGTATTAACTGCACTAAGTGAAAGTGAACTTTCACTGCAATTGTTGGTCAATCAAGCACAGCAAAAACGCTTTGCCGATGAGCGCTATGACTTTGCTAATAAAGCATTTTTACAAGCACAAGCAATGTACGAAGAAGGTCAAATTCCTTACCTTGAGTTGTTAGATGCGCGCCAGGATGTTTTAATAGCACAAGAAAATGCTGTTGAAACAACAATTTCTTCACTGCTTGCCAAAGTAAATGCTTACCAGTCATTTAATGGCCAATGGAGTTATGCGTTAAACGACACTAATAAGTAGAGTTATATTGATGCCAAATACTGAAAATTTACATGAATACATTATCTCGCAAACGATGCGCGCTATTGTACTGCCAGAACCAAATGAAGCAATTGACTTAGCGGATGCTGAGCTGCCTGTTCCTATTTGTGCAGATAACGAGCTGCTTGTAAAAGTAGAGTACGTTGGTTTAAATCCAGTTGATGGTCAATTTGCTAAAACAGGCTTTTGTAAATGGCAGTATCCACACATTTTAGGCTTAGATGCCGTAGGTGTTGTGGTTAAAGCTAATAAAGGTGTGTTTCCAAATGTTGGCCAGCGCGTTATGTGGCATGCCAACATTGGTGAGCAAGGTGCTTTGAGCGAATACACCAAAGTACCTAACTTTGCAGTGTCGGTTGTGCCAAGCGGTTTAAATCCGGCCATTGCAGCAACACTTCCATGCGCCGGTATGGCAGCACTTATTAGCTTAGATAAAATAGGCATTAGTGAAGGCGATACTATTTTTATTGAAGGCGGAGCCGGAGCGGTAGGGCAGTTTGCTATTCAATATGCAAAACAGCGTGGTGCAGATGTATTTACCACTGCATCAAAGCGTAACCATAAATTGGTTAAGCAGCTAGGCGCTGATGTGATTTTTGACTATAGCGATAAAAAGCTATGCGAAAAAATCCGCAGAGAACTTGGCCCGCAAGGCTTTGATGCGGTTATTGATACGATAGGTGGTGAGTGTACTCAGCGTAATATTGAGTTAATGCGTTTTTGCGGACGTATTGCCTGCTTAAATCCGCTACCTTGTTTTGATCAAGACTTAATGTATCACCGAGCGCCCAACATTAGCGTTGTATCAATTGGTGGTGCATGGCTTGCTAATAGTTTATGTGCACAACAACGTTTGAGTTTTATGGGCAACCTGTTACTTGAAGGAGCTGTTAGTGGCGACATTAAACACCCAGAAATAACGCCCGTAGACTTTAGTGCGGAGTCAGTATCGCAAGCACTTAATAAACAACTTGCTGGTGGTTTTACCGGCAAGCAAGTTGTTAAAGTTGCTAAGTGAAGCGCTTATACAATTTGATTTAAATTTAAGTAGTTTTAGCTAGATTAACTGATAATGTAGCCTCTACAAATTGAATAAAAACGTAGCCTATTTGTGCTGCGTTTTTTTATGCCCATAAAAAAATAGATACAGCGCTAGAGCTTTTGCTGTTTTATTCATCATTTTAGCTAAAATACTTTTTTTCAGCGTACAACTGTAAGCCTTTGTGTTTCAACAGTTTACGTTCAGGTAAAGAAAATAAATTGAAAAAACTGTTAATTAATTGAATAGAGTAATTGATCTAAACGATTTTTTATGACGTAATGTAGTTATTATTTAGCTGGTCGGATGAGTTCAATCATGAGTTTACGTACAAAACTAAAAAAAGTATTACCAAGTATTTCTATCACAGAACAAGAAGCGCTAGACGCGGGTGATGTATGGCTTGAAGGGTCTATCTATCAAGGTAAACCTGATTTCAGTGCACTTCGCGACGTACCTGCTGCTACATTAAGCGCAGACGAGCAAGCATTCTTAGACGGTCCAGTAAAAGAGTTATTGGGCATGATTGACGATTCAGTGATTCAAAACGGCATTCATTTACCAAATGACATCTTAGAATTTTTGAAAAAAGAGCGTTTTTTCTCGCTTATCATTCCTAAGTCGTTTGGTGGTTTAGAGTTTAGCCCTTATGCAAACTCTACTATTGTTGGCACAATTGCGACTAAAAGCTCAGCAGTTGCGGTAACCGTAATGGTTCCTAACTCGTTAGGCCCGGGTGAGCTATTACTTCACTTTGGTACGCAAGAACAACAAGCACATTACCTACCACGCCTAGCAAATGGTACAGACATTCCATGTTTTGCATTAACAAGCCCAGAAGCGGGTTCTGATGCAGGTGGCATTCCAGACATTGGTACAGTTACTAAAGGCATGTATAAAGGCGAAGAAGTACTTGGCCTTGAAATCACATGGGACAAGCGCTACATAACGCTTGCACCTATTGCTACCGTACTTGGTTTAGCTTTTAAAGTAATGGACCCTGATGGTTTATTAGGTGGTAAAGAAAGCTTGGGTATTACCTGTGCACTTATTCCAAAAGAGCACCCAGGTGTAGAGCTTGGTAATCGTCACGACCCAATGGGTATTCGTTTTTACAACGGTACTACACGTGGTAACAAAGTATTTGTACCAATGGATTTTGTTATTGGTGGACAGAAAAATATCGGCCGTGGTTGGCAAATGCTGGTTAGCTGTTTAGGTGCTGGCCGTGGTATTTCATTACCTGCGCTAGGTGTTAGTACAGCACAAGTTGCATTTAAATCAGCATCTGAATACGCAGCAGTGCGTGAACAGTTTGGTTTAGCCATTGGCCAGTTTGAAGGTATTCAAGAAAAACTAGCTGACATTGCAGGTAAAACATACCTACAAGAAGCAATGCGCGTACTTACAACTGAAGGCTTAGGCATGGGCTTAAAACCATCAGTAGTAACCGCAATCGCTAAATACCACATGACAGAGCTTGGTCGCGACGTACTCGATTCAGCAATGGATATTCAAGCGGGTAAAGCGATTCAAAACGGTCCACAAAATACATTAGCAAGTGGTTATGTTGCTCAGCCGATTGCCATTACGGTAGAAGGCGCGAATATTCTTACACGTAACCTAATGATCTTTGGTCAAGGTGTTATGCGTTGTCACCCATATTTACAATCTATGGTTGAGTCAATTCACAGCGAAGACAAAGGCGCAGATAAAGAATTTAACGGTATTTTACGTAAAACAATTGGCTACAGCACAGCAAACAGCTTACGTGCTTTCCGCTTAGGTGTTTTACCATTTACAGCAAGTGCTAATTCTGAATTACCAGAAGTACGCGACTACGAAAAAGCAGTACATAAATTATCTGCAAAACTTGCAGTGTACGCAGACTTTTCGTTACTTGTACTTGGCGGTAAGTTAAAACAAGCAGAAATGCTATCGGCACGTTTAGGCGATGTAATGAGCTTCTTATATGCAGCTATGGCATCAATTAAATACTACGAGCAAAAAGTATCAAGTAGTGACCGTGAGCAAGCAGCACCGTATTTCCATTACGCGACTCGTTTTGCACTACAAAGTGCTGAAGAAGCATTGCATAAGTTTTTAGATAACTTCCCTGCAAGCGGTACACGTAAGTTTATTCGTTTCATTACAATGAACTACTCAACTAAAATGCCAAAAATTAGCGATGATTTAATCCGCGAACTAGCTAAGCAAGCTCAGCTAGATACCGCATTTAAAGCGCAAATCACGCATTTAGTTAAACCAGTAGTGGGCGATGGCCATCATATTAATGAGCAAGCTTACAAAGCTAAAATGGCATCACTTGGCGAACTGGCTAAAGTTAAAAAAGCATTACGTGCTAAAGTAATTAAACCAGGTATACGCTTTAACATCACGCTTGATAACGCACTAGCGGCAAACGTAATCACGCAAGCTGAACACGTTCAGTTAATTGATTACAACATCAAACGTGAAAAAGCGATTCGTGTAGATGAGTTCGATTTTGATATGAACCTACTAGACGATAACGCACAGCCGATTAACCCGCTTAAAAGCGTAGTTAATCAGTAAGTTAAAGTAATTAAATTCAATAATGCAAAGCGCCCGCAGTATCGGCGCTTTTATTGTTGAAAAGTATTAGTGTGGAGCCCCGCTTGTGTAAAAACAAGCGGGGCTTTTTTATGTGTTTTTTAAAGTAGAAATAGATAGCGGTATTGATTTGTAAGCGAGTATGTATCTGTAGAGGATTAAAAAGAGACGCTTATAATCTTGAAAAAGGACTAATAACCCCATTAGCACCTTGCTGCAATACATGGGTATAAATTTGTGTAGTACGCACATCACTGTGACCTAGCTGTGTTTGTACTGTGCGGATATCAGCGCCGCTTTGCAGCAAATGCGTAGCGAAAGAGTGACGCAAAGTATGTGGCGTAACATGTTTGTTAATATGTGCATCAAAAGCGGCTTTTTTAACAGCGCGTTGTAATTGTTTTTCATCGATATGATGACGTCTTAATTGCTTACTCTCGATCAAGACTTAGGGCCTGTTTATCTTTCGAGGTTAAATTTGCAGCAGTGTGTTTGGTATTTAGGCAAGGCAGAGCCTATGTAGTGTGGTTATTCCCCATAAATAGGCGATAACGTGGAATAAATGCCAAACATGCGCTGCCCGAAGGGTTCTGCCTAGGGGCAATTTACTCTTTGTTGCTCGGTTTTTACTTAGCCCACTAGGTTACAAACCTCACGCCGCGATTAAATAGCCCCTAGATTGAACAAATTTTAATCCTGAAAGGTCAACAGGCCCTGATTTATAAGATGAAAATAAATATTGCCAGCCCAGCTGTCTATTGTGGTTTGGATATTTTTTACGTAATAAATGAGGCATGTAAGCGCCGCTATACAAGGGGTTTTTCAAATCTAATTGCAGGTAACTATCAACTAATTGTATTTGAGAACGTAATTGCGGTGTGAGCTCTACTGCAAGCGTTACAACACGATTTTTGCCTCCTTTGCCATCCCAAATTCGAATACAGTTATAGTCAAAGTCAATATCGTGTATCC
Source organism: Pseudoalteromonas sp. GutCa3 (assembly GCF_002836155.1). Classification (NCBI taxonomy): domain Bacteria; kingdom Pseudomonadati; phylum Pseudomonadota; class Gammaproteobacteria; order Alteromonadales; family Pseudoalteromonadaceae; genus Pseudoalteromonas; species Pseudoalteromonas sp. GutCa3. The sequence goes on along the minus strand of NZ_PJBK01000067.1, from coordinate 225,920 downwards.
GTAAACGCAGTACCTCCATTAAGCGTATACCGCTACCATAAAGTAATCCACAGGGTAAATAATGCTTTGCAGAGCACACTTTAAAAAAATTATTTATTTCTTGCTGCGTTAAAACTACCGGTAGTTTAGTTGCTCGTTTGCTCTTAATAAAACCTAATGATAATGAAAGTGGTTTTTTAATCACTTCTTTAAATAAAAAGCTCAATGCATTTAAGGCTTGCGCTTGAGTGTTAGGAGCAACATTTTGTTGGTTGACAAGGTGGTTTAAAAAAAGTTCGACCTCATTGTCTCCCATCGTTGTTGGGTGCCTCATAGAGTTAAATCGAATAAACGAAGCTATCCAGTATAAATACGCTTTAACGGTACTTTTAGCATAACGCTTTAGATACATTTGTTCGGCTATCATAGTTAAAAAAGGTGATTTCATGATATGAATCTCTAGCAAAAGTTAACTGTGTATATAGACAGTGCTTGTTGTTTTGTCCAATATTACTGATCTCCACCATTTCGGTGCATTTTCGCACTGATTAAAAATAATTTTCAGTTAACTAATTGTTTACAGGTGTTTATTTGATGGTTAAGATAAATGCATTGTAATATATGGACATTTGTCGGTTTATAAAACGACAAATGTCGTAGACAAAGTTGTTAGAAAATTAAGGAGAGTTAAGTGGCACTCGTAGCGTGTAAGGAATGTAACCATGAAGTATCAACAACTGCTAAATTATGCCCCGAATGTGGTGTTAAAAATCCAGGAATGAAACCTAAAGATTATTTAATTGGTTTTGGTGTTATTATTTTTCTAGGCTTTTTGCTTTCTCAATGTTCCAGTGACGATCCTGAACATACTTCTAAATCAGACTCGGAACAAAAAATATCCCAGACTTCTAATTGGTATGAAGGTGGAACACTTCATTCTGAAAATGCTGTAGCATGGCAACAAGCTACTTATAAAAATAAACTTGCTACATGTGCGGACCTAATTGCTGCTATGTATCAAAAGGAAATGCTTTCAGCTAAGCTGCAAAATCAAATATCATCAGTTCAAGATATTAAGCCATTAGCTCAAGAGTTAGTTCTGGAATTGGACGCTGCATTCAAACCAGCAGAATCAATTGATAAAAATAAACAAATATATACAAACCAGAGCATTAAAGAAGCAATTGTTATGTTGTTAACAATGAAAGGCTGGTTTAAATAATTTTCTAACAAGTTGCTTAAACGGACAAAAAACAGCTGGCTTTTGCTCGTTCCTCGCTAATTTTAGCCAGCCATTTTATTGCCGCTTAGCAAAGCGTTATGCATATAAGGATATTCAATGAAGCCGTATTTTATATTAATAAGTTTGTTTTTTTCTTTTCAGGTATTCGCTACTGACATTGTTAAAATTCACGCTCCTGTCGCAGAGTCATTTAATTGTACTGAGCATTGGGATGGTCAATTTAAGTATGCGGGGGATGCTCTAGGTACTGACTGTGTAGTCCAAGACTTTTACGAGTCAGGTGAACGTTTATTTATGAGAACATTTAAAGACAACGGACATAAAAATGAAGATTGGTATGGCTTTGGTAAGAATGTATTAGCTCCATGTGATTGTACTGTTGAATCTATTAATAAAAATAATATAACAAATGAACCAGGAATTATGACTCCTGGCAGAGCGGGTTCAATATCGTTTAAAAAAGCTGATGGAACTATAGTTCTTATCGCACATATTGATAACATCAATGTATCTACTGGAGACATTGTCAAAGCTGGTAAAGTTGTAGCGACCATTGGTAATAATGGCTATAGCCGTAACCCTCATTTACATATTGCTGCATGGAAGGAAAAGCAACCTCTGCAAATTCGTTTTGACCAAAAAACAATAGACTTAAAATCTCGTGAAGAAAGCGGTGAGTAATGCATAACAAGCTGTTAAACAAGGACAAAAAACAGTTGGCTTTTGCTCCTTCGTCGCTATTTTAGCCAACTATTTTTTGCCTGTTAACAGGGCGTTAGTTGCCTATGAAACTTAAGCGTGTAATTTACGAATTGTTTGAAATTGACTTTGGTTCGCTGAAGGGGCAGTCAGATTCTGAATCTCATGAAATAGATCGTGAAATTTACTTAGAATTTGAAGCTGGTGAAAAATTATATTTCTCTTGGTGTAACGAACCAGTTCAATATTGTATTGGGTTTAAATCTGAAAGGTTCAACGACAATGAACCTGATCATGTTATTGATGCAACTAACTGGAAAGTTTGGCGCGATTTAATCGGGCAAGATATAAGTTTTGTGTTTACTGATGAGTCACATCAAATTCTACATTTAAAGAGCCAGTTGTCATCTACCTATTTATCAAGCCAAGAAAATGGTTCTTGGGTAGCTGATGTATTACATGTTTCAAAAGGGTTGCCTGTAATCGGCAACTAACAAGCAAATTAAAAGGACTAAAAACAGCGGGCTGTTCGCTTCGCTCCATTTTAGCCCACAATTTTTAGCCCATTATTTGGGCGTTATATACCCTAAAAGGAAGTTGAGGTGCATCATTAAGCCGATAAACATAATTGCGCTGCCTTGTGCCATCTTAGCAATGTACCCTGGTTTTTTAGCTGCAATGTTAGCTAATGGAAACTACGAAAAGGTTGCCGTTTCAAGTCTAATTGCTTTGGTTGCCGCTTTATTTTTTTTCCGAAACTTTAATATTTACAAAGAAACTGACGGATACCTAAAAAGTTTTTTCATTTCTACATTATTATTAAGTGGTAATTTTAGTCTTCCCGTTTGGTCATCAGTTTCTAAAAGTGATGCCAGCGACTTAGTTTTCTTGCTACTCCTTCCTTTAATATTTATAGTCAACTATCTGTTAACTAAGAGCAGTTCTGCAAAACAGGCTGTAGCTGTGTATCAACGGGTATATAACAAGAAAATCAACAAGGACTAAAAACAGCGGGCTGTTCGCTCCGCTCCATTTTAGCCCACTATTTTTAGCCTGTTATTTAGGCGTTATATTTTTATGATGAATCGTGCATTATTTACATTGCTATTTACTTTTTCAGGTGCGCTTAATGCAAGTGTTCAACTGGATTTTAAATGGTTGCCACTTAAAAAAATCACTTATGAAGTTTCTATACCTCATCCTTTCGGTGAAACTATATTAGAGTTTTATCCAACAACTGATTCAGATAGAAGGATCCGAGAATTACGAATTTCTACGGCTAAACATGGTTGGTTTACTCCTAATATAGAAACTTTAAGAAAAGAGACATCGGTTCAGGTAAAAGATATTGAGTTCATTATCAAAGATGCGGCTTTGAATGAAGATGGAAGTGCTAAATATTTTGAGTTTAATATCTATTACGGAGCTCCTAATAAGGTTAATTGTAACGGTAGAACGGAGTATGTTCCGAATAGCAAACTATTAAAGGTTTTTGCTGACGGCGAAGTGTCAATAACAGAAGATAGAAGTTATTTTGAGTTATGTGAGGAGCTAAAAAAATATAACAAGTCACTCAAGCAGGACAAATAACAGTTGGTTTTTGCTCCTTCGTCGCTTATTTTAACCAACTATTATTTGCCTCTTAGTGAGGCGTTATATTTTAAGGATGATTCGTGCGTAAATTTCTAACTATTTTAATATGTTCAATTTTATTTAGCTGTGCTTCAACTCAAATTGATCAAAACGCAGATCAGACTGTATATCAACTAGATCAAGTTGATGCACCTACTAAATGGATTATTCATATATCACCTATTTATCCTAAAAAAGCTGCAGAAGAACAGATTGAAGGTTGGGTTAAAATGTCTGCGGTTATCACTGAAAATGGAAAAGTATCGGATATAAAGGTTATTGATTCACAACCAAAAGGTATATTCGAATCAGAAGCAAAACGAGCATTTGGTAAGTGGTTGTACAAACCAGCGCTTTTGAATGGTAAAACGGTAAAAGTTTACAGAGAAGAAACCGTGGAATTTAAAATATAACAAGAAATTAAACAAGGACAAAAAACAGTTGGCTTTTTGTTCACTCCGTTCACTTATTTTAGCCAACTACTTTTTGCCTGTTAATTGGGCGTTAGCCGAAAAAGGAAGTACGGTGAAAAATCTAAACTACTGGTTACTGAAACAAGCTCATATCATTTGGATCGCTTCAATAGTAAATATAGGGCTTGGAGTTGTCATTCCTGATTTTGATTTCGTTGCAAAAAGTATTAGTTATGTTGCATTAGAAGATCCAATTTATGCTTATACCCACCGTATAGCTGACATTATCATTGGGTTATCTATGTGTGGTTTCGCATTTGCAATGCAATCACTCTCGCTAAATCGATTTTCTACCGCAATGTTAGCAACATCCTTATTTGGTATAAGCATGATTAGTGCGGGAATTTGGACACTCGAAACTCCGCTTCATCTTTTGTATAACTTATCAATATTCATGATTATTGCTCCTATGGCTTTTGCTCTTGAGTTTAAAAATATAATTAAATCTAGTGTATTTGAAAGTTTATCTGTTGCTGTTACTGTATTGCATGTTTTTATGTTTTGGCTTATTTACGCAGGGTTTATTCCTCAAGAAATTAATGGTTTAATCCAAAGGTTGTGGGCAATTCCTACAATGGGTTGGTTTGGTGTTGCAGCGTATAAACTTGCATGTTGCCAATTTTTGGCTAACAAGAAAATCAACAAGGACACGTAACAGTTGGCTACGTTTCGCTTCGCTACACAATTTTAGCCAACAATTACTTAGCCTGTTATTTAGGCGTTAGCTGTATAAATATAGGTTCGTGCAAATGGAAATTTTAGAAGCAAAAATTGAAGATGCGCCTATTATTCTTCAAATTCAAAAGGAAGCGTATATTTCAGAAGCTGAATTACATAATGATTTTAGTATACCCCCGTTAACTCAGAGCTTAGCTGAACTTGAGTCTGAATTTAATAATAAATGTATTTTAAAAATTGTTTTGAACGATCAGATTATTGCAAGTGGACAAGTTAAATTAAATGGTTCAACTTCCTATATAGGCCGTATGGCTGTGAAAGTTGACTTTAAAGGTATGGGGATTGGCTCCAAGCTACTTAGTGCATTAGAGCAGTTTTATCCTAAAGCAAACCATGTAGAATTGTTTACTGGTATTAATAGTAAAGTCAACCTTGGTATGTATGAGCGCCGTGGGTACAGGCGTATTAAGGAAGAGGTTTTGGGTAAAACCACAGTTGTATTCTTAGGTAAGTCGTTAAATACAGCTAACAAGGCCTTAAAATCGGATTCGTAACAGTTGGTTCCGCTTCGCTACACATTTAGCCAACAATTACTCACCGCTTAAGGCGGCGTTAGCTACCCATCAATGAACATGGACGTAATATGAAAGTTTTATTTATCTTATCAATTATTTTCTTTTCTACATGCAGCAATGCTGTAGTGAAGAGGCATGATGTTCCCCCTGAAAATTATGTCATTGACAAAATTCCTGAATATCTAATAGATATGCCCCATGAAGGACATGGTGTATTAATAAATTCACAATGGGTTGTAACTGTAGCACACACTATATTTTATGATTATGTTGGTAAGGATTTATTAATTGGTTCAAAAGTGTATGAAATTGAAAGCGTTCATATACACCCAGATTACACTCAACCTAATAAAGATTTACTTAAAGGTGATTTAGCGCCATTAATGAATTTTTTCGAATCTAGGAGTGATATAGCGTTAATCAAATTAACTTCAACTGTTAGTGGTGTAGAACCAATCAGTATATATTCTGGTAAAAGTGAAAAAGACAAAACAATTACAGTCTATGGTAGGGGAGCTACTGGGAACGGATTAACTGGGGAAGACCCAGATACTAAATCACTTCGTGTGATGAACCAATTTCAAAATATTGTTGAAAGTGCGAAAGGTAACTGGTTAGCATTTAACTTTGACGAACCAGGAAACGCATTACCACTTGAAGGTATGCATGGTTCAGGAGATAGCGGTGGTGCTTCTGTTATCTTTCAAGAAGGTGTCCCTTTTCTTGTTGGTTTATCAAGTTGGCAGTTAGGGCGTGGCGATATATCTGATTTTAAAGGTGGTTTGTATGGTACTACTGCTTATCAAGTTAGGGTGTCAAATTACCATGACTGGATATTAGGTGTATTGGGTAGCTAACAAGCTGTTAAACAAGGACAAAAAACAGTTGGTTTTTGCTCCTTCGTTGCTTATTTTAACCAACTATTTTATTGCCTGTTAACAGGGCGTTAAATTGCAAAAGGAGTTCGGGTGATATTCTCCCCAAAAGGATTTAATGAGTTAGCTGTGAAATATGCTCAGTTGAAAAAATCATTTATTATTTCAACTGTTGTTCTTATTGTTCTCTTCTTTATATTGGGCAATATGAGTCAGCAAACTCCATACCTATCATTTGCCGCTATGTTAGCTGCAATATTAGGGGCAGAGGCATTCTTCATTGCCGGCTTCCTGCAATACTTCGGAAAGCTCGACTCAAGTACCTCAATAAATTCGTTTTGGTATTCTGTAACTCTAGCTAAAGAGTGGCTGGAGGTTGTTATGTTTATTGTTTTACTTTTAATGCCTCTTGCAATGGCTGTTATGTTAGCTTACGGTGTGTAAATGCAACTTAACAAGCTAATAAATAAGGACAAAAAACAGTTGGCTGTTTTCGTTCCTCAACATTTTAGCCAACAATTTTTTGCCCATTATTAGGGCGTTAGTTTACAAAAAGGATTTTGGTAGTGTTTGAAAGTATTGCGATCTATTCAGGGTTAATTGCAACAATCTGGATCTTCATTGGTGTTTACGTAGCAAGTAGATTTTATGCTGGTTACAGCCATTCTAAACAATTTTGTAGTGAGTTAGGTGCAACAGGTAGCCCAACAGAAAAATTGTCACCCTTAATTAATAATTACCCTTTAGGCTTTCTCTTTTGCTTTTTCGGTTGGTATTTGGCGCAGCTTTCAAGCGTTTCAATCTTAGTGAATATTGCGGGTTGGTTGGTCATAGCTCATGGCATTGGTACATGGGTAGCTGGGTATTTCCCTATGGACGCAGATCCATTTACTAAGAATCCAACTTTTAATTGTAAGGTACATTCTTGGGCTGGTTTTATCATGTTACTTTCGCTAGTTGTAGCACCAATATTAGTAGCTATAAGTCCAACAACAGAAATTATCCCTCTATATTTCCGTATTTTTTCAGTTATTTCTGTTATCGCTGCGGTTTATTATCTATTCGCTATGGCTAAAGCCGTAAAAAATCAAAGTAATCCTGGCATTCATCAACGTATTTCATATGGCTTTCAGCTAATTTGGCTAAGTGTCTTTTCATTAGTGTTGGTGTAATTGTAAACTAACAAGGCAATCAAACGGAAAATTTACAGTTGGCTGTTTTTCGTTCCTCAAACATTTTAGCCAACTATAATTTTCCGCTTATTGCGGCGTTATGTGTAAATGATATTTTGGAGTCAATTTGCTTAAAGTAAATTCATCGATGTTTGTGCATTGATTAGCATTTAATTCTTTTTTGCTAGTTTCTTATATGTTTCTACAGAATATAATTTACGGAGAGCAAGCTTCATCAATTGAACTCAATATATTGGAAATAATTTTAATCTCAGTATGCCTTCCTTCCTTTTTTATCTTTTGGGCTTGGATGCTTTCTGACTTCTTTAGAAATAAAAACAAGTTCAAAAGCAGTATTATGGGGTTGGTCATTAATTATGGCAGGGCCTGTTGCAGTGTTTCCTTATTTTATTTTATATTGGCGTAAGCGAAGTAGATTACACATAACAAGCCACTCAAGCAGGACAAATAACAGTTGGCTTTGTTCGCTTCGCTCTCTATTATAGCCAACTATCATTTGCCTCTTAGTGTGTAGTGGCATAGTGATTTTGGCCACTATTTACATACAAACTTGTATAAAACCAAGTGGGGCTTTTTTATGCCTTAGTTTTATTAAAAATGCCCACTAATGTTAAACTACAAAAAACTTACTTACTTAATATAGCTATGGCATTTTACATTCCTTTATTACAACCTCACTTTAAGCACATTGAAATTGGCGATACGCTTACATCCCTTTGGAGTGGCTGTGGCAGTATTGTGCAGTGCCAGCTTGATGATAAAGCCTGCGTTATTAAAGTGATTAAAATACCCAGTTATATACACCATCCTAAAATTAAACAAAGCGAATTTGCGCTTAAAAGAAAGCAGCACTCCTATAGTGTTGAATACACATTTTATAAGCTTTATAGCCAGCATTTACCAGTACATGCGCACAGTATTGAATGTATAAGTGCAATTAATAAAGATGATGAATATGCGCTGGTGTTTAAGGATTTCACCAAACATGGGTTTACTCAAGCAGGGCCACAACATGTTAAAGCTATATTAAGGTGGCTTGCACACTTTCATGCGTTTAACTTAAGTAAACCCGCTGAAGGGTTATGGCAGCAAGGCAACTACTGGCATTTAAGCACACGCCCAGATGAGTTTAATAAACTAAAAGATAACCTTGATAAAAAGTCCGATATTAAAAATGCTGCACATAAAATAGATGAGCAGCTACAACGTTGTGCCTATAAAACGCTGATTCATGGCGATGCAAAACTTGCTAACTTTGCAGCAAATGAGCGCGATGAAATACTCGGTTATGATTTTCAGTATATAGGTGCAGGTTGCGGGATAATTGATGTAATGTATTTTATGACCAGTTGCTTAAGTGATGCACAATTACACGAGTGCGCTGATGAGTACCTTGCGTATTATTTTGACAATTTAAAGACTGCTATTACTACTTATCATCCTACAGCACCAGCAGGTAAAATAGCTGACAATTGGCTCGCTTTATGGCCTGCTGCATGGGCTGACTTTTATCGATTTTTAGCTGGCTGGAGCCCCGAGCACCAAAAAATAAATAGTTATATGCAACAGCAAGTAAACAGCTGGTTAGCGAGTAACATTTAATAAACACAACGGGTTGATGGCTTGCATAAATACCAAGCAAAACAATACATTTTGGCACGATGTATGAAAATCTCTTTAAAACTACAGGTCAAATGACCTTTTTTAATATAAAATACTGCAAATTCTTGTATCAGTAGGTTTATATCATGGCAATTCACGTTATTTCTCACCCTCTTGTTCAACATAAACTAGGCCTAATGCGAGCGCATGGTATTAGTACTAAAAGCTTTCGTGAATTATGTTCTGAAGTTGGAACCTTATTAACTTACGAAGCAACTAAAAACCTACAGTTAGAAGATAACGAAATTACAGGCTGGGATGGTAATAAATTAAAAGTAGAGCATATTAAAGGTAAAAAAATTACCGTAGTGCCTATTTTGCGTGCTGGTCTTGGCATGATGGATGGTGTTATGCAGTTATTACCAGCCGCTAAAGTGAGTGTTGTTGGTCTTGAACGTAACGAAGAAACACTAGAGCCAGTACCATATTTTGAAAAGCTAGTAGGTAATATTGATGAGCGCCTAAGCTTAGTTATTGACCCTATGCTTGCAACGGGTGGCTCAATGATTGCCACAATCGATATGCTTAAAAAAGCAGGCTGTAAAGAAATCAAAGTAATTGTACTAGTTGCAGCACCAGAAGGTGTTGAAAGAACACTTTCAGCACATCCAGATGTAGAAATATTTACAGCCTCAGTAGATAGCCACTTAAACGAAAAGGGCTATATTATCCCTGGTTTAGGCGATGCGGGCGACAAAATATTCGGTACTGTTTAGGAGTCTTAAGTGCAAAATAATGACACCTTTTCAATAAAAACTATTTTAACGGGCGCGCAAATGCTGTTTGTAGCATTTGGTGCGCTGGTATTAGTGCCGCTTTTAACGGGCTTGGATCCTAATGTTGCGCTTTTTACCGCAGGCATTGGTACCTTGCTGTTTCAGGTAGTGACTAAAGGCCAAGTGCCTATATTTTTAGCTTCATCGTTTGCTTTTATTGCACCTATTATTGCCGCTGTGCAAATGTGGGGCGTGCCGGCCACTATGGGCGGCTTAATGGTGGCGGGTTTTGCTTATATGCTTTTAAGTTTATTAGTAAAATTTAAAGGCGTTGCAACGCTTCATAAAATTTTACCGCCTGTGGTTGTAGGCCCTGTAATTATGGTTATTGGTTTAGCGCTTGCACCTGTTGCTGTAAATATGGCGATGGGTAAAAGTGGCGACGGCAGTATTCAAATTATTGATTACACCAGCGCTATTTATATTTCGTTGTTCTCGTTAGTGGTTACGCTTATTTTTGCAGTATGGGGAAAAGGCGTATTTAAGCTTATACCTATATTAGCAGGGGTTGTAGCGGGTTATTGTTTATCACTTGGTATGGGCGTTGTGCAATTTGACGCAGTGACTAACGCACAGTGGTTTGCTGTACCAAACTTTACTTGGCCTGAGTTTAAATGGCAGGCTATCTTGTTTATGGTACCTGTAGCAATAGCACCTGCAATTGAGCATATTGGCGATATGATGGCTATTAGCCAAGTAACCAATAAAGACTTTTTGAAAAAGCCTGGGCTTCATCGTACTTTGTTTGGTGATGGCCTTGCGACTTCTGCGGCATCATTATTTGGTGGCCCGCCTAACACTACTTACTCAGAAGTAACGGGGGCAGTTATGCTTACCAAAAACTTCAATCCTAAAGTAATGATGTGGACAGCTGTTATTGCCATTATTTTAGCGTTTGTAGCTAAAATGGGATCTGGTTTGCAAACTATTCCTGTACCTGTAATGGGCGGAATTATGATCCTACTCTTTGGCTCTATTGCTGTAGTGGGTTTAAATACACTGGTTAAGTCGGGCGATGATTTAACCGCGCCGCGTAACTTAAGTATTGTTGCGCTTATTTTGGTGTGCGGTATTGGTGGTATGCATATTGGTGGTAGCCAATTTAGTTTAGAGGGCGTAAGCCTCTGCGCTATTTTAGGAATAGTACTTAACTTAGTATTACCAAAAGCAGAACCTGAAAAAGTTTAATTTTGCACATTAGCTAAATAGATTGCACCATAATAGCGCATTTTTAATGCGCTATTTTTTTAACTTGTTAATAAATATGCAAAAATAATAATGGTCTAGTATCTGCATTTAACTTCCAGAACGCATTGTATGCAAAGGAGTTACTATGTCAGAGGCCAATATTGTGGATATAACCCCGTTTTTAGCAAAACACCAACTGCCTTTAAAGTATCAATATTTGAGTGAGCAATATTTTGTTCCACTCGCGCATGACATCCTCGAATCTAAAAAAACAAATACTCCTATTTTTGTTGCCATAAATGGATGCCAAGGCTCAGGAAAAACAACACTCGCTGATTTTTTAGTTACCTGGTTTTCTAAAAACACACCACTTAACAGTGTTGCATTGTCTATTGATGACTTTTATTTAGCAAAACAAGCACGTAGTGAACTTGCCAAAGACGTACATCCTCTTTTTACTACTCGCGGAGTACCGGGTACTCACGATGTAGCGTTAATGAATAGCACAATAACTAACTTACTGGCAGGAGAGGTAAACGTACCGCTTCCACGTTTTAATAAACACGAAGACGACTGCGTGCCAGCAAGTGATTGGCTAACAAACGAAAAGCCAGTTGATATTGTTATTTTAGAAGGGTGGTGTGTAGGCAGTGAGCCACAACCGTTGTTTTCATTGAGTGAGCCGCTTAACGAGTTAGAGCAACAATTTGATAAAGAAGGCGTTTGGCGCCGCTGTGTAAACAGCTGTTTGGCAAACGAATATAAAGCCGTTTTTAACCTAATTGATTATACCGTTATGCTAAAAGCACCGAGTTTTAGTGATGTTTTTACATGGCGACAAGAGCAAGAACAAAAGTTAATAGCCAAAAAAGGTGAAGGCTCAGGCACCATGACTAACGAGCAATTGGTGTATTTTATTTCTCATTTTGAGCGTATTACGCGTGAGAACTTAAACACACTGAGCGTTAAAGCAAACGCTTTAATTGAACTTGATAGCAACCGCGATATTAGCGGTATGCACCTAACGAGTGATGACACACTTCAACCCATTATTTTTACAGATTTGGACGGTACATTACTCGATCACGCCGATTACAATACCAATAATATCAGTGAGTTATTACAGCAGCTGCAAAATGCACATATTCCTGTGGTGTTTAATACCAGTAAAACTTTTTGCGAAGTTATAGAGCTTAAAAACGATTTAAACATTCAGCAGCCTTTTATTGTTGAAAACGGTGCAGCGGTATTTATTCCAGAAGATTATTTTGAACTTAAGCCTATTGGTTGCAAAAAAATAGGCGCTTACTGGTGCTACGCAATGGCAAAGCCGCTATCGAGTTTATTAGATGATCTAAATACTTTAAAAGCGGATTACAAAGCGCATTACAAATTGTTTAGTGACTTATCGAGTGAGCAAATATCAGAACTTACAGGCCTCGATGATGCGCAAGCAAGACGCGCACAAACCCGCGATTATTCAGACCCTCTTTATTGGTATGGCAACGACGAATTACTCACAGCCTTTGTAAACGATGTTGAAGCACTCGGCTACGATATAAAAATTGGTGGGCGCTTCATTCATATTGCCAAAAATACCGATAAAAGCGCTGCACAGCAGTGGTTAGTTAAACAGTTTACCCATCATTTCAGAAAGCCTCTCACGGTCATTGCATTGGGTGATAGCGATAACGATAAGCAAATGTTAGAGCATGCAAATATCGCCATTATTATCGCCAATCCGGCGAGTAAAAAGCCGGTTAAATTGTCGCACAATAAAGCACGATACTCTCAATCGCCAGCACCGCTGGGCTGGATTGAAGAAATAACATCGTTGCCGTGCATTAGCAGTATTTTAAGTATTTCTGAGGAGCAAACATCTCATGGCTGATTTTTATCAAAATGGCATTATTACAACATTACATAATATTGCCGACAGACCAATAGAAGATCTAGAAAAAGAGCTACTTACTTTTAGCAAGCAGCGCCCAATGGGATTAATACTTCCTTCGTTATTTAGTGAACTCGAAGGCCCTGCACTGCAAAATATAGTTAGCGAATTACGCGAAGTACCGTATTTGTCACAAATTACTATAGGCTTAGATAGAGCCGACGAAGCACAGTACCGCCATGCACTTGGCTTTTTTAAAGAGCTAAACCAAAACCATAAAGTATTATGGAACGACGGCCCACGCTTACAAGCACTTGATAAAGAATTACAAGAGCTAGGCGTTGCACCACGTGAGCTGGGTAAAGGCCGTAACGTGTGGTACTGCATGGGCTATAAATTAGCAACAGCGGAAGTGGAATCTATCGCGCTGCATGATTGTGATATTTTAACCTACGACAGAAGCTTACTTGCTCGCTTAATTTACCCCGTTGCGCACCCGCGTTTTAACTATGAATTTTGTAAAGGGTTTTACCCGCGTACTGCGAATGGCAAAATTAATGGCCGTGTATCGCGCTTATTAGTAACGCCTTTGCTTCGCTCCTTTAAAACAATTTTAGGCAATACCGACTACCTTGAATATATGGACTCTTTTAGGTACCCACTTGCAGGTGAGTTTTCGTTTAGACGCGATGTTTTAAACGATATTCGCATTCCAAGTGACTGGGGCCTTGAAATAGGCGTACTGAGTGAAATGTATCGTAATTACTCCCATAACCGCTTATGCCAAGTAGATATTGCAGATAATTACGATCATAAGCACCAAGAACTTTCACTTGATGACCAAAGCGCAGGCTTGTCTAAAATGTCGATTGATATTACTAAGGCATTGTTTAGAAAGCTGGCAACACAAGGTGTTACTTTTACCAGCGAAACAATTCGTTCATTAAAAGCGACTTACTACCGTATCGGGCTAGATTTTATTGAAACCTATCACAACGATGCGCTTATGAACGGGTTAACGCTTGATGTACACCAAGAAGAAAAAGCAGTAGAAATGTTTGCACAAAATATTATGGAAGCAGGGCAACACTTTTTAGAAAACCCAATGGAAGCGCCATTTGTGCCAAGTTGGAACCGTGTTGTATCAGCAATGCCAGACGTACTTGAGCGCTTAAAAGAAGCCGTAGAGCTAGATAACGAAGAATATAGTTAACCTGCGTGCAGGTTAACTAGCCTATAAGTCTAAACAATAAATATTAGGGGCGCATGTGAGCACAGTTAGCGAATTATTTTTACAACGAGTAGAGCAACATCTTCATATTATTTATGAGGGGGTTGAGCTGCCTTTATCGGTTACTGAGCTAGCTCAGCAACTCATTAAAATTATATTAGGTAGCAATGCACTGCGCGACCCGACCCCCCATACAAACAGATGGGATGAACAAGATATAGTATTGATTGCTTATGGCGATTCTATTATTAAACACGATGATAGTGAATTTGCCGTATCGAGCCCAATGGAGGCACCGCTTAAAACACTACACAGGTTTATAAAAGAGCAATGTGATATGCAGTTAAATGCGCTGCATATATTGCCATTTTACCCGTACAGCTCAGATGAAGGCTTTGCCGTAATGAACTACGTGCAAGTGAATGAGTCGTTAGGTGATTGGGGAGATATTCAAAATATCGCTGAAGACGTAAAGCTAATGGCAGATTTAGTTATTAACCATTGCTCAAGCAGAAGTGTATGGTTTGAGAACTTTTTAAATGATTTACACCCGGGTAAAGACTACTTCAAAACGGCGAGCTTAACGGATGATTTAAGCCAAGTTGTACGCCCGCGAACCTCATCGTTATTAAATACTGTAACTACGCCAAGCGGCGAAAAACATGTGTGGTGTACGTTTAGTCACGATCAGGTTGATTTTGACTTTGGCAATCCTGATGTACTTAAAGAGTTTGTGGGAATAATTAGGCATTATTTAGACAATGGCGTGCGTTTGTTTAGGCTTGATGCGGTTGCATTTTTGTGGAAACAGCTTAATACAAGTTGCATTAACTTGCCGCAAACACATGAAGCAGTAAGGCTAATGCGAACACTTATTGAGCACGCAGAGCCCAGCGTAGTTATAATTACCGAAACCAATATTCCAAACCAAGAAAACCTATCGTACTTTGGTAACGCTAACGAAGCGCACAGTATTTATAACTTTGCATTGCCGCCATTGTTGCTTCATACATTACTTAGTGGTGATAGTACTGCAATAAAGCATTGGATGATGAGCATGCCGCCTGCGCAAAATGGGACGGCATACTTTAACTTTATAGCCTCGCACGATGGAATAGGGCTCAGACCAATTGAAGGTTTACTACAACCCAGCGAAGTGGCCTCACTAGTAAGTACAACCATGCAGTTTGGTGGTCGTGTATCTATGCGTACCAGTAACGATGGCACACATACACCGTACGAGCTAAATATTGCTTTATTTGATGCAATGCAAGGTACGCACAATGGCCCCGATAAGTTTGGCCTTGAGCGATTTATGTGTGCTCACGCAATTATGTTTGCGCTTGAAGGTATCCCAGGGCTTTATATTCATAGTTTGTTGGGTACAACTAACGATTACGACCGATTTGAAAATTCACAGCATAACCGCGCTATAAATCGCCATCGTTGGCAAGAGTCAAAGCTACTGGCGGCAATTGGTGAAAAGTATAGTCATCATCATAAAGTGTTTAACGGCATAAAAAGTTTATTGGCAGTACGTAAAAAGCAGAGTGCCTTTCACCCCAATGCTACACAGTTTACGCTGCATTTAGCAGGTGGATTGTTTGGTTTTTGGAGACAAAGCATTGACAGGCGCCAAAGTATATTTTGTGTTTATAACATTAGCGATAAACCACAAACGCTCACATTGGCCGACTTAAACTTAATTAACACCCAAAAGTGGTTTGATTTGGTGGCAGATAAAACGATTGAAGAAAGCCAATTAACGATAGAGCTAGAACCATACCAAAGCGTGTGGCTGAGTAATATTAAATAAGACCTATTAAAAAGGCTCGCACTGCGAGCCTTTGTTTTAACTAATAAGTTATTTTATTAATTATAAGCTGTAGCTTAAGTTAATGTAGCCAAAGCGGCCAATGTTATCGTAACTTGCGCTACCCGCGCTTGTACCACGTGAACCGTACGGAAGTTTACGGTTAAATACGTTATCAACACCTACTTTAACGCCTAAACCGCTATCGAAGTTATAACCAACAGTCATATCGGTAATAAAGTATTTACCGTAAGACATTTGATTACTTGGATTTGGGTTGTTTTCAAGTTCAACATTTGTGTATAAATCGACTTCACTTAAAAAGCGTGTTTCAACTGTTGAGAAAAAGTTGTCCATAACATAACTTACAGATAAGTTAGTTTGCCACTTAGCTTCACCTGTAGTACCTGCGTATTCAATGTAGTTACTAGGATCGTCTTGGAACGGGTAATCTTTACGTTCAATTAAGTAAGTACCAATTAAGCGTGTTTTAAAGCTACCTTCAAACGCGTCAAAATCGTAACCTAGTTCAAAATCTATCCCTGATGCTTTTTGGCCAGCAACATTTAATACAGAGTTTTGAATTAAAGTAATTTCACCATTAGCATTACGTGTAATTAAGTCACAGTACTGATTGTTTATACCTGTTGCGCTATCTACACAGCGATCAAGAATGTCTTGAGCGTTAATTGTGTCAATTGCATCTTCAAGTTCAATTTCCCAGTAATCAATAGTAAGTAGCGCGTTTTCTAAAAACTCTGGTTGGTAAACAATGCCTACAGTTGTACTTGTTGACTCTTCGCCTTTTACATCGCGGTTACCACTGCTTAAACCATCTAATGACGCTGAATCGTAATCTGAGTTAAAGTCACTCGCTACGCCTAATGCGGCACAGTTTGCAGTACGTGTTGCACCGTTTGATAAGTCACCTAAGTTTTCAGCGCGACACGGGTCGTCTACATTGTAGAAAGTTTGGCTTGCTGCACCAAATACTTCACTAATGTTTGGGGCACGAAGTGCTGCAGATTGAGTTACACGTACACGTAGCTCATCATTTACAGTCCAATCAAGGCCAAGTTTCCAGCTAGTTGCTTCGCCAATCGTACTGTAGTCAGCATGACGTACTGCAGTATCAAACACTAAATCTTGAATAAGCGGTAAATCAGTTAAAATTGGCATCGTCGCTTCAAAGAATACTTCGCGAACATTAAACGAGCCCTTATCTTCGCCCAGTGCGTTAAAGAAAGTACCTTCAGCGTTATCTGGCTCTTTTGTTTCGCTTTCTTCTTTACGGTACTCAGCACCAAATGCAACACCTACATAGCCCGCTGGTAATTCAAAAATAGCGCCATTAGCAAGTGAGCCAGAAATAACTGTTTGCTTAATAGTTGATGTGCCAACAGATACCGTATTAATGTAATCAATGGCTTGTTGAGATGGCGAACCAAACCCCATAATATTTACAGGAACACAGCCATCAGCTTGGGCTGCAGCACTACGACATACTACGTTACCATTTGTATCTTCAACTGCATCAAGTGCATTAAAGTAGTTGGCTACAATCATGTTAGCGCCGTTTTCACGCTCTAGATCAGTTTGGCCATAAACAACTGATGTATCTAATTCCCAATCTTCAAATACAGTACCTTTTAAGCCGGTAACAAAGCGCGTTGTTTCACGCGTATTGTTTTCAATGCGGCGGCCAAGGTCGGTCATCATGCGGTTAACCATGATCGAATCAACACCTTCCTCTTCCATACGTGCTTTAATGGCTGGGTCTAGGTAAGGGTTGTCGATTTTGATGCTGTTTTCATCGTCAAAGAAGAAAAACGCAGGTTGACCTATGCTTTCGCCTTGGCTGTTTACGTATTTTGCATCAAAGTAAATGTTTAAGTCGTCGGTAACATCGTAGTTAACTTTAAAGTTTACGTTGTAGCGCTCAAACTCAGGTTGAATCTCTTCAAATTGACCAAGATTAAACGAATCACAGTTTGCACACGACAAGCCATCTACATTATCACCTATGTATAAGTCGCGAGCGCTGCTGTCGGCGTTAAAGCTATTAGTATATCCATCTTCAAGTGCATAAACACCGGCGTTATTAATAGCGTAATAACCAGCATTAGGTGTTAAGATTTTATCAGGGAAAGCTGCGCTATCTTTGTTTACTTCTGTTTGGGCTTGATTACGTAAACTACTAAACGAAGTGCTAGTCCAAGGGTGATCAAGCGCGTTTAATGAATCCTGGCCTGAGTATTCAATAGCAAAAGCTGCATTACCACGATCGTTATCAAAGTTAGAGCCGTATGAGAACGTCGCTTTTTCGTTGTTGTAGCTGCTTAAATCGGCAAAACCACGTGTAACGCTAAAGTCCATACCTTCAATGTTGTCTTTTAATATAAAGTTAACAACACCTGTTACCGCATCAGCACCGTATACAGCAGATGCACCACCGGTAATTATCTCTACACGTTCAACCCATACACTTGGAATAGTGTTGGTATCTACAGATTGAGAACCTGCAGAGCTTGATACATGACGCTTGCCATTTACAAGTACCAAAGTACGATCTGTACCCATGTTACGTAAATCAAGAATATTTAAACCCGCAGTACCAATAAAACGGCCTGAGTTAGCCATAGAATATGTATTGCCAAGTGCAGGTAAGTTATTTAGCGCTTCACCAATGTTTACTGCGCCAGTGTTCATTAGCTGCTCGCCACTGATGACTGTAACCGGTGCAGGCGCAATAGCACCTTCACGTAAAATACGTGAACCCGTTACTTCAACACGTTCAATTTTTGTTGTTTGCTCATCTTGTGCAAGCACAGAATTACTTGCTGTTGCAGCAGCAGTAATTAATGCACATTTAATGCTAGTAGAAAGTAAATTATGACGTTTCATTTGATTCCCAGAGAACATTTTATAGTAATTAAATACAATGTAGTTTTATCCAAATGCAGTTTGTATTTGGATAAAGCCCTATAACTTTTTTATGAGGGCGGCGATTATTGCACGGTAAAACTAGTAATAGAAGGGAGGTATCTAGATGGATTTTAATAAGTTAATCCTGTATCAATTTTTATAAAGTACATTTTGTTGCATTTTTAACACTAATATTTTTTTAATTATTTGCTACAAATTTGTAATTAAGAAGGGTTGTTGTTTTTTATATATACTTCTCATTATCATTTAATGTTTTTTGTTTTCATTGGCGTGTTAATAATGAACTTTGTAGGGGGGTTATCATTACTTTTTAGGGAAGGGTTATTTAGTTAAAAATCTTTTAAAGAACACTTATTGAACTTTAATGTTTTATTTGTGTGATTTTTTTGTTTTTATAAAGTGATTTTAAATACGTATCTTTTGTTACTCATAAATCTAAAATGAGTAAATTTCATCTTTAAAAAGTAAAAAGGCCCAATTAAGGGCCTTTATATTAACAATTAAACTTACATGCTATATGAAAAAGTAATGTAGCCAAAACGTCCAATATTGTCGTAGCTAGCGCTTCCGCTTCCATCACCACGTGTGCCATAAGGTAGTTCACGATTGAATAGGTTATCAACGCCCACTTTTAAGCCAACACCATTGTCAAAGTTATAACCAACTGTCATATCAGTAATTATGTATGTACCAAAAGTAGTTAAACTATTTGGGTTAGGGTTATCGCTTAAATCTTGGTCTGTGTATAAGCTTACTTCTTCGATATAACGAGTGCTTAAAGATGTGTATAAGTTCTCGTAGCTGTATTCGATATTTAAGTTAGCTTGCCATTGCGCTTCACCTGTAACGCCTGCATATTCAATGTAGTCGCTAGGTTCATCTTGGAATGGAAACTCTTTACGCTCAATCAAATATGTACCAATAAAGCGCGTTTTAAAGCTACCTTCAAGCGCATCAAAGTCGTAACCTAACTCAAAGTCAACACCAGATGCTTCTTGACCTGATACATTAAGTACTGAGTTTTGAATTAGCGAAATCTCACTGTTTGCATCACGTGTAATAAGGCTACAATATTGATTCGAAATACCTGAGCCGCTATCAACACAACGATCTAGGATATCTTGTGCACTGATAGTCGAGATTGCATCTTCAAGCTCAATCTTCCAGTAATCGATAGTTAGTGTTGCGTTTTCAATAAACTCTGGTTGGTACACTAAACCAATAGTAGTACTTGTAGACTCTTCACCTTTTACATCACGGTTACCACTTTGTAAACCTTCAAGTGTTTGTGAGTCATAGTCAGAATCAAAACCTTCTGGAACACCTAATGCAGCACAGTTGGCACGGCGTGTACTACTGTTTTGTAAATCATTTAAGTTGTCAGCTTGACAAGGATCGTCAACATTGTAAAAAGTTTGGCTCGGTGCACCAAAAATTTCACCAATATTTGGCGCTCTTAGCGCTTCTGATTGAGTTAAACGAAAACGAAGTTCATCGTTTAGAGTCCAATCAAGTCCTAATTTCCAGCTAGTTGCATCGCCAATTGTGCTGTAATCAGCATAACGTACAGCAGCATCTAAGACTAAGTCTTGAACAAATGGCATATCAGAAAGTAGTGGAATTGATACTTCTGTAAAAATTTCACTTACATCAAAGTCGCCTTTGTCTTCGCCAAGTGCATTAAAGAAAGTACCTTCAGCATTGTTTGGTTCTTTCGTTTCACTTTCTTCTTTACGGTACTCAACACCAAAAGCCATACCTACATAACCTGCAGGTAATTCAAATAATGCACCATTGGCTAAAGAAGCAGATACTACAGTTTGAGTGATTTCTGATGTACCTGTAGAAACTGTATTAATGTAGTCAATTGCAGCATCACTTGGCGCACCAAAGCCCATGATATTTACAGGAACACAGCCCTCTGCTTGTGCTGCTTCACTTCTACACACAATGTTACCATTGCCATCATCTACGGCATCAAGTGCGTTAGAGTAGTTTTCGAGAATCATATTAGCGCCATTAACGCGCTCTAATTCTGTTTTACCACGTACAATAGATGCATCTAAATCCCAATCATTAAATACCGTACCTTTAAGGCCTGCTACAAATCGAGTTGTTTCGCGTGTATTGTTTTCAATGCGGCGACCTAAATCAGTCATCATACGAAGTACATTTATTGATTCAACACCAGCTTCTTCCATAAGCGTCTTAACGCTAGAATCCAAGAATGCGTTGTCTATTTGTATTGTATTACGAGGGTCGCCAAAGAAAAACGCAGGTTGCCCAATGCTTTCGCCTTCGCTGTTCACATATTTAGCTTCAAAATATGCATTAATATCTTCAGTTACATCATAGTTAACTTTAAAGTTTACGTTGTAACGCTCAAATTTTGGTTGTATTTCATCAAACTGCGCTAGGTTAAACGAATCACAATTTGCACATAGAAGACCGTCAACATTATCACCGGTATAAATATCACGTTGAGAGCCATCAGCATTAAATGTATTTACATAACCACTACCTAGGTTAAATACACCTGCGTTATTAATCGCATAGTAACCAGCATTTGATGTATAAATTTTATCTGGGAAATTTGGATCGTCTTTATTTGAATCGTTTTGAGCTTGGTTACGTAGGCTTGAGTATGAACCGTCAGTCCAAGGGTGATCTAATGCATTTAAAGAGTCTTGAGCTGAGTATTCAACTGCAAATGCAGCATTACCACGGCCATCATCAAAGTTCTTACCATATGAAAAGGTTGCCTTTTCATTGTTGTAGTCACTTAGATCAGAAACGCCTTTAGTTACAGTAAAGTCTAAACCTTCTATGTTATCTTTTAAGATAAAGTTAACAACACCTGTTACAGCATCAGCACCATAAACAGCAGAAGCACCGCCAGTTACAATTTCTACACGTTCAACCCATACGCTCGGTATGGTATTAGTATCAACAGATTGTGAACCAGCTGAGCTCGAAACGTGGCGTTTACCATTAACAAGTACAAGCGTACGGTCAGTACCCATGTTACGTAAATCAAGAATATTTAGGCCTGCAGTACCAATAAAGCGGCCTGAGTTTGCTAAAGAATATGTATTACCTAGTGCAGGTAGTTTATTTAACGCTTCACCGATATTTACTGCACCGGTATTAAGAAGTTGTTCGCCAGTAATTACAGTTACTGGTGCCGGTGCAATTGCACCTACTCGACTAATTTTTGAACCAGTTACTTCAACTCGTTCTATTTTTGTATCCTTAGCATCTGCTGCAATAGCAGTATGTGACAAACCAATTGCACTTAAACAAAGAGCTGTTTTTATGCTGCGTGAGAGTTGGTTATAAGATTTCATGTTATCCCCTAGATGAATTATTTGTTTTTTTAAAACTTAAGTGCAATATAAAATTCATGTTAGTAATTATTTGTATACAAAATTTACATCGCGTACCCATGTTTAACACTTGCAGGTATTTAGGCAATAAATTATCGCTGAATCTACAAAAAAAGAAGATAAGACGATTGTTAAAATATAGTTAAAACAATGGTTTAAAGTGTTTCAGTTAACTTTTGGTTTATATTATTAGCAATGTATTTTTGTTTTTTATCTTGTTTGCCTTTTTTTTATTTTTTTAGCTGTTGATTTTTAATGATATAAATAGGAGTCTAATTTTATCTTTGGTTTAGTTGTTGTGTTTTATGGGATTGTTTTTTGTGACTTTTAAGGTTTTATATCTTAGCGGTATAGCGTGATAACCCATTTCCATAAGTTTAAAGATTAAGCTCTGTCTTTTATGTCTAATACAAACTGTAAAGGGGCTTTACAGATAGCTTCCAAAGTTCAGAGTAGTAGAGTTACTTTTTTTACTTTAATTGATACAATTAGGCGTCTTTCATTCATAAGGTTGTTCATGAAATATTTCTTATTAAATATTGCGTTATTATTTAGCTCATTGGTTTTAGCCGAGGAACCTGTCGATCTTGAAGTAAATATGAAAAACACGGGCCTTGCATATAAACAAGCGGTGCAGGCAACTCAACTTAGTGAATTTAATACTGCGATTGATGAATTTATAAAGCTGGTTAAAGTGAGTAAAACAGGTAAGTTTTACAAAAAACCTGAGCAGTCATTGCAGGGCCTTGATAAAGTGATTGCTCAAGCTGAACTTGCAAAAAAAGCAGCAAACGAGCAGGGGCTAAGTGCGGCAAAAGAACCACTGAAAAATATAGATAATTTACGTAAAAAATATCATGAGTTACACGAGCCTCCAGGGTTCTTTGAATTACTGTTCGGTTCATAAACCTAGACTATATGTGTCTTTAGTAGCTACTTTTAAGCTAATTGCGTTAAAGGTATCTGCAGCAATAAATATAAGGAAACACAATGGAAATTTCAGTTTCAATGTTAGAAGGCCAAAAGCAAAGCGCTAAATTTGGCGACCTAGAAGTAATAAGCGATCAAAGCGTAAACGCTGGTGGCAATGCAGAGTATCCAGAACCGTTTGATTATTTTTTAGTAAGTATGGTTTTATGTGCAGGTTTTTATGCGCGTAAGTTTTGCGAGCAGCGTGATATTTCAACGCAAGGTATGACGCTTACTCAAAATAACGAAAATGTAGATGACAACGGTAAAAAGCTATTTTCAATTGAGATTAACTTACCAGAAGGCTTCCCTGATAAATATAAAAAGGCGCTTATTGCAGCCGTTAATACCTGTACGGTAAAAAAAGTAATTCAGGCAGTGCCAGAGTTTTCAGTCGTGGTAAAATAGTCCCCCCTAAATTAGGTAGCTTAAGCAAGCTACCTAATTATATGTTGAGCATCCCCGTTTAACTTATTTCTTTTTCATTCCTTGTACTGCTTTAAAGCGTGGGTTGTTTTTACAAATTACAAATACGCGGCCTTTGCGTTTTACAATTTGACACCCCGGACGTTGCTTAGCACTTTTAAGAGAGCTTAATACTTTCATACCTTTTCCTTTTTAACAGTCGATAAACTTTTAAAACGACGATTAAACTGCGCAACGCGGCCATCTGTAGCGGTTGTTTTTTGCTTGCCTGTATAAAATGGGTGCGAGTCACTTGATACATCAATAGGTACGTATGGATATGTATTACCGTCTATTTCTACTGTGCGGCTCGTTTTTATGGTTGAGCCAATAATAAAGTAAGAATCGGCAGCGGTATCGTGAAAAGCAACCACGTGGTAATCAGGATGAATATTTGGTTTCATAATACGCCTCAATAAATGATATGTGATAGTATATCATTTTAATTTAACGTATTTATTCTCCCATTGCAAATTATTTAAATGTTCCTCAAAAAGGCCGTAATTGCTGGCTATTTGCGCAAACAAATCAAAAAATAAGCACTTGAATCAAAAATGCTGGCTATTGGCGTTTAGGCTGTTATAACTATATTTAAGAGTTAAAACGTTAACAAATACGGTTATAAAGTTATTACAGAGGTTATGTATGAGTGACGCAACACAACAACAAGAACAAATTGATCAAGGGGTGATGGAAACCCTAAGAGAGCGCGACCACAGTACCTTGGCGCAACAAGTAAATCCTTTAACCTGCAACCACAATGATATTGTAGAGTTACTAGCAAGGTATATGGCACTAAGCGAGCAAGAAGATGATGAGCTGTTTGATGATTGGTTTGATAACCTAACTAAAGAGCAACATACTGTTTTAAAAGTATTTGAAGTTTACCGTGGACAATATGAGCACCAAAATTAAAGTGTTTATTTTTGTAAGTATGCCAAATCCAGTGGTTATTTAAATAAAACTAAATAGCCACTACTACTTTTTCATTAAAGAGTAGCTATGTTGTATCAACCACTACTCCCACCTGTTTAAATCATAATTTTTTGCGGATTGAATCTTATCTTTATTTAGGCACGACTTACTGATATTTATAAATATTTATTTATTGCTATTTTTAGGTAATGTTCTAGTTTGAATAGGCAGACTGTTTATAGTTTAAATAAGTTTATCGGATTATATACTCGAAAATATTCGCTCCAGTTTCGTAATTTATAAAACATTTAAAATTAATAGAGCTTTAATGATTAAACCTGAGATTCCAAATAACGAAGCTGAGCGATTACACGCGCTTAGAGCATTAAAAATTCTAGATACGTCTCATGAAGAGCGATTTGATCGTGTTACTCGTATTGCCAAGCGTATGTTTAATGTTTCTATTTCATTGGTTACTTTGATTGACGAAGACCGCCAGTGGTTTAAATCAAGACAGGGGCTCGATGCGCCTGAGCTTCCTCGCGAAACCTCATTTTGTGGCCACACCATAAATCAAGACGAGTTATTAATAATCCCAGATACAGCTCAAGACGAAAGGTTTTTTGATAACCCCTTTGTTACAGGCGATCCTAAAGTACGCTTTTATGCAGGTTTTCCTTTAAAATTAAGGGAGGGAGTCATTATAGGCACTTTGTGCCTTGCCGATAATAAACCTAGACAACTCAATGATGAAGAAAAACAATTACTAAGAGATTTAGGCACGTTAGTCGAGCGAGAAATTCAATCAATTCAACTAGCCACAATTGATGAGTTAACAAGAATCTCTAATCGACGTGGCTTTTTAAACCTTGCCGAACATACGCTAAATGTATGTAGGCGAAATAAAGTATCAATGTCGTTTATATTGTTTGATCTCAATAAGTTTAAACAAATTAATGATATTTATGGACACCACGAAGGCGATTTTGTATTAAATAAATTTGCACAAATTATGCTTAGTTCATTTCGTGATTGTGAAGTAATAGGTCGACTTGGCGGAGATGAATTTGTTGCGATGTTAAGCGACTCAGACGAGACAAAAGCAGAGTTTGTTTTACAAAGGTTTGCGGATGCAATAGCGCATGCTAATAATACCTTAAATAAGCCATACAAAATTGACTACAGTGTAGGAGTAACACACTTTAAACACGATACAGGTAAATCGGTTGAGGATATGATTCAAGATGCTGATGTTGCAATGTATCAGCAAAAAAAGCAGCAATCACTTTAGTGAGCTATTTAGTTTAATTGCTGCTTGAACTTCACTTAACTTCCTCATGCTAGTACGAATTTTATAATATGCCGCTATTCGCTATTGCAGTCATTTTTTGCAGCGGGTGATGCTAAAGACACATTTGGTTGCCAAATCCTGTTCCATATTTTATGAAGATTGTTTAAGTTTGGTCTTTGACTTATTTTTTCAAAGTTACCAATGCTCACTTCTGAATCATTTTTTTTACCCACTACAAAATTAAACACATAGTTGCACTCCATGCCCATACGTAAATCAGAAAGTACAATATTGCTTTGCTGTTGGCGCACCGAATAAAACCCTTTAGTAAACCACTGCAAGCGTTTTATAGGCCATTCATCGCTAATATTATTTAACAGTGAAGACGTTGTTTGATAAGCCGTTAATGTAACATCGTTGGGCGCGTCAAATACTGATGCATAACCTTCGTAGTATTGTCCGTCAGACATCACAACAATACGCCACAGCAAAGTGGTTAGCGGAGCAGGCATACTAACATACGCATTTACTGGTATTTGTCTGTTGTTGAGAGCCGTTTTTACTTTGTCATCAATATTTACTTTTAAAATTAAAGCGCAAAATAAATATAGACTACTTAAAACTAAAGCCGCTGCATTTATACGATAAGCCGTTGCTGCTTTTATTTTGGGTATTAGCGTACATATTACGCCAATTAATAAAGGAAGCGTGTAAGCAGGGTCAATAATAAATACACTAGAAACCGCAAAGGGGTACTCAGTAAAAGGCCAGAGTAGTTGTGTACCGTATACCGTTAGGCTGTCTAATAGGGCATGTGTAGATAAACTTAAAAATACTAGCCAAAACCAGCGCACTTTATAAATTTGCATTCCCGCGTGTACTTTTAATATTAGCCATACAATGAGCGGGCTAATTAATAAATGTATTAATAACGAATGGCTAAAGCCACGGTGATAAGTAAATGCTTCTAAGGTTCCGCCATATGGCAAAAATACATCTAAATCAGGGAGCGTGCCTAAAATTGCTCCCCATAAAACGGCTTTTCGACCTATTTTATTGCCTAACACCGCATAACCTACAGCACTGCCTAATGCTACCTGCGTTAAAGAATCCATTTTAATTAATACCTTTAATTACTACTTTTATTATTTATACTTTTTGATTATTAAAAAGCGTCAAAAAATCGGTTAAAACATTTAATAAGCATATTAATATTAATATACAGAGCTTATAAACTAAGCCTAAGCTTTATGAAATCTAAAAAAGCCACAATTCGCGATGATACCGCACTGTTTCGCCGCTGCTTGCGCTAAGCGAAAACGTAAATAAAATGAGTTTTACTAACGGCCAAGTTTACGAGCATGTAAGTTCGAATCTTATAAATCACCAATACGTATGGCTAAGTCTGTTTTATGCTCGAGTAAATTAATAGTACTGCCGTGTGAGGTTATATCAAGCGTTATGTGAGGGTATTATTTAGCGAATTCACCAATTAAAGGCGTAAGTTGATGCAATACAAAAGGGTTTGCCGCATCTATTAGTTGCTTGCCATTTGGCGCTTGTTTTAAAGCTTTATGGCGTTTTCATCTGTGCATAAAATATTTAGCCTTTCGCAGGCGTATTTTAAAAGTATAGCTTTCCTCGCATTTTAAATTAAGCAAAATAATACCCCGTGGCGACTTATAAGTCCTGTTCCCGTTTAAAATACGGATGGTCAATTTGTTACCATATTTGGAATGATAATTGCCTCTAATTATAAAAATGAAGTCGTCAATTTTTAGACACATGAGGCAAAAATGAATTTTGGAACTCTTTCTTCGCAGTTATACAATGACAATGGCTATTCAAACCTAAGTAATTTAAATAAAAACACTGTAAAAACGGATGATCCTAGTATAAGTCCAGAGGCTAAAGCAGACTCTTCTTTAAATAAAGACGCCGAAAAAACTACGAGCTCTACTGCAGCTACTGAAGACGCAAAGTCTATCATTAGCAGCGAAACAGAAGATTCGAGTGACAATTCAGCAGTTCAAATGAATAAAGCGATCGAGTCAATTAAAGATTTACAGAGTAAAATAAGAGAAATGACCAATAGTTCTGATACGCCCACAGGGGAAGCGGTAGAAGAGCTAAGCGAACTTAAAAAGCAACTCGATAGTGAGCTATCGTCGATACAATTAACAGTGCGAAAAAATGTATCTACTTTAATGGATTCAATGTTTTCATCATCTTCAGATAATAAAAATTCAGGTTTGCTTTTTAATAACCAAGCATAATTTAACTTGCTTTTTAATATAGTTATAAGCTTAGTCGTGGCTTTATAAAATCTAAAAAAGCCACAATTCGAGACGATACCGCACTGTTTTTATAATACACGGCTTGTACAACCTCTCGGTTATTAGGAGAGCTAACTGCACTGGGTAACACTTCAACTAATTTACCTGTTTTTAGGTCATTGCCAATCATAAAGTGAGAAAGTAGCGCAACGCCTTGGTTTGCAATACATAGTTGGCGCACTGTTTCGCCGCTGCTTGCGCTAAGCGAAAACGTAAATAAAGCGGGCTTTACTAACGGCCAAGTGTTTAATTTTGGGGAGTCACTAAAACCAATTAACTTATGATTTTGTAAGTCATCTATTTGTATAATTGCTGCGTTGTTTTTTATATATTCTGGGCTGGCTACAATACGTAACTGACTACTGCCGAGTTTACGAGCATGTAAGTTTGAGTCTTTTAAATCACCAATGCGTATGGCTAAATCGGTTTTATGTTCAAGTAAATCAATAATGCTGTCGTGTGAGGTTATATCAAGCGTTATGTGGGGGTAATGCTTGGCAAATTCGTCAATTAAAGGCGTAAGTTGGTGCAATACAAAAGGGCTTGCCGCATCTATTCGCAGCTTGCCACTTGGCGCTTGTTTTAAAAGCTTTATGGCTTCTTCACCGGTATAAAGCGTATTTAACCCTTCGCGCGCAAATTTTATAAAAGTATGGCCTTCTTCGGTAAGCTCTAATCGGCGTGTTGTTCTGTTTAGCAAAGTACATTGCAGTGTATTTTCAAGGCGTGATACAGCTCGCGACACTTTAGCCACCTGTTGATCGAGCAAATTAGCCGCCCCCGAAAAGCTTCCGCAATCTACTACCGTTATAAACGTTTCTAAATCTTCAGTTTTTGAATGAACCGCCATAAGTATATCAACACCATCTTTGCATTATTAACAAAAGTATTTTGTCACTAATGCTATTTTTTGCAAACGATATTTTAGCCAAACTACATTCTTCAAATATTAATGAGGATATAACTATGCCATTGGCTTTGTGGGCGCTTACCTTAAGCGCATTTGCAATAGGAACAACTGAGTTTGTAATAGTGGGATTAGTACCCACCATTGCAAACGACTTAGGCGTAAGCCTACCTTCAGCAGGTTTGCTTGTAAGTTTATATGCGGTTGGCGTTGCCATTGGTGCGCCGGTGCTAACAGCTTTAACGGGTCGTTGGAATCGTAAAGTGGTACTAATAAGCTTAATGGGCTTATTTGTATTGGGTAACTTACTTGCTTGGCAAGCGCCAAGTTACGAAACATTAATACTTGCGCGCATTTTAACGGGGCTTGCCCATGGTGTGTTTTTTTCAATCGGATCGATGATTGCCACAAGTCTAGTAAGCAAAGACAAAGAAGCCAGTGCAATTGCCATTATGTTTACCGGGCTTACTGTAGCACTAGTAACTGGTGTGCCACTAGGTACATGGATTGGACAACACTTTGGTTGGCGTGCAACGTTTTTAGTTGTGTCGGTATTAGGTTTAATTGCATTAATCGGCAGCTCTATTTTAGTGCCAAAAAACTTAAAACAATCAATACCAGCCACGTTTAAAGAACAACTACAAGTAATTGTAAAACCGCGTTTATTACTCGTGTATTTAATGACGATATTGGGATACGGCGGCACGTTTACAGCGTTTACTTATTTAGCACCTATTTTAGAGCAACAAACAGGTTTTGCGCCTTCGGCTATTGCTTTAATAATGCTTGTTTACGGTGTATCGGTAGCGATAGGTAATATTTGGGGTGGAAAGTTGGCCGACAAACGCGGCCCAATTAGCGCACTGAGCATTATATTCAGCGCTTTGAGTATTATTTTACTGATATTTACTTTTACGATGGAATCAAAAATTGCTGCTGTACTTACTATTTTAGTATGGGGCGCATTTGCTTTTGGTAATGTGCCAGGCTTGCAACTTTATGTAGTAAAGCAAGCACAAAAGCACACGCCAAATGCGGTAGATGTTGCATCAGGTTTAAACATAGCCGCATTTAATATTGGTATTGCACTTGGCTCAATTATTGGTGGTAGCGTAGTAGAGAACATGACCCTGCAAGATACAGCATGGATAGGCGCCGTTATCTCTGTTTTAGCACTCGGTGTGTAGTGGTACAGCGGTATGCTTGATAAACGTGAAATTCAGCAAGCATAAAGTCTTAGCAGGGTCTGT
Source organism: Pseudoalteromonas sp. GutCa3 (assembly GCF_002836155.1). NCBI lineage: Bacteria > Pseudomonadati > Pseudomonadota > Gammaproteobacteria > Alteromonadales > Pseudoalteromonadaceae > Pseudoalteromonas > Pseudoalteromonas sp. GutCa3. The sequence goes on along the minus strand of NZ_PJBK01000067.1, from coordinate 195,547 downwards.
TGACCTTTTAGGATTAAATTTGTTCAATCTAGGGAGGATTTAATCACGGAGCGAGGTTTGTAACCTAGTGGGCTAAGTAAAAATCGAGGGACAAAGAGTAAATCCACCCTAGGAAGAACCTACAGGCAGCGCGTATTTGGCATTTATGCTGCGTTATCGCCTATTAATGTGGAACAACCACACTGCATAGGCTCTGCCTTGCCTAAATACCAAATACACTGCTGCAAATGTAATCTCTAAAGATTAACAGACCCTAACCTTGAAACTAAAATTAATGACCTCATACCTGTTATGAGGTCATAGATTTTTAAGTGACAGTCGTAATAAGAAGTAAAAGGTGTATTTCGTAAAACTTCAGTGAAGTTTGTATTTCAAACCGATTATTTTATAAGGATAAACCATGACAAAACGTGTAATAGAAATGCCAGAACTCGGTATGGGAACATTCCGCTTAGAGGGCGACACGGCCTATAACTCAGTAAAAATGGCGCTCGAAGTTGGGTTTCGCCATATTGACACCGCACAAATTTATGGCAACGAAGAGCAAGTAGGTCAAGCCATAAAAGATAGTAATATTCCGCGCAGTGAAATATTCTTAACTACCAAAGTGTGGAATAACAAATTAAATAAAAGCGACTTTATCCCAAGCGTTAAAAAGTCACTTGAAAAGCTACAAGTTGATTCGGTCGACTTACTGCTAATTCACTGGCCATCGCCTGCTAACGACGAGCCAATGAGTGAATACCTCACTGAATTACTAAAAGCGAAGCAGCTTGGTTTAACTAAGCACATTGGTGTATCAAACTTCACCATTGCAAACTTAAATGAAGCAATGCAAACGCTTGACTCGCGTGAAATATTTACCAATCAGGTTGAGGTGCACCCATATTTAACTAATACTAAATTGCGTGCATTTTGTGCTCAGCACGATATACACGTGACAGCGTACATGCCATTTGTAGTAGGTAAAGTACTTAAAGATCAAACCATTATCGACATTGCTAAAAAGCACGATGCAAGTCCAGCACAAGTTGTTTTAGCATGGGTTAACGCAAGCGGCATGACGACAATTCCATCATCAACTAAGCGTAAAAACTTAGAAGATAACTTTAACGACCACGTTAAATTAGATGATGAAGACATAGCCCGCATTGATGGCCTAGATTGTGGCGACCGCCAAGCAACACCAGAATTTGCGCCGCAGTGGGATCAGTAAACTTACCTCAAACGCAAAGTTAAACTAAATATTTTAAGGTGTAGATTATCTACACCTTAACTTTTAAAAAGGAATACACATGTTAACGGCTATAGCTGCACTGTCGTGCAAAAATATTGATGCAGATGTGATGCTTACAGCACTTGAAAACTTACAAAAGTCATCGCGCCAAGAAGTAGGGTGCTTACGTTATGAACTATCTGTAAAAAGTGATGATGAACATACCGATTACGTTGTTAGCGAACAGTGGGCGTCTGATGAGCACTTTGAAGCGCATAAAAACGAGCCACACTTTAAAGCGTTTGGTACGCAAGTTACTGGACTTTTAACCAATAGTAGTATTGATGTATATAAATCAATTGGTTAAATTCTTTTTATAGTGCCTTTTATGGTACATTTTAAAATACTTAGCTAAATTACATCTCATAAAGTAAATACTCAAATAGGTGCTGTTAACTTACATCACCTTTTATTCTTATACTCCAACCTGCCTAAATACCCAACTTCGCCAATATCAATGAAACCTATTAGGACTCTTTTTTGTTAATTCGCATTCGTAGTGCGTCGAAATCAAAAGAGGTTCATAACTTTATTAAAAGTCGTTTTGATATCACAACCCACTCTAATAAATAGCCTATTTAATTTGTTGTTTACATTAAAATTCTCTGGTGTAAATATAGAAAGATGTAATTTAAGGCATTAAGCATATATGTTCGACTTGAATAGTTTGAAAGGAAAAGTTCTTATAGCTGTTTCATTAAGTCATATTCACGAAAAAGTTCACCTAGCATGGCAAGATAAGAGTAATGAAGGTTTTTTGATTTGCTATGAAATAACCTTAGAATTTGAAGATGGCAAAACTTATTTAATTAAACCGTGTGAAGTTGACGCTATTGGTTATTACCCAAGTTTAGGCTTGAGTATAGAACCTTTAGAAAGAATTGAATTATTTTACCCTTTTAATATTTCAAAACTGCCGAGCCGAATATGCGACATTGTTGAAAGTGATCATTTAGGTGAAGGCGTAGTAAATCAATTTACACTAACTTTTGATAATGAAAAAAATTTTGTTATCAGACATGTTTATCCACCTATGACGATGGGAATTAGAGTAGGGTAAATCTTAGGTAGTAATTTAACTATAAGCCTGGTAGTTGTTAATAGGCTCCTTACTTCTGCATATTTTAACTAACCACTTTCTATTATAAGACGTAAGGTATACGTGACATGTTTGATGAATTCAGATATATCTTGTCAAAAATTGAAGTTAAAGAACACGTTGAATGGGGTGCATCAATTGAATTAATTGATTACGATCACAAGGATTATATTGAAGACGTATTGTGTGAAAAGTTCGGTCTTGAATATGCATTCAGTTCTAATAAAGATATTACGGGAGGATATGTTCTATACTTCTGTAAAAGTGCAACTTTTGATCAAGTCAAAAATGCAGTTGCAAAGATAAATAACTACCATGAATTACAAAGCAGAGAATTCAAGGTAGCACCGTATAAGTAATTAAGGCGAGAAGGGAGGCTAGCCGCTGGCAATTTTCGTCCTTCAGTACTTACCTATTTTACAGCTGAGTTAATTAAACCAATAATGGAGACTTGGGTATGGAAATTAATAAATCAAATCAATCTATTCTTATTTTTGTAATTCCTTTATTAACTGCGTATTTTGGATCAAAAGTTATATTTCACTTATTTGCTTTTGAGTATCTTGTGTTTACAGATACTTTTGACATTCTAAAGCTACTCATTGATATTAGTGTATTTGGAGTGTTGTTCTATATTAGTTCACTGGGTGTTGGTTACTTCATCAGAGCTAAAACATAAGTTTTTTAATCATTAGCTGGTAAATTGCTAGCTAAAAAATCACAGCCAATAAAGCCTTAACAGCTTTAAACTGTATAATTTATATGGAGATAATAATGAAAAAATTAATCGCAATAGTAGCGTTGTTAGGCTTTGCCTCATTTGCACAAGCTAATGATAGTTTTATAGTGAATGCCAAATTTTATGATAATAAAAACTTAATTGGTTCACCTACTTTAGTTGTAAATTCAAACGAAGAGGCATCAGTTTCAGTTGATAATTCGTATAGTTTTGCTCTTACAGTAACGCCAATTGATGATTCTACTGTTAGTTTAGCAACTGACCTAAAACTAGGTGGAAAACATATGGCACCTTCTTTAGTTGTTGAACTAGACAAAGAAGCAAGTATCAATATTGATGGTAAAGAGCTTTCAGTTTTAGTAAGCAAATCAAGCAGCTAATAATACCAACCTGCATAAATCTTTGATCAATTTAACGAATTAAATTGCACTATAACGTCGTTAAAAATTTTTTATTTAGAACAACTAGATATAAAAATTTTTGCCTAGTTCTAGCGTAATTTTCTTAACGTTAAATAGACCCCATATATAAGCAGATTGGTATAAGTTAAAAATTAGGAATGTAATTAATGAGAAACTCAAGAAATGAAATAGTAAAATATGGAGTATCTTTTGGTACGGCCCTAGCAATTGCTATTTCATGGAGTGCTAATGAGTCTGTGTTATGGGCAATTTTGCACGGTTTTTTATCTTGGTTTTATGTTATTTGGCATGTAATTACGCGATAAGTGTTTTCGCGTGTGCACTGATTGATTATGTAGACCGCGGTCAATGTTAATAGTCGAGTAATTACCATTTAAAACGATTAAGTTAAAAATATAAAAGGAATAATTAATAATGAAAGGTGCGGGTGGAAGCTCTGGTGGTATTGGGCATTTTTTTATTGGTTTGATTATGATGTGCGGTGGCTTTTATATGCTGCTAAACGCAATTTCGGTGACCTCTAATTTTGGACTAAGTTCTCGCATTTATAGTGTTAATGCTTTAGGTGGCTTTGGCGTTACAGGCGGCATGGTTATGATCCCATTTATTTTTGGTGTGGGTCTGATTTTTTACAATTCTAAAAATATTTTAGGCTGGGTGCTATCTCTAGGTTCGTTAACCGCACTAATATTTGGCGTTATATCTAGTGTTCGATTTAGTATGCGAACTATGACGTCGTTTGATTTGATTGTTATTATAATTTTAGCGTTTGGCGGCTTAGGGCTGTTTTTACGATCGCTTAAATCTATTGATACTTAAATAATTACCACGCTTTGTTTTAAATACAATTTTAATTATAGGCATTTAACATGATGTTCTAATGCTTAAGCTAATACATTAATAATGTAATCCTTCCTATTTACTGCTTAACCAGTAATGTATTTTAAAGAGATTTATGTGAACAACTCAATACAGCTAAAACTAATTGCTACTCACTTATTAGCACAAAGAGAAGAAAACCCAGCGCGTTCAAACTTTCCTAAAGAGTTAGTACTAGACACGACTGACGATGCAATAGAAGTACAAAAACTGATGATTTATTTAAATGATCAAACTGTATATGGCTGGAAGTGTATGCTGCCTTTAGATGATGGCTCAATTATATTAGCGCCTCTTTTACATGCACCTATAAAACAAGCTGAAAATTGCCCACTGCATACAACAAATAACAAAGCGCTGATAGAACCAGAAATTGCATTTATTTTACAAAGCGATTTACCAAGTAATAAAACCTATACAAATGAAGACGTGGATACGGCATTTGCCAGCGCCCATTTAGCACTTGAGCTTATTCAAAAAAGGTTTGATGAAGACACTCCAAGCACTCACATTGAAAAGCTGGCTGATGGCCTATCTAATCAAGGCGTGTATTTAGGCCCACAAATAGATAAAGCCAAAGCGTATAACGCAAATACTGTAAATATTAACGTTAAGCAAACTGAGCTGGAGTTAAACTTGGCAGGTGTGCATCCTGCAGAACTTGCGCAGCTTCCACTTTATTGGGCGGTTAATTACTTATCAGCAAAGGGAATTAATTTAAAAGCAGGGCAAGTGTTTATAACAGGCTCTTATTGTGGTGTTGTTGAGCTTAATACCAATGAGCAAACATGTATTACATATGAAGATTTAAATACATTTAATGTGACATTTTTATCCCATTAAGCGTAATACTCATTTTAACGGTCATAATAAAACAACCCACTAATTAGTGGGTTGTTTTTATTTGGCTAAATTTTAATTATTTGATTTTAGAGAGTAGTGCAGGATTTATTACGAGATTTCGTACGCCGTGAGCGTGATCTTCATTAAAGGTGTTACTTTCACACCATTTGCCAACACTGTTTATATCAACCTTTGCTACTTTTGGTTTAACTGACCATGTTACTTGAAAAGGAGAGCCTGCTTCGTTGTAACTAGGACCAGTAGTTGAACCGCTATAAACAACAGGTTTACCCGTATTTGTAGGTGTAGCAATAGCTTGATAGTAACCATTAACAGATGACACGGAGCTTATTTCAGCAAAATCAAGTGCGTTAGCATCGTTTACTAATACATATACTTGAGCTTCAACACGTAGTTGCGGATTTTTAATCGAATCACTTAAACAGCTACCCAAGGTAGGGCCTGGTTTTACAATTGCTGACGTATGAACGTTATGAACCTCAATGGTATCGCCAACTAAAAGCGCGCCGTGATCGCTTGGACAAATTTCAATTTTTGCTGGTTTACTTTCACTTTTAGTTAAAGAGCCTGAATATAAGTAGCCACTTTTAAAGCCTTTTCCATTACCATTTCCGGCATATTTACTAAACTCGCCACCGGCATGTTCAGCATTTTTATGAAAGTGTATATTACATAAGTTCATATTTGATGAAGTTGGGGCATGAGAGAGAACTACGGTGTTTTCGCCTTTATAATTATCAATATTGCGTGGAGATTGTGGGCCAAAGCCTTTATTCGCAGTGTTTTTAGCAAGTGCTGCACGCTGCATTTTTATTATGTCGTCATTTGCTATTTCGTGGTTAACTTTAGCTAGCGTATTAAAAGACAGGATAGTGATTACAGCAGAAATTACACTTATTTTTGTTTTGATTGTCATTGAGTCAGTGCCTTTAAATCATGTTTTACGTAACAATTAAGTTAACAGATCTTGTTTTTCGTAAAATAATCCTAAAATGATAAATAATCAAACTAATGCAAAACTATTTTATAGATAAATCGTATTTTAAAATAAGTGCATCTATATAGCGGGTGCGTAATGTGTGTTGTTTTTCATGATCGGCGCCATGCCCTAATGCTTTGTTTAAAAGCTTCATGGCGGGGTGCAGTAGCGCTCTTTCTTCTTGGTTTAAGCTCGCTTTACTGCGCAGTTCTGTAATGTCGTCAACTAATAGCCTGCCAATATCTACCGAGACTATTTCGTCTATTAATCCATTTTGAGTAAGCACGCCGTACTTACTGCATAAAAACTGTTGCCAAATTTGCTGCAAGTGCTCGTCTATTTCGCAGCCAAATAGCTCTTCGCTAAACGTAAATCCTTGCTGAGCGAGCTTAGTTAGGTTTGCAGTATATTGCTGTGCAAAATAATTAAAAGCATGGCTTGATGATTCTATTTTTTGTTTTAAAAGACCTTGACCCCAATTAACACAGCCGCGCGGGTAATAGTCGTCATACTCTTCGCATTCATACAAACCTGAATATGAGCTGCAGCTAAGTTGACTTTTAATACAGTAACTTGGTTTTGGGAAAACACTTCGCTCTTGCCAAGCTAAAAGTGTATCTGCATCTATATTTAATGCTTGGCACAGTTCATCGGTGTTATAAAAATGAGTTGCTAAGTAGTCAGATAAACGCATAAAGCCTCTGGTATCGTTAAAAATAAAATACTGTTCATATATACAGTTGTTCATTTTGTATTACCAAACTTAATAACACAAGAAATTTTATAATTAAATGTAGGCTTACACCTCCAAAAGTACCGGCAATTATGTTACAAATAGCGCAAGTTTTATAAATAATGATTTTTTATGCGCACCCTAGACCAAATTAAACAAGCAAGCCTTATTACAGCTATTAAAACGCCATACTTAGCAAACGGTGAAATAGACCTAGCAAAGTACGATGAACTCGTAGAAATACAAATTGCAGCAGGCGTTGACGGCATTGTAGTTGGTGGCACAACAGGCGAAGGCCAGTTAATGAACTGGGAAGAGCATTTAATGCTTATAGCGCACAGTGCAAACAAGTATGGTGACAAACTGGTTATTGTTGGTAATACCGGTAGTAACAACACCCGTGAAGCGATTAAAGCAACTAAATATGGCTTTGCCAGCGGTATGGATGCAGCACTGCAAATTAATCCATATTACGGACGTACGTCTATTGCGGGTGTTAAAGAGCACTTTAAACGCGTACTTGATATTGGACCTGCCTTTATTTACAACGTAGCAGGGCGAACAGGTCAAGACCTAACACCTGATATTATTGAGCCACTCGCTAAACATGAATATTTTATTGGTGTTAAAGAGTGTGGCGGTAATGAACGTATTGCCCATTATGAACAACAAGGTATTGCATGTTGGTCGGGTAACGATGATGAAAGTCACGATGCGCGCCACACACATAAAGCGCACGGTGTTATTTCGGTTACTTCTAACTTAATACCTGGGTTATTTCGTCAGTTAATGGATACGCCAAGTAACGAGCTAAATGCGTCGTTACAACCATTGATGAACTGGTTGTTCTGTGAACCAAACCCGATTGCTATTAATACCGCGTTGATGATGACAGGTGCAGTAAACCCTGTATTTAGATTACCGTATTTACCGCTTAGTGATGAGCAGCAAGCCCAAGGCGAAGTATTAATTAATGAGTTAAATAACAACGATGTTGTTGGCGGCACAGCTAAGTGTATAAAGCAGGACGATATAGCCCTACTTTCTTAGCAATATGAGCAAGCACTGAACAAAGTGTTAGTTCAGTGCTTTTTGTTAATGATTATTTACTTCTATTGCTAAAATCGGTAAAATTCCTTCCCTTATATCTTATAAAATATGCAGAGCTGTGAAATTTGTTGTTGAAGAACTCGCTATATGGATAAAGCCCGAACAGCGACAAATAAAAGAGAGTAATTGGTTTGATTCCTCCGTATTAAATCTTAGTTGGGTGCCTGCTATGCAGCGACGCCGAATGACTTCCTTTATTAAAATGGCACTCTTTAGTGCTCATCAAGTAAGCACTCAAGGTAACTATGTTAATTTACCGAGTGTTTTTTCTTCTCGCCACGGCGATTTTCACAAAACGTCTAACTTACTTGTTGATGTAGTAAATGATCAGCCACTGTCGCCCACTGGTTTTGGGTTAAGTGTGCACAATGCCGCATCGGGACTTTTTGGGATAATACAGGGTAATACAAGTGCTACAAATGCTATTGCTGCAGGAGCCGAAAGCTTTATTTATGCACTCGTAGATGGCTTTGTAAGACTTGCTGATAACGATCAGCAACACATGTTAATAGTTCATACCGATGAGACTCTCCCCGATATTTACGCTCAGTACGCCGATGAACAGCAAATAGCACACTCTATTGGTTTAATAATAAGAGCGCCGCAAAAAGGCGAACCCCATTTTAGTTTAAACAAAGTATTTAATACGGGCATGGAAAAAAGCGACTTACCAATGAGTATTCAATGCGCTAAAGCTTTGTATGAGCGAAGCAATATATTACTTGTGCATAACACGCTTGAGCATGATTGGCAGCTTACGTACCATGCTTAAAAATGCACAAAGGCTATGTGGATTGATTTGGCGGATTATTGCTACTGCATTTTGCTTTTCAGTTTTTGGGGTTGGTGGTTTAGTATTAGCCTTTATTGTTTTTCCTGCTCAGCGCCTATTTCAAAGTGACTCAGTTAAACAAAAGCTTAAGGCTCGAAAAACAGTACATTACAGCTTCAAATTGTTTGTTAATTTAATGCATGTAACGGGCGTTATTCGATTTCATGTCAACGATAAAGCAAAAATTGAAGGCTTAAAAGGGCAACTGATATTAGCAAACCATCCTTCTTTAATTGATGTTGTTGTTTTAATTTCGGTAGTAAAAAATGCAGATTGCGTAGTAAAGGCGCATTTATTTAAAAATCCTTTTATGCGCGGCGTTATTAAAAGCACCGGCTATATAAGTAATGACGATCCGCAGGAGCTATTACGAGAATGCGAGCGCAGTTTGCAAAAGGGTAATAACTTAATTGTATTTCCTGAAGGGACACGGACAGAGCCTCACAAAACATTAAAGTTTAAACGAGGCGCTGCAAATATTGCAATTAGATGTCATGCGCCCATTACTACTTTTTTAATTAAAATGAAGCCAAACACTTTAACCAAAGGCACACCTTGGTATAAGGTCGCGCCATATCAGGCGCATTTTACAATGGGGCTTGCGAGCCAGCAGTTTAATTGTGCAACGTACGACAGCGATATGCCTGCGATGCAATCACGCCAATTGACTAAAGATTTACAACATTATTTTACACAAGAGCTAAAAAATATATGAGCGAATTAAAAGAACAAATAAAACAACTGATTATCTCAAGCCTTGACCTTGAAGACATGACCACTGCTGACATACAAGATGATGACGCTTTATTTGTAGATGGCCTAGGGCTAGACAGCATAGATGCATTAGAGCTTGGCCTTGCGATAAAGAAGCAATTTGATGTGAAAATAGATGCAAACTCTGATCAAACTAAAGCGCACTTTGCCTCAGTTAATTCTTTAGCAAAATTTATTGAACAAGCACGTTCTTAATATATAAAAGTAGGAAGAAAGATGAAAACCGCTGCTGAAATTTATGATGTATTACACGGCATTTTAGAAAACGAATTTGAAATAGACCCAGAAGATATTAGCTTAGAGGCTAACCTGTACCAAGATCTTGATTTAGACAGTATTGATGCAGTTGACTTAGTTGTGAAATTAAGAGAAATCACAGGTAAAAAAATTGAGCCTGATGCCTTTAAACTTGTGCGCACAGTGCAAGACATAGTCACCGAAATAGAAAAGTTAGTTAACTAATACTATGTTAAAAGCAGTTTTAACAACGTTAATTATGATTTGCTTGGCTTGCTACCCTATTATTGTGTACGTAGGCCTTACGCGTTTTAATAGTCAGATTATTACAGTATTACTGCTATTTATACTCGGGCTTAGACTTTGGTTAAGCAGAGCCTTGTTTGATAAAATGCCGTGGTTAAAGCCCGCTACATTTTTAGCAGCTATTACTATTTTGATTTCCAAGGTAATGGATAGCGACTTAGGGCTGCGTTTGTATCCCGTAATCATTAATTTAGTTATGTTAGTTGTGTTTGCGTATTCTTTGTATAAAGGGCCTTCTATTATTGAAACCTTTGCGCGCATTACTGAGCCCTCACTTGATGAAAACGGTGTAATTTATACAAAAAAAGTAACGCTAGTGTGGTGTGTTTTTTTTGTATTAAACGGTGGCATTGCCCTGTACACCAGTATTTTTAGTAGCCTAGAAACCTGGGCTTTTTATAATGGTTTTATTGCTTACTTAGCTATGGGCACATTGTTTGCTATAGAGTGGCTAGTCAGACAAAAAGTAAAAAGGAACGCCGGTGTTTAATGCTTTTCAAAGTAATGCGATAAGAACATGTTTTAATCATACTGATAATGATATTTCGGAGCGTCAGTTTGTTAGTGATATAAACGCAGTTTTAGCAAAGCTATCAACGTTAAATGCTAAATCATCGGTTGTTTTATACACCACAGACACCTACAAATTTGCCGTGTACTTATTTGCTTTGGCACTACACGGAAACACAGTGATTTTGCCGCCTAATGGGCAACCTGCAACGTTAAACTCCTTGCTTAAACAAACACCTTTTTTTATTGGTGAGTCTGAATTAGTAGCCGATTTAGAGGCTGATTTTTTAGATATAGGCACCTTAGTCAATCAACCTCACTTTGTATCTATTGAAACAATTAAGTGGCCTCAAGAAGGCACAATTGTTTTTTACACGTCGGGCTCGTCGGGTAAAGCAAAGCCAATTGTAAAAACGTGGCAGGTAATAAATAAAGAATTAAGTACATTAATTAATAGCTACGCACTGATTGATAATCCTATTTTTATAGCGAGTGTTTCGCATCAGCATATATACGGCTTATTGTTTAGATTATTGTGGCCATTACGTGCAGGAAAGGTTGTAAATACAGAACTATTGCATTACCCAGAACATATAGCTACAAAGCTCAAGTTATTTAAAAAAGTAGTGTTTGTTTCAAGCCCAGCGCAGTTAAAACGGTTATGTATTGATAATGTTTTAGTGGATGATAAGTCTCATTTACAATGGATTTTCTCATCAGGTGGACCGCTATTAAACGAAGATGCTGTATCATTGTTTACGCAATTAAATAAACCAGTTACACAAGTTTTTGGTAGTACCGAAACCGGTGGTATTGCATATCGACAAGTTACTTCACTTGAAAAGGTTAGCCTTTGGCAGCCTTTTTCGGGTATTAAAGTACGGGCTTTGGACGATCAGCGTTTAATTTTAAACTCACCGCTCGTTCGCGACAAAAATTACCCTTTAGATGATAGAGGCGAAGTACTTAAAAATGGTCAATTTAGACTATTAGGCCGATTCGACCGAATTATAAAATTAGAAGAAAAGCGATTAAGTTTAGATGAGCTAGAACAACATTTGTGTACTAGTGAGTGGGTAAGTGAAGCTAAAGTAATCGCCTTGCCTGGTGAGCGATTAATTGTAGGCGCTATTGTTGTGCTTACGCATAAAGGGCAGATGTTTTTTAATGGTGACGGTAAGTTAGCTACAAATAATTTATTAAAAGCGCATGCATTAGCGCGCTTTGAGCGAATTTGTATCCCTAAAAAGTGGCGTTTTGTAGATCAATTACCATACAACTCACAGGCAAAGTTAAATTTAAAAGCATTGGAGAGTCTTTTTGCAAAAGTTGACTAAAACACAGCCTGATTTACTGTCTTGTGAAAAAGCAGAGCAAAAGTATAAATTAAGCTTACTAGTTCCTCATGATTTAGATTATTTCAAAGGACATTTTACGGATGGCCCAATACTCGCAGGTGTTGTGCAATTAGACTGGGCTGTGGCTGCAATTTGTAAATATTATAATGTTCAGCAACCTGTTAAAAATGTTGAAGTATTAAAGTTTCAGGTAGTGATTACCCCAGGTATAACAATCGAATTATTGCTTGAGCAAAAAGCAGAGAATAAATATACCTTTTCGTATAATTCAAACAAAGGACAGCATGCATCTGGCCGTGTTGTTTTTGATAGCCTAATAAATGAATAATTTTTGTATTGTTATCCCAAATTATAATCACATTACGGTTATTGATGATGTACTGAGCCAACTATCGTCATTTAACCTTCCTATTATTATGGTTGATGACGCAAGCAACGTCGAAGCTAAAAATGTGTTCAGTAAGCTTGATGCAAAATACGCGCAGTTGAGTGTAGTTGCCCACGACGATAATCAAGGTAAAGGCGGCGCGGTACAGACAGGCTTAAAGCAGGCGCATAAGCTAGGTTTTTCGCATGCGATACAGGTTGATGCTGATGGGCAGCATGACTTATCTGACATTAAAAAACTAATAGCGCTTTCAAACGCTCAGCCTAAAGCGCTTATAAGCTGTTGCCCAATATATGACGATTCAGTGCCTAAACACCGTTATTTAGCACGTTATTTAACGCATGTTTGGGTATGGATTGAAACGTTAAGTTTTACAATTGTAGATTCAATGTGTGGCTTTAGAGTATATCCGCTTGAGCCAAGTACAAAGCTAATTGATGAGGTATCGCTTGGAAAACGCATGGATTTTGACCCCGAAATTTTAGTGCGTTTATATTGGCGCAATGTGCCTTTTGTATTTTTACCTAGCCAAGTAATTTACCCCGAAAATGGGCTTTCTCATTTTCAGCCATTACACGATAACGTGCGTATTTCGTGGTTACACACCCGCTTGTTTTTTGGAATGTTGATTCGCTCTCCTGTGTTAATTTGGCATAAATTAAAGAGGCGTTATGGCCGCTAAACACTGGTCTAAAATGCAAGAGCGCGGTAATTTCTTAGGTATTCAAATACTGTTATTTGCTCATAAATTACTGGGTAGAAAAGGGCTGTGGATTGTTTTGTTTCCTGTGGTTTTTTATCTTTTTTTAACAGGAAAAGTAGCGCGTGTAGCATCTAAAGCGTTTTTAGCGCAGGTTAATGTTTACCAAGGCTGCAAACAACCTGTTACGTTTAAAATGCAATTAACGCACTTTTGCAGTTTTGCAGATAGCGCATTAGATAAAATTGATGCTTGGCTTGGGCGAATAACCCAACGTGATATTAAATACACTAATGAGCATTTATTTGCTGAGCTAGATGAGCAAAATCAAGGGGCTATTTTTATAGGTTCTCACTTGGGTAATTTAGAGGTGTGCAGGGCACTTAGCCAGCACCGCAGCAGTAAAAAAATAAATGTACTGGTGTTTACCCATCACGCTGTTGAATTTAATAAAATGCTTAAAAAGATTAACCCAGATGTGTCGGTTAATTTAATACAAGTGACTGATATGGGGCCTGACTTAGCTATTTTACTAAAAGAAAAAGTAGAGCAGGGAGAAATAATCGTTATTGTTGGCGACAGAACAAGCACAACAACGGCTTCTCGGTCGGTACAGGTACCATTTTTAGGCAAAAATGCCCCATTTTCACAGGGGCCTTTTATATTAGCCGCGCTGCTTGATTGCCCTGTTTACTTTTTGTTTTGTTTAAAAGATAAAAAAAGCAAAAAGTATCAAGTGATATTTGAACATTACAGCCAATCATTAAAAATGCCTCGACGAGAGCGACAGCAGGCGCTAACACTTATTATTACTGACTATGCACAGCGTTTGAGTTATTACGCAGCTTTATATCCTTATCAGTGGTTTAATTTTTACGATTTTTGGAAAAGTGATCAGCAGGTAGTGCGCGATCAATCAATGGAGAACAAGTGTGACTGAACAAAATATACAGCTTTTTGGCAATCAGCGATTATCAATTGAAGATATTGTTCGAGTTGCCTTTAATGAAACACAAGTGCAATTAAATAGCTGTGAAAATTTTAGCGTTAAAATTAATAGCGCTTTGCGTTTTTTAGACACACTTTTAAAAGAAGATGGCGTGATTTACGGCGTTACTACTGGTTACGGTGATTCTGTAACGGTGGCTGTACCCCTTGATTTAGTTGATGAATTACCTCTGCATTTAACTCGCTTTCATGGCTGTGGACTCGGGGATGTATTTAATAAAGTGCAAGGGCGTGCAATTTTAGCGACCCGCTTAACATCACTTTCACAGGGCTACTCTGGTATTAGCTGGGAAATGCTGCACCTACTTAAAGATTACTTAAATAACGATATAGTGCCTGTGATCCCGCAAGAAGGGTCAGTAGGTGCCAGTGGCGATTTAACACCGTTATCTTACGTTGCAGGTGCGATGGTAGGCGAGCGTGATGTGTTTTACAAAGACCAAGTACGTAACAGTGCAGAAGTTATGAAAGAAGTTGGCTTAGAACCACTAACACTAAGGCCAAAAGAAGGTCTTGCCGTTATGAATGGCACAGCGGTAATGACTGCATTAGCGTGTTTAGCGTTTGATAGGGCTAATTACTTAGCTAAACTGGCGAGCCGTATTACTGCATTATCAAGCTTAGCGCTTAAAGGAAATAGCCATCATTTTGATGAGATATTATTTTCAGTTAAGCCACATCCTGGGCAGCAGCAAATTGCACGTTGGATAAGAGACGATTTAAACCATCACGATCACCCTCGTAATGCAGACAGACTTCAAGATAGGTATTCAATCCGTTGTGCACCCCATGTTATTGGTGTTCTGCAAGACAGTCTGCCGTTTTTTAGGCACATGATAGAAAACGAGCTTAATTCAGCAAACGATAACCCAATAATTGACGGCCAAGGTGAGCATGTATTACACGGCGGGCATTTTTACGGAGGCCACATTGCAATGGCAATGGATAGCATGAAAACAGCCGTTGCAAACCTTGCTGATTTAGCCGACAGACAAATCGCTTCTTTGGTTGATACTAAGTACAACAATGGGCTACCTTCAAACTTGTCTGATAGCGCACCAGAGCGCCGTTATATTAATCATGGTTTTAAAGCGGTTCAAATTGGCTGTAGTGCTTACACAGCAGAGGCATTAAAACTAACCATGCCGGCCAGCGTTTTTTCTCGCTCTACGGAGTGTCATAATCAAGATAAAGTGAGTATGGGGACTATTGCGTCTCGCGATTGTTTACGTATTTTGCAGCTAACAGAACAAGTGTTAGCAAGTACGTTATTAGCCAGTATTCAAGGTGTTAGATTGCGTATAAAACAAGGCGATCTTGAGTTTTCGACTTTAACGCAAGATATGCAAAACATGTATACCGATATAACTGATTACTTTGAAAACCTCACTGAGGATAGACCAATGGAAGCCGTGCTAAGGCAAACAATAGGGTATATTCAAACTAAACGTTGGGCGTTGTATGAATAGTAAAGGTGCATTATTAACGCATGTGGTAGAAATTGAAATTCCATTTCATGACTGCGACCCAATGAATGTTGTATGGCATGGTAATTACCCACGTTATTTAGAAGTAGCGCGCTGCGAGTTACTGCGTTTATTTGATTATGATTACCCGCAAATGCATGAATCGGGCTACGCGTGGCCAATTGTTGATATGCAAATAAAGTATGTTGCCTCAGCGGTATTTACTCAAAAAATTAAAGTAGCGGCTTACTTAAAAGAATACGAGAACCGACTACGGATTGATTACGTAATCACTGACTCGCTAACTAATAAGCGCCTTACTAAAGCCTCAACCACGCAAGTTGCGGTTGAGGTTAGCTCCAAAGAAATGCAATTTGAATCACCCGCTATTTTATTTAATAAGTTAAAAGCGGTTTTGAATTAAATTTTTATTTTATAGGCGATTAAATGAATTTTTTAAAATGTTTTACATTGAGCATAGCCATTAGCTTTTTACTGTTTTGCTCTGTAGTAAATGCAGCAGCTATTAAAGGTGAGTTTAAGCAATATAAGCAATTTAATGGATTTGCTAAGCCTTTTATTTCGTCGGGTGTGTTTTCGTTAATTGATGAAAAGCTAATTTGGCAAGTGAAAATGCCTGTTGAGAGTATGCTCATAATAGAAAACGGCAAAGTGCTTGCACAAAATGCCAATGGTGAGTTAATACCACAACCCGGTAGCGAGCAATTTGTAGGATTACTGAGTGACTTACTTAGCGTAAATATGAGTGCTCTGGAAACACGTTTTGACATTGCTAAAATGCAAGACAGTTGCACACAGTTAATACCAAAAGAAGCGATGCTACAGCAATTATTTAGTGATTTTATTTTATGTGAAACTGCTAAGCAAGTGAGCAGTATTACACTAAATGAGCACTCAGGAAATAACACAAAAATTGAGTTTACTTATTCCAAATAAAATTATGTTTTTAAATAATGCAGTGGTTAATTAAGGGAATAGTGCAGTGACAAAACGAATTACCGTTATTGTAGGGTGGTTTAGCAGTTTAATTTTACTTTTTGCTGCAGCTTTTTGGCTGTCTAAACCAACGTTTAGCGCCGATATGTTTAGCTTATTGCCAAAGTCGCATTCCCAAATTGCACATGCGGAAGATGTTTTTTTTCAGCAAAATGCTAACCGTATTATGTTCTCGTTTGCAGGAAATAATAAAAATAAAGCATTTGATGATTTCCAAAAATGGCTCGGCGATAATGCAATTAAAAGCACATTTAACTTTCCGTCCGTTAACGATTTAGCGCAAACATTCTCACCTTTCAAACATGCGTTATTCAGTGATACTTACAAGCAAATATTAAGCAAAAAAACAACGTTTGAACATTATTACCTTGAGCAACTAAATCAGTTAGGCAACCCATTTGTAAGTGCTACCTTAAGCAAAGATACAAGTTTGAGCTTAGCGGCCTTTATAGAAGACAACTTAAAACAAAGCCAATTGTTTACGCTTGAACAAGGTCGTTTAACTCGACGTTTAAAAGGCGTTGAATACCGTGTCATTTTGGCAAACTTAGCGCCTGAAAATTTAGGGATTAATAAATCAATTGATTTAGCTGGCGCGATAATTAAACAGATTAATATACTTAATAAAACCTACCCTGATTTAACCATTACTTACTCTGGTGTGCTATTTCATACGGCTGAAAATGCTAAACAAGCTAAATACGAGATGAGCCTGTTTGGTGGCATTAGCTTATTAGCCCTTATTGGTATGGTATTTTGGGTATTTAGGCGTTTAAACAGTATTTTATTAGCAAGCTTTACCGTACTGAGCGCACTTATTGGTGGCGCTATCGCTATGGTGTTGCTGTTTAATACTATTCATTTATTAACGCTTGTTTTTGCAGTTACCTTGATTGGTATTGCCATTGATTATGCATTTCATGGTATGACTGATTTAGCCAAAAAAGAGCATGAAAAAGGCTACAGCAAAGGGACACAATCTGCGCTTTTATTGTCTCTTATTACGACTATGTTGGGTTATTGCTGCTTACTAGGTGCGCCACTAACGTTATTATCTCAAGTTGGTGTGTTTGTTATTGCGGGTTTAGTGAGTGCTTGGCTATTTACAGTTTTAGTTTTGCCATTGTGGCAATCTACACTCACGTTATCGCCTTCGAGTTTATTGATGAGTCAAAAGCTCATTAAGGTTTTTTTATACTGCAATAGTTTAAAAAAACCAATACTCATTACGTTATTAGTCCTTATAAGTGCGTTATTTTTGATAAAACCTATTAGCTTTAATGACGATGTAAAGCTATTAAATGCAAGCTCCGAACATTTAATGCTAAACGAAAAAAAGCATTTGTTATTACTTGGGCAATGGGATAGCCAAATTGTTTTTATGTTTGCAGATAGCGACGAAGCGCTATTACAAAAGCAAGAACAGTTTTTAAAACGCTTAACCCAACTAAACCCTAATTTTAAACATAATAGCATTAGCCATTGGTTGCCTAGTTTACAAAAGCAGAGGGATAACCAAGCCTTGTTTGAACAGGCTAAAAACAAAGGGACTTTGGATATTGCAGAGCGCATTACAGGGCAAGCGTTAGTAAGTACAAAGGCACCGTTATTAACTTATGAAACACTCGCCACGAGTACATTTAAACCATTACTGCTTTCTCAAATGGTTGTTGAGTCAGAACAATCGATAACGTGGGTGTCTATTTCGGGTATTTCATCTGATCAACTAATTAATGAGGTTGAAAAAAACAATGGAATTTACCTTTATAATAAACCTAAACAAATTAGTGCTTTATTAAGTGATTACCGTGAATATTTACTATTAAGCCTAGTGCTTGCGGGTTTTATTAGTTGGCTGCTTTTTAGTTGGCGATTTACGATTAAGATAGCGCTGCTGCAGGTGACCATTTTATCTGTTGTGGTGTTGAGCATGCTTTGGGTATGTAATGCGATTCAAGGTAGCTTGTCGTTATTTAATTTACTCGGTGCGTTACTTGTTATTGCCTTAGCAATTGATTACCTCGTTTTTTATCAAATAAATAAGTTAGAGCCCAAAAATGTGTTAGCGATTAGCTTATCGGCTGCGTCATCAATGTGGGTATTTGGCATGTTGAGTGCATCTGATACACCCGCTATTTTTAGCTTTGGGCTGAGTGTAATGGTAGGGATTTTAGCTATTTACTTTTTATCACCGCTGAGTGTTTTAAAGCCTCAAAAGGAACAATAATTTGAATAACCTTGAGCAGTACGATGTTGTTGTTATTGGCGCTGGGCCTTCGGGTGCATTGGCTAGTAGTCTTTTAGTTCAAAAGGGATGGCGGGTACTGGTACTTGAACAGCAGGCGTTTCCACGTTTTTCAATTGGTGAAAGCTTACTGCCGCAATGTATGGCGTACTTAGAAGACGCGGGCTTAATCGATACATTACATGACAATGCAGCGGCTTTAGGTTTTCAGTTTAAAGATGGCGCTGCTTTTCATCGGGCAGGGCAAAATACAACTATAAACTTCACCGAAAAATTTACTAAAGGCCCAGGCACTACGTATCAAGTGAAAAGAGCCGACTTTGACAAATTATTAGCAGACAAAGCACAAGGGCAAGGCGTAGAAATCAGATATAAGCACACGGTGATTGACTACTGTGATGAGCCAAATGGTGCATCATTAGTGGTACACAATGAGCAGCAACAAGCTTACCGCGTTAATGCCCGATTTGTATTGGACGCAAGTGGCTTTGGGCGTGTATTACCAAAATTGTTAGATTTAGAGCTTCCCTCTAGCTTTCCTGTTCGCAGCGCTTATTTTAGTCACTTTAAAGACAATATTAGTGATGCAAGCTTCGATCGTAATAAAATTTTGATTACCGTACACCCTCAATATTCTGACGTGTGGTATTGGCTTATTCCCTTTAGTGATGGTACTGCGAGTATTGGGGTTGTGGCACAGTCAGAACGTTTTAATGATGATGAATCTAGCGATTTACTAAATCAATTTATAGAGCAAGACCCTTATTTAAAAACACTGTTAGCACAGCGTGAGTTATTAACTCCAGCAAAAAATATAAAAGGCTACTCGGCAAATGTGAGTAAGTTATATGGTAAGCACTTTGCTTTATTGGGTAATGCGGGAGAATTTTTAGACCCGGTATTTTCATCAGGTGTAACAATTGCACTCAAATCTGCAAATTTAATTGCCCCACTTGTTGATCGCTATTTAAAAAACGAAGTCGTCGATTTTGACGCTCACTATGCACAGCCATTACAAGCTGGAGTCGATTGTTTTAGAACATTTGTAACAGGGTGGTACGATACGCGTTTTCAGGATGTGATATTTTACTCTGAACAAAATACTCAGGTGCGAGAAATGATTAGTGCTATTTTAGCGGGTTACGCATGGGATACAAATAACCCATTTGTTGCACAAAGTGAACGCCGTTTAAATGTGTTGGCTCAGTTATGTCAAAATTAATTAAGTATGCGGTGTGTAGTGTATTTATATTTGCTGTATTGAGCGCATGTACGAGTTTTACAGCATCTAAAAATAGAGTGTATCTATCACCTAATATTCAATTAAATATTAATAGCGTGCCAGCACAAATGTTTGATAAGTCTTGGCAGCATGTTTTGTATATTACGAATCAGCAAAACACACACACTGTATTTGCCCAATTAGCTATAAATGACAAAGGTGCAATTAAGTTATTGTTAATGACAGTGCAAGGCTTTCCAATTATGGAGCTTGAAAAACCTTTAAATGGCCCCGTAAAAACACGAAATATGCTGGCGGTAGAAGGTATAGACCCTCATTATATTTTGGCGGATATTGCATTAGTACATTGGCCAGTAGCATTTTTACAAAAGCAGTTAGAGGGTGCTTCAATAGAGCAGGTTGGCTCTAGTCGGGAGGTATTTAACGATGAGGGTACATTTATCACCATTGACTATAGTGATGAGTCGACAACGTTGAACAATATTTTACATCAGTATCAAATAACATTTAAAAAGGTAGAACAGTGACATATTGGCTGAATGATTTAGGCATTGTGAGTGCGATGGGCATAGGCCAAGATGCAACCACAACAAGCTTAAATAAATATAACCCTGCAACTCCTTTATTAACTTTAAATAAAAGTTTAAGTGCTGAGCAAACCCCGCTGTATGTCGGGCAAGTTCAGTCTATTGCTTTATCAAATAATAAACGTATCAATACATTTATTGATCTAGCTTTAGAGCAGATTAAGCCAACCTTAGATAAACTTTCGCATATTGATAAGTCGCGTATCGCAATTGTAATGGGTACTAGTACATCAGGTATTCATGATGGCGAAAGAGCGCGTAAAAGCTATGAAAGTACAAAACTCTGGCCTGATGACTTTAGTTACAGTGATCAAGAGTTAGCAACACCCGCTCATTACATTGCACATAAAATAGGGGCTCTAGGGCCTTGTTACAGTATTTCTACTGCGTGCACGTCGAGTAGCAAAGCGTTAATTAGCGCCCGAGCTTTGCTAAATGCTGATTTAGCCGATGTGGTAATTTGTGGTGGTGCGGATAGTTTGTGCCAATTAACAATTAATGGCTTTGACTCGCTCGCTTCTTTAAGCTCGGGTTTATGCCAGCCTTTTTCTAGCACCAGAGACGGCATTAATATTGGTGAAGGGGCCGCTTTATTTGTAATGACTAAAAATACGCCAATAACAAATAACGGCGTTATGTTACTAGGCAGTGGCGAAAGCTCAGATGCGCATCATATGTCAGCCCCCGATCCTAATGGGATGGGCGCCCAAGCCTCAATGGAAAAAGCACTAAAAAGCGCAAAGTTATCCTGTGGTGATATTGATTATATTAACGCTCACGGTACGGCTACTGTAAAAAATGACGAAATGGAAGCACTTGCAATTAATCGCGTGTTTGGCAACAATACCCCGCTTAGCTCAAGTAAGCATTTAACAGGGCATACTCTTGGTGCTGCAGGCGCCATTGAAGCCGGTATATGTTGGTTATTATTAAAAGATAGCGGCCAACATATGCTGCCGTATAACGCGATTAAAGAAGGCAGTGATTTGGCTGATATAAAAATAATAAAACAAGCGTTTAAGCCCGCTCTTAAATACTGCTTATCTAATTCATTTGCGTTTGGCGGTAATAATGCCAGCTTAATATTGGGAGTTAACGTTGACTAATTACCCTATAGAGCAAGTAGTCCCGCATGATGCGCCTATGATTTTAATAGATAGCCTTTTAACACACAGCGAAGATGAAGCTCAATGCGGCGTTACTATAACTGAGCAAAGCCCTTTTTTTAGTCCTGCAATTAACGGCGTACCTAGCTATATTGGTGTTGAGTACATGGCGCAGTCTATTGCCGCTTACGCTGGTGCGTTAGCGAATGATGAAAATAAACCTGTAAAAATTGGTTTTTTAATTGGCACGCGAAAGTATCAAACTTATCAACCGTGTTTTAAAAACGGCAGTAAGCTGACTATTGAAGTGAAAAAGCTATATCAAGAAGAGTCAGGTTTAAGTGTATTTGAATGCCAAATACTCGTGTGTGAAACTCTACTTTGCCAAGCAAAAATTAATGTATTTCAGCCTGAAAACCCGTTGGAATTTATAAGAGAAAATCAATGACAAAAAGAATTTTAGTTACGGGTTCAAGCCGTGGTATTGGTAAAGCTATTGCGTTAAAACTTGCTGAGCAAGGGTTTGATATTGCAGTACATTGCAGAGCGGGTGTTGAGCAAGCTCAAGCAACATGCGATGAAATTAATGCATTAGGTAGAGCCACCAGTTTATTACAATTTGATGTATGTGACAGAGAGCAGGCCAAAGCACAAATAATAGAAGATATAGCTCAGCATGGCGCTTATTATGGCGTGGTGTGTAATGCAGGTATTACTAACGATATGGCATTTCCTGCTATGCAAGGGGAAGACTGGGATTGTGTAATACGTACAGGCCTTGATGGGTTTTATAATGTAGTACACCCAACTGTAATGCCTATGGTACAAAGCCGTAAAGGTGGGCGAATAATTACAATGTCATCGGTGTCAGGTATTGCAGGTAACCGAGGACAAGTAAATTATAGTGCAGCAAAAGCCGGTATTATTGGGGCCACTAAAGCACTTGCATTAGAATTGGCAAAACGCAAAATCACAGTTAATTGTGTGGCACCTGGTTTAATAGAAACCGCGATGACTGATGAATTACCTATTGATGAAATGATGAAAATGATACCCCTTAAACGCATGGGGAGCGTTAAAGAAGTTGCGGGAACAGTCGCTTTTTTAATGTCTGATGATGCAGCTTACATAACACGCCAAGTGATTTCGGTTAATGGTGGCATGGTTTGATTAAACGCGTTGTTGTAACAGGGATGTCGGTGGTCACTGCATTGGGCGATGATTGGTCTGAATTCAAACAAGCCTTAATTAAAGGCGAAAATGCTGTTGTTACTATGCCAGAGTGGGATATAGCTGACGACCTCAATACTCGTTTAGCCGCGCCAGTTAAACACTTTGAGCGACCAGGTCATTACAAACGAAAACAAATCCGTTCAATGGGGCGAGTGTCACTTATGTCAACTCGTGCTACTGAATGCGCACTTGAACAAGCCAAACTACTCGAGCACGAAAGTCTAACAGATGGCTCTACGGGTATAGCGTATGGCTCATCTACTGGCTCTACTGAGCCATTACTCGCCTTTGCAAATATGATGGAAACGGGGTCGATGTCAGGTGTAACAGCCACGAGTTACATTAAAATGATGGCGCATACTGCCCCTGTAAATGTTGGTGTGTTTTTTGGTTTAAAAGGGCGTGTTATAACAACAAGCTCTGCTTGTACATCGGGATCTCAAGGAATAGGCTTCGCCTATGAAGCGATTAAGTTTGGCCGACAAAAAATAATGGTGGCTGGTGGAGCAGAGGAATTATGCATCACAGAGGCTGCAGTATTTGATACGCTTTATGCAACATCTACAAAAAATGAAACACCAAAACAAACACCAAGACCTTTTGATAAAAATCGCGATGGCTTAGTGATAGGCGAAGGCGCGGGTACACTTATTTTAGAAGAATACGAACATGCAAAAGCGCGCGGAGCAACAATATTAGCTGAGGTGGTTGGTTTTGGTTGTAATTCTGATGGACAGCACGTTACTCAACCAACATCAAAAACAATGCAACTAGCGATAGAAATGGCACTGCAAGATGCCAATTTAGAACCAGAAAAAATTGGTTACGTTAATGCTCATGGTACATCAACAGATAAAGGTGATATTGCCGAGTCTCACGCAACGTTTAAAGCATTGGGCAGCAAACCTATTAGCTCGTTAAAAAGTTATTTGGGGCATACATTAGGTGCTTGTGGTGCAATAGAAGCATGGGCAAGCATTAATATGATGGCAGATAACTGGTTTGCACCAACAATTAATTTAGATAACGTTGATGACGAATGTGCTCAGCTTGATTACATAAGGCATCAAGGGCGTGAGATTAATACCGATTACGTGATGAGTAATAACTTTGCGTTTGGTGGTATTAACACCTCTTTAATATTTAAACGCTATAAAGTAGATTAAACACGTTAAAAGATAAGTTATGACTAACTGTTAGCTCGTTTTTACTGTATAATTTGCGACCCTTGATAATGTGGCCGTAGGTTATACAGCATGAATTTTAAATCTTTTAGTTTCGCTCCTGAAATCATCCAGGCGTTGGACGAACTTAACTATCACACCCTTACGCCCATTCAGCGCGCAGCAATTCCTGCTGTTCGTAAAGGTAAAGACGTTTTAGCCAGTGCACAAACTGGTACCGGCAAAACTGCCGCGTTTGCTTTACCTATCATCCAAAAATTGGTTGAGTCTGAACTCAGCACAACTAATGCACCTCATGCATTAGTACTTGCTCCAACGCGTGAACTTGCAGAACAAATTGCAAATAATTTTAGAGATTTTGCAAAGCATACATCACTTAAAGTCGTTAGCTTATTTGGTGGTGTTAGCACTGCCGGCCAAGCAAATGCTTTAAAAGAAGGTGTAGATATTGTTGTTGCAACGCCAGGTCGTTTATTTGATCATATTCGTTTAGGTAACTTAAGCCTTGCAAGTGTTAAGCACCTTGTTCTTGATGAAGCTGACCGTATGCTTGATATGGGCTTTATTGAAGATATGCAAAACGTTATTAAAAGCTGTGCAGAAGAGCGCCAGATTTTACTTTTCTCTGCTACATTCCCTGCAGCAATTAAACAATTTGCATCTAAAGTATTGAAACAAGCTGAAATAGTCCGTGTTGATCAAACTAACAGTACAGCAAGCACCGTTGAGCATGTTGTTTACCCAGTTGAAGAACGTCGTAAGCAAGAGCTACTTTCTGAATTGATTGGTAAGAAAAACTGGCAACAAGTGCTTGTCTTCGTAAACATGAAAGAAACAGCTGATGAGCTTGTTAAAGAGCTTAACCTTGATGGTATTCCGGCAGGCGTTTGCCACGGTGATAAATCTCAAGGTAACCGTCGTCGTGCTTTACGTGAATTTAAAGAAGGCAAGGTACGCGTATTAGTGGCTACAGAAGTCGCTGCTCGTGGTATTGATATTGATGGCTTACCTCGTGTAATTAATATTGATTTACCTTGGCTTGCAGAAGATTACGTTCACCGTATTGGCCGTACAGGTCGTGCTGGTCGCCAAGGTCAAGCAATCTCATTTGTTAGCCGTGAAGAAGAAAACACTTTGTTTGAAATTGAAACGCTAATCGGCCAAAAAATCAAACGTGTATATTTAGAAGGTTATGAAGTAAGTAACCGTGAAGTACTAATTGATAAAATTGGTAAAAAACCAGCGCATTTACGCCGTACACGTTCTAACAAGTTATCAGGACAAGCAACCGGTGAAGCGAGAGCAGTAAATCGCTCACGTATTTCAAGCGTTCGTAAAAGCTTAAAAGGCGAAAAACTGTCACTTAAAAAGTCATAGTTAACGCCGTTTAGTTTAAAAAAACCTGAGTTTACTCAGGTTTTTTTGTGCCTGGTGATAACACCTCATCAATAATGTTTGCGTATAAATAAGCCGCTTGCTCGTCCTCTTTATTTGCTATTATGGACAAACCAACCGGTAAACCACTTACTTTGCCGACCGGTAGGGTTATGTGCGTTGTGCCAGCAATAGCAGATAACGAACTACTACTGCCATTAAAATTATCACCATTAACTAAGTCAGTTTTCCAGGCGGGGGATACTGTAGGCGCTATAACAATATCAAGCTTGTTGTTTTTATATACATTAACAATGGCTGTCGTTGCTAAAGTGCGATAGCGTTCTTTAGTCTCTTGGTATTTTTGTTTTTTAGTTAAATCAATAGCCTGCGATTGAACTAGGATATCTTGCTCAAAATGGGGCATTTCTGTTTTTTTATTTTGAATATTAAAATTAATAAGTGCTTTTAGGCTCTTAACAGCCACTTGTGTTGGAGTGCTTGCGAGGTAGTGATTAATTTCGGCTTTGAAGTCATAAAGTAAAATATAGTATTCATCAACAAATAGCGTATCTAAGTTATCAGTAATATCTACATTAATAACAGTGTGTCCAGCCTGTTGTAATGCTTGTAACTGCTTGGCATAAAGGCGCTGCGTTTCAACTGTAAATTTGTCGCTAGGCAGTGCACCAATAATAAGTGACGATTTTGATTTTATATTACCTGTTTTTAATTCAAACCCTGTAGTTGTTGCATCAAGGGAGTCCTCACCTTGCAAAACAGATAAAACCAGCAGCGAATCTTTAAGAGAATGCGCCATCGGCCCTACTGAATCTTGGCTACTTGAAAGAGGCACAACACCTGAGCGTGATACTTGGCCCATACTCGGTTTTATTGCATAAACTCCATTTACTGAAGCTGGGCACGTAATTGAACCGTCTGTTTCAGTCCCTAATGCTATGGGCGCAAAGTTAAGTGCTACCGCAACAGCAGAACCTGCGCTAGAACCACATGGGTTACGTGTTACATCGTGCGCATTATGTGTTTGTCCGCCTACGGCACTCCAGCCTGAAGATGAATAGGATGAACGAAAATTTGCCCACTCACTTAAATTAGCTTTACCTAAAATTATAGCGCCCGCATTACGTAGTTGTTTAACAACAAAAGCATCATTATTAGTAACGTTATTTTTAAGTGCTAAAGAGCCAGCCGTTGTAGGAAGTGTGCCTTTAGTTTCTATATTATCTTTAAGAAGTACAGGTATTCCATGTAATGGCCCAGCCCAAGTTCCATTGACGGCAAGTTCATCTAACGTTTTAGCTTGAGCAATCGCTGTAGGCTCTAAACTAATAACCGCATTATAGTGTGGATTAAGTTTATTAATTCGGTCTATATAATTTTGGGTGAGTTGCTGTGCATTAATAGAATTATTTTTATATGCACTGTGAATTTCATCGATGGTTTTTAGTTCTTGTGCTTTAGCGTTAAAAATTGCCAATACACTAAGCAACGAAAAGGTAAATGTTTTGATCATTATTGAGGTGCTTAAGGTGTTATTATTTTCTATACATTTAGCACAAAAAAGCCTCACAAAGTGAGGCTTTTCGATAAACAGCTTAAAAAAGAGGTTTAAGCGTTTTCTAGCATAGACAGTGCGACCGCTTCAGCCGCTTTAATACCATCAATACCCGCTGATAAAATACCGCCAGCGTAGCCTGCGCCTTCACCTGCAGGGTAAAGCCCTTTGGTGTTAATACTTTGGAATGTTTTATCACGCTTAATACTAATAGGCGACGAAGTACGTGTTTCAACGCCGGTTAATAAACCGTCGTTAGTTGAAAAGCCACGAATTTGTTTATTAAACGCTGGTATCGCTTCGCGAAGAGCATCAATTGCAAATTGTGGTAGCACTTTACTCAAGTCGGTTAACTTAATACCGGGTGTGTAAGAGGGTTGTACTTCACCTAAGTTTTCTGATGATTTACCTTTCAAAAAGTCGCCAATTAACTGGGCTGGTGCATCGTAGTTGCTACCACCAAGCTCATACGCTTGCTCTTCAAGTTTACGTTGTAAGTCTATTCCGGCAAGTGGATTACCTGAGAAATCTTGCTCCGGTGATATGCCTACCACAATAGCGCTGTTAGCGTTGCGCTCACTGCGTGAATATTGGCTCATACCGTTGGTAACAACGCGGCCCTCTTCAGAGGTTGCAGCGACTACTGTGCCACCTGGGCACATACAAAAGCTGTAAACTGTGCGGCCATTGTCGCAATGATGAACAAGTTTATAATCGGCAGAGCCTAAAATTGGGTTTCCTGCATTTGTACCAAAACGACATTCATCGATCATTGATTGTTTATGTTCGATTCTAAAACCGACTGAGAATGGCTTTGCTTCAACATAAATCCCCTTTTTGTGGATCATATCAAACGTGTCGCGTGCGCTGTGACCAACGGCTAATACAACATGGCGAGTGTTTAGTTGCTCGCCATTTGAAAGCGTTAAACCTGTTACTTGCCCGTCGTCTAAATGAATATCGTCAACACGTGTGCTAAAGCGAATTTCGCCGCCTAGTTCTATTATACGAGCGCGCATTTTTTCAATCATGGTGACAAGTTTAAACGTACCAATGTGTGGCTTACTTACGTATAAAATTTCATCGGGTGCGCCAGCTTCTACAAATTCAGTAATGACTTTACGACCGTAATGTTTTGGATCCTTTACTTGGCTGTATAACTTACCGTCTGAGAATGTACCTGCGCCACCTTCACCAAATTGTACATTTGATTCGGTATTAAGTGTGCGTTTACGCCAAAAACCGAACGTGTCTTTTGTACGTTCACGTACCTCTTTACCGCGCTCTAATATAATGGGATTAAAGCCCATTTGAGCAAGTAATAAGCCTGCAAATAAACCACAAGGGCCAAAGCCAATCACGACAGGGCGCTCTGTTATATTTTCGCTGGCTTGGGCTACAAATTTATAGTTTGTGTCTGGCGCTACTTTTACATGTTGGTCTTTTTCAAATGCCGCGAGTAGCTCGGCTTCGTTATCAACTTCTATATCGAGTGTATAAATCAGTAAAATAGCTGATTTTTTACGTGCATCATAACCACGCTTAAACACATTAAAACTGTGCAATTGTTCTGGTTGGATTTTTAGTTTATTTACAATTGCTTGACCAATTGCATCTTCGTCATGATCAAGTGGCAGCTTTATTTCGGTTAAACGTATCATTTATATCTCTTTTAGGTGTCATAGCGGGGTATTATTACCGCTCACAATAAGGGGATGCAGGGCACAACGGGTGTGCAAACATAAGGCGCGTATTTTACGTTAAAATAGGGTGATATGGCACTTATTTATTGTATTTTTGGAGTGGATGGGTATGATCCACAACTGTTGTTTAAAATCTTAGGTATTAAAATAGTATGGCGTTTGTAGTCACCGAAAATTGTATAAAATGTAAGTACACCGATTGCGTATCAGTGTGCCCAGCAGATGCATTTTTTGAAGGCCCTAATTTTTTAGCAATTAGCCCGATTGATTGTATCGATTGTGGTTTATGTGTCCCTGAGTGTTCAGCTGATGCTATATACCAAGAAGATGAATTACCAGAATCTCAAAAAGAGTTTACTGAATTGAATGCTGAACTTGCACTGGTCTGGCCGCGCATTACAGAGGTTAAACCTGCACCAGAGGACGCTGATATATGGAATGGCATAGACGATAAACTTAAACTACTCGAAACATAATACGTAACAATTAGTTACTCCTTTATCATTAAATAGTTAATTTTTTATTTCAAAGTATTAACAAATGTACCTGGATAAATTACAATCCCCAGCTTAAGTTACTCCCTATGAGTAATTACAGTCTAAATGGATGTTTATGCAGTACTTTATAATTATAATAAAAAAGTTTACCTTCCTATTTTTAAGTTTCGTTTTATTACTCTCAAGCCTTGATGTAGCGGCTAGTAAACAGCAAGTATCCTTATCTCGTATTGATTCAAAGATCACTATTGATGGTGTTATGGATGAAGCGCACTGGCAAAATGCGACACGTATACCTCTACTCTACCAAGATGAGCCTAACGAAAAAGGCACACCTCCTGTAAAAACTGATGCCTTTATTTACGAAGATGGCACAAACTTATATGTTGCCTTTATTGCAGAGGATCCAAACCCTGAACAAATTCGTGCATCACTTCGTGACCGCGATACGCTATGGGAAGACGACGTAGTCATTCTTGTTATTGATACATTTAATGATGAACGCAGTGGTTATGAATTTCATGTGAATCCCCTTGGTGCACAAGGCGATATAAGAATGACCGATACCGATGGATGGAGCTCAGATACCTCATGGAATGCTATTTGGGATAGCGCAGGACAAATTAACGACAAAGGTTACGTTGTTGAAATGCGTATTCCTTTTAAGGCACTGCGCTTTCCTGAAAATAAAAAAGAGCTAACGTGGGGTTTTTCAGTCATGAGAAACTACCAACGTGATGTTTTATATCAGCTATCAAATATGGGATTTGATAGAAATATAAAATGTAGCCTTTGTCAGTTTGATAAGTTAGTGGGTTTTAGCGATATTGAATCGAGTAAAAATATTCAATTAACACCTACATTGACAGCACTTCGTAACGATAATAAATCTGAATTACCGGATAACTGGGATAATGGTGATATAGATACCGAAGTGGGCTTAGATTTGCGCTGGGGTTTAACCAAGGACGCTGTTTTAAATGCGACTATCAACCCAGATTTTTCGCAAGTAGAAACAGACTCTTTAGAGCTCGATGTAAATACAACCTTTTCTATTTATTATGCTGAAAAGCGTCCTTTCTTTTTAGATGGAGCTTCTTACTTTAAAAGCAGCTTATTTGAGCTTTTATATACACGTACAATTGCAGAGCCTACTTTAGGTGCAAAATTAACGGGTAAAACGGGTGATCATAGTTATGCGTTAATGCTCGCTGATGACGACAATAGTAATATTTTACTGCCAACGAATCAGGGCTCTGGTTTTGCAAGCTTAAACGAAAAAACGAATGCTGCCGCAGGGCGTTATCAATATGACTTAGGTCAGCAAGGTACTATTGGCCTTTCAAGCACGCACAGAGAAAGTGATGACTATCACAACACTGTATTATCAGTGGATGGTAGCTACTGGTTTAATCAATCGGATACTCTTTTGTATCAAGTATCATCTGCTGATACACGTAACTCTGAATTTTTAATTCAAAATTATAACTTATCTGAAACTCAGTCAGATGAAGCATATGCCCTGGAACTTACCCGCGATAAACGTGATTACAAATTATTTGCATCTTATGAAAATATTGGGCAGGACTACCGAACTGATTTAGGTTATCAAGCTAAAGTCGATTATGAAAAAGTAGGCTTTGGTGGCGGACAAACATGGTACAGAGATGAATCTGATTTACTTACCTCATGGTCATACGAAGCTGACTGGGATAAAACGTGGGCGCAAAACGGCGACTTACTTGAAGAAGAATACGAAGGCTTTTTAAGCTTTAAAGGCCAAAAACAATCTATTTTTGAAATTGGTTTAGTGCACCGCTATGAAAACTATAACGACAATTTTTATAATCAAAATATTGGTTTTATTTATACGGGCTTTAAACCCACTAAAGATTTAAAGCTTTCGTTATATATTGAATACGCTAGCCGCATTGATTATGCAAATGAGCAATTAGGCGACGCGTTTGACACTCAAACCCAATTGGTGTGGGACATTAACGACCATTGGCAGCTCGATGTAAAACATAACTACAGTCAATTAGATAACCCGCAAGGGGATCGCGTATTTACTGCTAACTTGGTCGACTTTAGGCTTCATTATAAATTTAGCATGCGTTCAATTCTTAAATTAATTTTACAATTTGAAGACATTGATAGAGACGAAAACGCCTACTTTTACCAAGTTAGTCAAATCAATAAAGACTACGGGAGCCAGCTTGTTTACTCATATAAAATTAATGCGCAAACACTGTTTTATTTGGGTTACTCAGATAGAGGTTACCAAGACGATTCTCTTAAAAATATTGAGCGAGATCAGCGTACATTTTTTACAAAAGTTAGCTATGCATGGCAGCTTTAAATATTAAAAATAAAAAAGGAATAAATATGAATACGTTAAAAATAACAGTTGCAGCAGCAATGGTTGCCACCTTGGCCGGTTGTGCTGCAAAGCAAGACATTACTCGATTTGAAACAAACATACCTAAAACAGTATGTATTGCTGAACATAAGGCTGTTAAAGCTGGTGTTATAGATGCAATGAAAAAAGGTTTTGCAAAGCATGATGTTGAAACTCGGGTAATTCCAGCCAATTATGTATTGAAACACCAAGACTACCAGACCGAATTACCAGGTGCAGATACGACAGGATGTAATGCAGTGGCTTACTACGTAGCAAATTGGCGTTGGGATATAGCGCTCTATATGGCATACGCAAATATTTGGATTAAAGACGTTGAAACGAATGAAAAAATAGCACAAGCATCTTATCGCACCGGTGGTGGATTGGATAAGTTTATAGACGCTGAAGAAAAAATTATAGAGCTTATTGACGGTATGTATTAAATTTTAAACAATTAGAACCTTTTTGTTTATTTTTGTTAATCCCACCTATACTATATATCAAATATAATTAGTTAATCCGTTATTGTTACAATTTTTTGTTATTCTAATGGCTTAGGATTATATCAATGCTTGCGTAGTACTAAATGCAAGCGATATAATCCGTTTTTGGTAATAGGTTTGATAGGAGAAGCAAAGTAGATGGATTTTTTTTATGAGTAAACTTAAGCCGCTCGGTTTTATTTTCCTAATCATAATTCTATTTTGTTTTTGCATAAACATAGAGTTAACGAATCAGATTAATCGTATAAATTTATTTAGTACCAGTATTGATATACGAAATTTCGAAATAACGAATACCACTCTTGATATAGCTCCTTGGTATAATCCGATCTTAAATGGCCACTATATAATTGAGCAGCCCACTGCTGACTTTTTGCTTATTAAAACCACTGACACCCAGTTTGTAGCTGCTGATTCAAGTAAGTTAATTATAATGACACTTGCATCACCTATTAATTTTTTACTTTTATGTATCTTAATATTTGGTTCTGGCCTGTACTTACGCAGAGAGCGTAGAAAGCGTCATTATAAAAATCAAATAGCGGAGCTTAATCTTCAAGCCAATAGCTTACTCACTGCATTTAATTTGCAAGTAAAATCGGCAGAGAACCCTTTGGGTGTAAGCAGCTTAAGCCAATCAATAAATAGTTTAAATACGCATGTGGCTAATTATGTAAAACAAACTCAAACCAGTATATGCCAAGATAAACTGACGTTATTAATTGACCGTCATGCATATATTGAACATATCGACAGACAAATTAATCATGCTAATCAAGAAGATCTCAAGTGTGCGCTCCTGTTTATAGACCTTGATGGCTTTAAACAAGTAAACGACTCGTTTGGTCACAGTTTTGGTGATGAAATATTAGTTCAAGTTGCTAGCCGACTTGCGAATGTATTACGCCACCATAAATTAAGTAACATAAATAGTGCTAACCAATTAGAGCAAAACTTATCAAGGTTAGGAGGGGATGAGTTCTCCATTTTTATAGAATTACTTGATGATAGCGACAGAGTCGTTGAAATTGCTAAGCATGTGCTAAGTGAGCTTGAAAAAGACTTTGTGCTTGGCAATAAAATAGTAAAAATTAGTGCCAGTATTGGTATTGCGGCTTACCCAGAAAGTGCATCAACGCCTCAAGCGCTTTTACAATTAGCCGATGTAGCTATGTATAGAGCTAAAAGTGATGGTAAGGGAATATTTAAAGTTTACTCGCCAGAAATGGGTAACAAAATGCGCCGTTACCATTATTTACTTGAAGAGCTGCGTTTAGCAGTCGCGTGTAAAGATTTTTACTTATCTTTTCAGCCAATTGTGCATGTTGAAGATTGTATGATTGATTATTTCGAAGCACTTACCCGATGGGACCACCCAGTTGAGGGCATGATCCCCCCTTCAGAATTTATTCCAATAGCAGAGGAGTCTAATTTAATATTAGAACTTGGCGATTGGATTATGCTTGAATCATGTAGGCAAATGGCTGCATGGCACAATGCAGGTATGCGTAAAGTAAAAATATCAGTAAATGTTTCGGGCATTCAATTAAAGCACCGTGACATTTATGATTGGATAATGAAGAAGCTCAAAAAAACCGGTTTACCCGCTACGTCTTTAATGCTTGAAATTACAGAATCAACATTCATTAAAGCCAGTCCAAGAATTATTAAAGAGCTGAGCAGGCTAAGAGAAGAGGGTATCACTATTGCTATTGATGACTTTGGTACAGGTTTTAGTTCTTTAAGTACATTAGCGGATTTACCAATAGATGTTATTAAAATTGATCGCTCGTTTATAGCTCAAGCTAATAAAAGCCAAAAATATAATGATATATTAAATACAATTAGTGAGCTTGGACAAAAGCTTGGCCTTAAAATTGTAGCTGAAGGCGTTGAAGAAATAGGGCAGTTTGAACTTGTTAAAAAAATGGGTGTGAGTTCTGTTCAGGGTTATTTAGTAAGTCGACCTGAGTCATCAGCTAATGTAGGTAATAAAGTATTACGCAATAACACCAGTAACCTTTCAGCATCGGGTACAAGTGCTTGGGATATTGTTAGTTAGTTAGTTAGTTAGTTAGTTTACAAATAAAAATGCCACTCTAAGTAGAGTGGCATTTTTTGTTTAATCAGTAATTATTGTATTAAAGATCAAATGTGCGTGAAACAGCAAGTACAATACGCTCATCAGCATAATCGTAATCTAAGCTTGTGTTTTCAGCAGCTACTTCAATACCAAAACCTTCGTAGCTTGTTTGATATGCTAGACGGTAGTGATAATACGATTTGTCTCCCTTAGCTTGATCCCACTCAAACTTATCACCATCAAGTGAGTTTGAAATATCAAAGCTTGCACGTAGTGCATGATTAGGAGCCAGCTCATAAGTGTGAGCGATCATCGAAATAACGTGGCCTGTATCGTAACCAAAGTAATCCCAGCTGTACCAAAAGTTAAGCTCAGTTTGGCCGTATTCACTTGCATAACCAAATTTAGTGTAAGCTTCAGCGTAGTTACCATCGCTGTTATTACCTTGATAAGTGTAATAAGCGATACCGTAATCAACGCTAAATTGCTCATCAAGTTGTACATATTTACCTACGTAAGCATCAAGTTCAAAATCAGTGTCGTCACCAAAATCTACGTTTGAAGCCCATGCACCGGCGTAAACACCGCTATCAAAGGCATAGTCTAAGCTGCCTTGAATTGCAGGATCGCTATCTGTTTGTGTTACACCATTAAAAGTGTAGTCAGATGCTGCGGTGATTGTTGTTGACCAATCAGCAGCTGCGGTTGTTGATAAAACTGCAAATGGTAGTGCTACTACAAGTTGTTTTAGTTTGTTATTCATTATTAATCCCTAGTGTACTGTGTCTATTTTTGTGTAATCAATTTCGTTTGCTTTTGGTGAGCTGTCTATGTTTGTAACTGTTTTAAACTTGCTGTATCCGATAAAACCAGCACAGATAAAGAACAATCCAATAACCAATGCGCCTACCCACTGAATTTGTAAAAATTCTAATTTAAACAATAGTGTAAGTAACGATAAAGCGACAACATTTCCGATCATGTATTTCATTTTGCCAAAACGCTTTACGGTAAAGTTTAGGTTATCTGTATATAAACGCACTAACGAATCGAGTGAGTTAATTACAAATACAATACCTACAAATACCATTGCAAAGTTTTTAATGCCTTGCGTTGGAATGCCGGCTTCATGGTAGTGGTAAAGTACGCTAAACCAAATCGCAATAGGAATAGAAGGGAAAATCAACATAGCACCTAATACTTGGTATGTTTTAAGTCCACCAACAAAGCGTGATGTAAATTGACCAATCATTATGCTCCACGCAAACCACCAGAATAAGTAAAACTCATGGTAATCATTAAGCGGTAAAACAAATTCATTAATGTTTGCAAAGTAAGTACCAATAGAACCTAAGTTATCTGTAAATGCTGACATTTGACTATCACCAATCACAAATGCACCAGCCCACATAAAGGCGATTAAAGCTAAAAATAACCACGTAGTAGAAATACTTAAAATACGTACATATTTAATATCAGTACTTGAGTACACAGCAAAACAGATAGCCGCAAACACAATTAAGTAAAACTCAGAAACTATACTTGTTCCATCACCTAGTTCGGGTAAATACCACGGTAGGTTTGTAAGCAGCAAATAAGCGGTAAATGCACATGTACCAATAATTACAACGTTATTGATAAATTTAACCCAAGGAATTTCGAAAAATTTCACTTTAGGTTCTATTACACAGAAATAAAAGCACGTAAGAAAGTAAAATCCCCAGATCAAAAATCCCCAGTAGCCAAACTCAATAGCCAGTGGATTTGCAAACGCGTATTCTGGGCTTGCTTTTATGTCTGCATAACCTGCAAACTCAGTTAAAGGAAACATGATAAGGCCAACATCTAGGCCAGAAGTAAATAGTATTGCTATAAACGTAAAGGTTCGAACTGGTGTTACACCTACTACGCGAACATTACCCCATTTAATTAAAATAGTGATAATGGCAAGTAAGGTAAAAATGATCCCTGCATTAAGCCAAATAGTCATTGTTACCCTCCAGTAATGAATAAAAATAATTCATAAGCACTCCGTATTTTATTGTTTTATTCTCGCATTAACACAACGTAACCTATTTACATCGTGTGCCACTGCAAGGCACGCATTGGTTTAGCCCGACGAGACTAAACCTAAGCATGTGGCTAAAGTTAGATCTCCGTACTACGTTGTGTTTCTTGCCAGTTTTTTGTTATGGCAACATTCACATCCGATTTCTGTAATGGGTCTTTACCTAAAATTATGTCAGCTGCTTTTTCGGCAACCATAATAGTAGGCGCATTCAAGTTTCCGTTAGGAACAGTTGGGAATATAGATGAGTCAACAACACGTAGTCCTTCAATACCATGTACTTGCGTATTTGAGTTAACAACGGCCATATCATCTTCACCCATTTTGCATGAGCAAGAAGGGTGGT
Source organism: Pseudoalteromonas sp. GutCa3 (assembly GCF_002836155.1). Taxonomy (NCBI): domain Bacteria; kingdom Pseudomonadati; phylum Pseudomonadota; class Gammaproteobacteria; order Alteromonadales; family Pseudoalteromonadaceae; genus Pseudoalteromonas; species Pseudoalteromonas sp. GutCa3. The sequence continues at coordinate 158,701 of NZ_PJBK01000067.1, read as the reverse complement.
AGGCACTTTCTACGGCTTGGCGTACAAAGGCGTCTATTTCTTCATCTGTTTGAATATGTTTACCAGGTTGAATTTCTTCATCGCGGTATTCATCAAAGGCACTTTGTTCGATTATGTCGCGTGTTAAGCGAACGCACGCTCTAAAACCTTCAATATCGTCTTGGTGTTCAAGGTAATTAAATAAAATGGTTGGTGGTTGCTCAGGATTCGCAGAAGCAATAGTCACACTACCGCGACTTTTTGGTTTGTTATGACCAACATGTACCTGAAAACCATGACCTGCAAATGCACTTCTACCATCGTAACGCATAGCTGCTGGTAAAAAGTGATACTGAATATCTGGCCATTCAACACCGGGCTTTGAGCGAATAAACGCACACGATTCAAAATGATTCGTTGCACCTAAACCTGAACGCGTTAATAACCAGCGCGCGCCAATCAACCCTTTTGAAACAATGCCTAGTTTGCCGTTAAGCGTGATAGGTTGCTTACACTTGTATTGAAAGTAAAACTCAAGATGATCTTGTAAGTTTTGACCAACACCTGGTAGATGATGCTGTACTTCAACGCCTGCTTTTTCAAGCACTTGAGTATCACCAATCCCAGAGAGTTGTAAAATATGTGGAGAGCCAATTGGCCCTGCACTTAGTACAACGTCTTTTGCAGCATGTGCAGTTTTAACGTCGCCATTTACTTTGTATTCAATGCCGGTGGCTTTTTTGCCATCTAAAATCACGCGTTGTGCTAGTGCACCTGTAATAATTGTTAAATTACTACGCGATTTAACAGGGTCTAAATACTCACGAGAAGCAGAGCTGCGTACGCCGTCTTTTACGGTCATGTGCATTGGGCCAAAACCCTCTTGCTGCGACGCATTATAATCATCTGTAGAAGCATAACCGGCTTGTACACCTGCTTTTATAAAGGTGCGGTAAAGCGGGTTTTTCATTTCGTTGCCGTTATTAACGCCAAGCGGGCCTTTGCCACCACGGTAAGTATTTTCACCAAGGTAAAAGCTTTCTGCTTTTTGAAAATACGGTAAACACGATTGGTAATCCCAGCCGTTTGCACCGTGTTGCTGCCATTCGTCAAAATCTTTTGCGTGGCCACGTACATATACCATGCCATTAATAGATGACGAGCCGCCTAATACTTTGCCTCGAGGACAATGCATTTCACGGTTATCTAAATGAGGCTCAGGTTGCGTATGAAACTGCCATGCGTATTTGTCACTATTCATAGGAATAGATAACGCGGTTGGCATTTTTATAAAAATACTTTTATCGCTACCGCCAGTTTCAAGTAGTAACACGCGGTTGCTTGAATCTTCAGATAAACGGTTTGCTAAAACACAACCAGCCGAACCCGCGCCAACAATAATATAGTCGTAATGATTACTCATAGTAGGGCGCCTTAAAATGGGCTTTCTATGTCGGCCATACCAACATAAATAGACTTAGTTTGCGTGTATTGATCAAGAGTTTGTATACCATTTTCACGGCCAATACCCGATTGCTTATAACCGCCAACTGGCATTTCAGCAGGTGAGTTACCGTATGCATTAATCCAACAAATACCGGCTTGTAACTTATGAATCACGCGGTGCGCACGTTTAATATCGCTAGTAAATACGCCTGCAGCTAAGCCTAGGTGAGTCCCGTTAGCGCGTGCAATAACATCGTCTTCGTCGTCAAAAACAAGCACGCTCATTACAGGGCCAAATATTTCTTCTTTAACGATAGTCATATCGTCATTACAATCAATAAACACAGTCGGTGCTACAAAATAGCCATTAGGTGCAGATTTAGGTGAAAGCGTTGTACCACCGGTTAATAGCGTTGCACCTTCTTCGATGCCTTTATTAACGTAGCTCATTACTAGTTCTTGGTGCTTTTTAGAAATAAGTGCGCCAAAGTTAGTATTTAAATCTTGTGGGTCGCCAGCAATAATGTTTTTCTCAGTGCGCGCTTTAAGCTCATCAATAAACTGCTGATATACATTTTTATGAACGTAAATACGTGTACAGTTAGTACAAATTTCGCCTTGCGTATAAAAGTTACCTAACATAGCAGCGCTAACTGCTTGCTCAATGTTGGCATCATCAAATACTAATAATGGAGATTTACCACCAAGTTCCATCGTGACATCTTTTAAAGTACCTGCAGCACTTGCCACTACTTTTTTACCTGTGCCTACTTCACCCGTAAACGATACTTTATCAATATCGCTATGCTGCGTTAGCCACTGGCCTACATCGCCCGCGCCTTGAACAACATTAAACACACCTGCAGGTACGCCAGCTTCAACAAATACTTCTGCAAGTTTAATTGCGCCAAGTGGTGTTTCTTCAGATGGTTTGAATATAAATGCATTACCAGCTGCAAGGGCAGGGCCCGACTTCCAACATGCAATTTGTAGTGGGTAGTTCCATGCACCAATACCCGCACAAATACCTAATGGCTCTTTACGTGTGTAGTAAAAGTCATCACCAACCATTTGTTGTTGGCCTACTTGTGCTGGCGCAAGGCCTGCAAAGTATTCAATTACATCAGCGCCGGTTTCAATATCAACACAATTTGCTTCTTGCATTGGTTTACCGGTGTCGAGTACTTCTACAAGTGCAAGCTCATCGTTGCGCTCGCGTAAAATAGCGACTGCTTTTAATAAAATGCGGCTACGTTCAATGGGTGTCATTGCTGACCACTGAGCAAAACCTTGCTTTGCACTGGCAATGGCTGCGTTTTGAATAAATTCGTCGGCAATTTCTACTGCGTAAATAACCTCGCCCGTTGCTGGGTTTGTTACATCAAATGTTTTGCCGTTCTGGTTTGCAAGAAAATGGCCGTTAATAAAATTTTGATAGACAGGTGTAGTCACGCTAGGCTCCATATTGCTTGGTAAGTGAAAGTACGTAGCTTTTTGCTAACTTTTCACTGTGTTTAAACTGATTATTGTCTGATTTACTCAGTACTGCTCTTAACCATAGGCCATCGATCATTGCGGCGCTAAGTTCTGCAGCTTGCTTTGCTTGCTCAATAGGCATTAATTGCTTAAAAGAAAATGCTAAATTACTTTGCAAGCGTTTACTGTTTACGTTTTGTAGTCTGTGTAATTCTTCATTATGCATCGATTGCGCCCAAAAACTTAACCACGTTCGGGTTGTATCATTACGCTGTTGTACAAGCGCAAAGTTGGCTTCGATAATAATCATTAAACGTTCAATGGCATTCGTTTGGTTATTTACTTTACTTATCAAGCCTTGTTTTAAGCTTGTTAGTAAGTATCTAACAGTGGCTTCAATTAACCCCTGCTTACCACCAAAATAATGACTAATAATGCCTGACGATAAACCGGCATTTTTACTAATGCTGTTTATAGTTGTGCCTTGTAGTCCATTAGTTGCAACTGACTCTATAGTCGCGTCAATTAGCTGCTGACGTCTGACAGGTTCCATTCCGACTTTAGGCATAATTTTTATTAATTGAACGTTCAATAAACATAAGCTTAAGGTAATAGCTCTAACAATTCAAGGCTGAAGTAAATATCTAGATGCCAAAATGTAGATTAATCATTAATAAAAGCGCAACTAATGCGATAAAGAAGATAAGGTTTTATTTTGTTTTATTTTATTTAAAACAAAGGCTTGTGAATTTTATTTTGAAATTAAATAATAGTAATGATTTGTTTACAGCAATAAATGAATAAAATGATCAATAATCATTAGTGCAGTAATAGTTAGAGTACTAATAGTATTGATTTAATACAAAAGCGCACTAAACCTGCAATTGCTTAGTGCTCTAATAAATTTATATAGAGAGTAAACTTTGTGGTTTTATCGTTTTAAAGCGCTTGGTTTTGAAAGGTCAGGCATTATTAATAACGCCTTTAAAAAGTAGGGGGTAACGTCTTAGTCTATTGCCAATATAGTCATCAGCTAAAATTTGCTGGCAAATAAAGTCTATATCTTTACTTGCTTCAAAAACCCAATCAAAGCGCTCTATAGCCAGTAAAAAACCACGCTTTAAATGAGTTTGAGCACGGTACTGTTCTAAATTTTCTTGAATAATTGAGACTTTGCTTGGATCAGCTCTAAGCTCTTCTACTACTTGGTTTATAAAAGTAGTATTGAGCTTACTGGTAGGGCGGTGTCTGCGTTTTCGTGGTTGCATTAGCTCTCGTTTGCAATGTTATATAATTTTTTCAAAAAGTCGTCTTTATGCTTTTCATGTTCGTAGTCAAGGTGGTAAGTATTATGAAAACCAAAGCGCAGTTCAACGCCGCTACCCTGTAAATATATCGTATAGCCATCTACGTCTGAATAAGCTGTAACACCCTGATAATATTTACCTTCATTAGTCATTTCACCTTTTTGGATGATACGTTCATACACAGCCAAAATCTGTTTGTTATCGATTTCGTTTTTCATGTTTTATGCCCTTCCTTTAGTAACTCATACGATACAGATATGAGGGTCGATCATCTTAAAAACAATAGCTAAAAAAGTGTGATATTACTTTGTAATTTCGCTTTTTTAAATTATGCTCAAAACTCATTTATTGTTGAGCTTAGAGCATGATAGACAAGGCGTTACTACTAAAAACTCGTGAGTTATCGGATCAATTAATTGCATTGCAAACTCCAATTAGGATACTCGATGCTATTAATTGGGATAAACAAACTAAAGAGGAGTTTTTTAGACAGAAATGTCAAAAAAACCCACTCATCGATCGTGCATATTATCAACAGCGCGACCTTGGTTTTGTACCTAGCGAGTTACGCCAAGCATTTTCTACTTTGCACCGTAACATTATTAACCAATTGGGGCAGTTAAATCCGATTGCTCAATATATGGGAAAAATGTGCACCGAGTATAAAACGGTATTAAGTATGCTTGAGTATCGTGGAACGCCAGAGTTTCATGACTTATCGGTGGAGTTATTTGGTCACCCTAAAGACTTATTCCATGCTGGTGAGCCCTCACTTTCTGAGCTAGCTAATATGCTAGATAAACCGCTGCAAAATTTACTTATAGCCGACATACTGCCTGACGACCCTAAAAATATTGATGCTGTTGATGCTGTGCGTATTTTGTCTGAGCAAGTAAATGCCAGTATGACAGGGATAAACGTAGAGGTAATGCTTAGCGATGGTATTGTTAGTGATGCAGCCGCAGGTGCTAATAATATAAAGCTTAATCAAGATGTTAAGTTTTCTCAGCGTGAACTTGATATTTTAGAAGTTCACGAAGGGTGGATACACGTAGGTACCACTCAAAATGGTTTAGCACAGCCGTATTTAACATGTTTGAGTAAAGGCACGCCTAGCTCAACTATTACCCAAGAAGGCTTAGCAGTATTAACCGAAATTATTACTTTAAAATCGACACCAAGGCGTTTATCTAAATTAGTTAACCGTATTCAAGCGGTTACAAAGGTAATAGATGGCGCTGAATTTGTAGATATTTACCGTGACTATGTAGCGCAAGGTTTATCAAAAGATGACAGCTACACACTCGCGCAGCGTGTATTTAGAGGCAGTACGCCAACAGGCCTGCCTTTTACAAAAGATATTGCCTACATTAAAGGCTTTGTACTGGTTTATAACTTAATACGCGTTGCAATACAGCTTGGTCGAATCGATAGACTCCCTTTATTACTGGTAGGTAAAATATCGATAGATGATTTTAGATTAATATCGCAGCTTCATGATTTAGGTGTAATTGAGAGCCCGCAATTTGTGCCACCACACTTTAAAGACTTACGCGGTTTGGCAACTTGGTTGAGCTTTGGCCGCTTTATTGGCGATTTATCGTTTGAAAAGTTAGAAAACGATTATAAACCGTTATTTTTATAATTAATCAACATAACTTACCGACATAAAAAAAGCCCATAACGGGCTTTTTAAATAAAGTATTTTAGGTTTTGCTATCGAGCGTTGGTGCTTTCAAATATTTTGTCAGCTGAGGCTGCAACAAAACCAGTATAAAGCTCACCGTCGGCTTTAGGGTAACGAATAGCAAACTCATAAAAACAGCTAGGGATGCTCATATCACCGTCACTAAAGGTAACAGAGTATTCATCAGCAAGTGTTGACGATTGCTCTAGTAACACCTCTGGTGAGCCTTTAACTTCACCGCCTGACGTATTAAGCGAAAAGCCGGCGTCTTTTAGGGCTTGGTTAACATCATGAATGTTATCAAACTTAGCAAGCGTATTAATATTTACTGTAAAGTGATTGGCGCGGTAACCCCACGCCGACATCCACGCTGCATACTCGCTTTCAGCTAGCAGCTGCTTATAAGTATCGGTGCTTACTTGCCAATGCGTGCCTGAATACAAAAAGTTATCAGCTGTTACTGCGCTTTCATCAATTTTGTCAACCATGTCGGTTACGATGGCTTGTAACTCAGGCGAGCATTTTTCAACTAATAGCTCAGAAATAAACACTTTTGGCTGGTTAGGATCGCTATGCTCGTAGTGCTTTGCATAGAGTTTTTTAGCTTCAAAATGGTACTCACCACATTCTTTGTAACCAATAGCTAAAAAGTGAGCAGCGAGCTTTTCAAGACCCACTTTTTCAATATTAAACGTACGCAGCGCAATATGATCGTTAATAATGTCATCTTTTTGCGTTGACCCTAAAAGGTCATGAATTTTGTCTGCCGATGGTGTTACGTTTAAGTAGTTTTTCCAAAGGCTCTCAAATAATGTGTTTACATCAGTATGCATGTTAAATCCTTAAATCTAAAATTTTGGTTTTATTGCTTATTCAATTACCAAGCCTGGCGCTAGGGTTTGCGGTAAGCTCACTTTGTCTGACTCAACAGATGCCACAGGGTATGCACAATAATCGGCGGCATAATAGGCACTTGCTCTGTGATTACCACTGGCGCCTATGCCGCCAAATGGAGCCGCGCTAGAGGCACCCGTAATAGGGCGGTTCCAGTTAACAATACCTGCACGAATGCGCTTTAAGAAGTGAGTGTAATCATCTTCACTGTCGCTAAGTAAACCTGCAGATAAGCCAAAGCTTGTGTTGTTAGCTTCAATAATTGCGCTGTCAAAGTCGTTGTAACGATACACTTTAATAAGCGGTCCAAAATGCTCTTCATCTGGCATGTCGGTAATGTTTGTTACATCAATAATACCTGGGCTTACAAAACCGGTGCCTGATTTTAATTGCTTAAGTTCAACAAGGATTTGCGCGCCTTTTGACACTAATTCACTTTGCGCAGCGACCATACCCAGTGCTGCTTTTTCGCTTATCATTGCACCCATAAAAGGCTGCTCTGTAGCAAAACTGTCGTCTACAACTATGTTTTTAGTCGCGCTTATTAGCTTTTCTAAAATAGCATCGCCATTGAGCGATTTTTCAATAAATAAGCGGCGTGCACACGTACAGCGCTGACCTGAGGTAATAAAGCCTGATTGAATAATATCGTGCACAGCAGCGCTTACATCACTCACGTCTTTTACAATAAGAGGATTATTACCGCCCATTTCAAGTGCTAAAATTTTGCCAGGGTGCCCTGCAAATTGCTTATGTAGTAAGTGACCTGTGTTTGAGCTACCGGTAAAAAACAATCCATCTATATCTTTATGAGAAGCAAGCGCTTTGCCTGTTTCAATTTCACCTTGGACAAGGTTAATAACACCCGCTGGTAAGCCCGCTTTTAACCAAAGTGAGAGGGTGAATTCTGCAACGTGCGGTGTTAGTTCTGATGGCTTAAATACTACGGTGTTGCCTGCTAAAATTGCAGGAACAATATGCCCGTTTGGTAAATGCCCCGGAAAGTTATACGGGCCAAAAATAGCCACAACGCCATGCGGTTTGTGTCTAATAAACGCTTTAGCACCGGGCATTGGGTTTTCGGTTGTACCGGTACGCTCATGGTACGCTTTTACAGATATAGCTACTTTGCCTGTCATTGCGCCCACTTCGGTACGGGTTTCCCATAATGGCTTACCTGTTTCGCGTGCAATTATGGTCGCAAATTCTTCACTGTGTTCTTTTAATTGAGCTGCGAAGTTTTCAAGAATGGCTATACGCTCTTCAAGCGGCTTATCTGCCCATTGTACCTGTGCTGCTCTGGCTGCTTTTATAGCTGAATCTACTTGATCAGCGTTTGCGCCATTACCTTGCCATACCACATCGCCATTACTTGGATTGATTGACTCAAATGCTGGACCTTGCCCTGCATGCCACTGGTTATTAATTAGGTGTGTATTCATAAATAATTTACAGGCGGAAAAATCGCGCTGCATCTCCTTGACTTAAATTAAGTGCTTTAGCCACATCTTGGCTAATGACGAGAGTATGTTTTGCATGATTGTAATGTGCGTCTTTGGTAAATGTTGCTCTAAAGCCACTTACGCCTTGATTACATACAGCCAGCGTATCAGAGCTATTTTGTGATATGTGATCAAGCTCACCAATAGTAATAGGGCAAACTTGAGAGTCGCGAATGCTGCGAATATTACCAAGCTTTGCTTCAACCGTTGGGCCTGCGTCAAATAAGTCAACGTAGCCTCTGTGCTCAAAACCTTCTTTTTCTAATAATTTTAGCGCAGGTTTTGTTTTTTCATGCACATGCCCAATAACTGCTTGGGCTTTCTTGCTAAGCAAGTTCACATAAATAGGGTATTTAGGCATTAACTCGCTAATAAATACCTTATCGCCTAAGCCAACTAAGTGATCAGCTTCTGGAAATTCAATACTAAAAAAGTGCTCTTGCAGCCATTGCCAAAAAGGAGAATGGCCGTCTTCGTCGCTAACACCGCGCATTTCTGCGATAACAGTATCGGCAAAACGCTCGCTATGCTGAGCCATAAACAAAAAGCGTGAACGCGATAAAAATCGACCCGTTAAACCTTTACGGCTATTTTCGCGCAAAAATAATGTGCATATTTCAGAGCAACCTGTGTAGTCGTTACACATGCTTAAAATATCAACGGTGTTATATACATTTAAAGTAGGCGAGTGGTGTACTGTTTTACCTAAATGATAATGATATAAAGGCACCGATAAACCTACTGCGGCTTCTATAGCGGTTGTGCCAATAACGTCACCTGTTTCACTGTCCTCTAAAACAAATAAATAGCTTTCATCAAGTGGCTGGTTAATGTTTTTGGCAAAGCTTTTTTCAGCACGTTCAATTTTTTCTTTAAGCTGTGCATCGTCCACAGGTAAAGAGGTGAACCCATGACCGGACTCAATCGCTATTTGTTTAAGCGCGTCAAAATCATTGGCAGTAATAGGACGTAATACTTGCATTTATTGCTTGCTCCAATAGCACGCCAGTAGGCGTGCTAATTTAAACTATATTAACCGTTTACTACATCGCTAACGGCTTTTTCAAAGCGCGCTAAGCCTTCTTTAATATCTTCAAACGGGATAACTAAAGACGGTGTAAAGCGAATTACATTTATGCCCGCTACAAGGTTCATTAAACCATTATTAGCACTGGCTACTAAAAAGTCGCGTGCACGTCCTTCAAATTTGTCATTTAGTACTGCGCCAATTAATAAGCCTTTACCACGTACTTCGCTAAATACGTTGTATTTTTCGTTGATTGCGTTTAATCCGTCACGGAATAATTGCTCCCGCTCTTTAACACCGTTTAGTACGTCAGGTGTATTTACTGTATCAAATGCCGCTTCGGCTACCGCACAAGCAAGTGCGTTTCCGCCATAAGTAGAACCGTGAGTACCAATTTTTAAATGCTCAGCAATTGGTGTACGAGTGATCATAGCGCCAATTGGAAAACCACCACCCAATGCTTTTGCCGTTGTTAAAATGTCAGGAACAACGCCTAAACCTTCATAAGCGTATAAATCGCCTGTGCGACCAACACCCGTTTGTACTTCATCAAAAATAAGTAACGCGTTATGTTTAGTACAAAGTTCACGTACTTTTTTAGCAAATTCATCTGTTGGTGAAATAATACCGCCTTCACCTTGTAATGGTTCCATCATAACAGCACATGTTTTATCGCTGATCAGCGCTTCAAATGCTGCTATATCGTTAAAATCACAATGTACTATGTCAGCAGGTTTAGGACCAAAGCCGTCAGAATATGCAGCTTGCCCGCCCACAGTTACTGTAAAGAATGTGCGACCATGAAAACCTTTATTAAATGCAATAATTTGCGTTTTTTCAGCGCCATATACATCCAGTGCATAACGACGCGCTAGCTTAAGGGCTGCTTCGTTTGCTTCTGCGCCTGAGTTTGCAAAGTAAACTTTATCAGCGAATGTTGCTTCAACCATTTTTTGAGCTAAACGAAGTGCTGGCTCATTAGTCATAACATTTGATAAATGCCAAATTTTTTCGCCTTGCTCTTTTAATGCTTTAACTAATGCAGGATGACAGTGACCCAAACAGTTAACGGCAATACCACCAGCAAAATCGATAAACTCGTTATCATTTTGATCCCAAACGCGTGAACCTTCACCACGAACTGGAATGATTGCTGATGGATTATAGTTTGGTACCATTACGTCGTTAAATAAGTCTCTTGTTACTTGCATTTTTACACCTAAATTTAATGGGCTTAGATAAAAGATTAGTTGCTAACTCAAAGAAGAATATAGCCTTTATTCTTCAGCAAACACGTTATTATTTCTTGTAGAGGTCATTATCGAAGGTTAGCTATTAAAATTGCAGTGCTATTTTGTGAAAAATGATTAAAATAAAAGACAAAATAACGAAGAAAATAACCATTATGATAACTCCACAAGATGAAAAGCTACTTTCTGTACTAAAAACAAACGCTAGAGCGAGTATTTCTGATCTTGCTCGCATGCTTGACTTATCTCGTTCAACTGTACAAAGCCGTATGCTCAAACTAGAAGAAACGGGTGTAATTAAAGGCTATAGCGTTGATTATGGTGACGACTACCTCAGTAAAATGGTATCAGCTCATGTGTCTATAAAAGTAAGACAAAAATTAACAACTAAAACAAATATCGAGCTTAAGCAAATTGATGCAATTTCGCAGCTCTATGCCATAAGTGGTGAGTTTGATTTAATTGCTGTAGTACAGGCTCAAAATTTAGAGCAGCTTAGCCATTTACTAGACGATATAGGAAATCTGGATGGAGTCGAGCGCACAACATCTTCTGTTATTTTAGAAACTAAATTTAAGCGCTAGAGTCAGTGAGTTTTTTGTTTTAGTCGTTAAGTGAACACTCGGTATACTTTAGGTAAGTAATAAAAAGGCTAGGGTTTGTTGATCTTTCAAGGTTGAATTTTCAGTAGCCTGTTTAGTATTCAGGCAAGGCAGAGCCTATGCAGTGTAGTTATTCCCCATAAATGGGCGATAACGTAGCATTAATGCCAAACAGGCGCTGCTCAAAGGGTTCTTCCTAGGAGCTATTTACTCTTTGTTGCCTGCATGGATGCAGGTAAGGGGCGTGAGCAAGACGCGGAAGCTTTGCTCGGTTTTTACTTATTCTTACATGGATGTAAGCCATTAGAACAACGCAGGAGCAGTTATTGAGCCCACTAGGTTACAAATCTCGCGCCGCGATTAAATAGCGCCTAGTTTGAACGAATTTTAATCCTCAAAGATCAACAGACCCTAGATATAAATGCATTAATTTAAATATTTAAGTGTACTTTTTATAAGCTAATAGCAGTAGAACATAGATTTAAATATTGAAGCCATTGATAAGATACAAAATTTTGTAAGGAGAATTTATGCTTTTTTAATATGGATGACTATACTCATTTTAATTTGTACAATATTTAGTAATGGATTATGCCTGCATATTTTTTTACCCTCTTATTGGGTTTAACTGAGCCTCTTCAGTTTGGAACAAACTTACCCACCACTGCACCTGATAATGCAGTCAACCAAGTTGAGTGTATTTTATTTGAAATGGGAGCCCCTTTTCAGCTACAAACCTTGCCATGGTTACGCGCACGTCGAGAAGTAAAGTTAGACCGCTTAGATGGTTATTTCACAACTCACTTAATGCCTGAAATGAAGGCCTATGGGCGCATATCATCCCCCATCTTTTTAGAAAGCTGGTACTGGTTTACTCATCCAGAGAGCATTAATAAACCAAAAAATAAAATGCGTTATGGTGCAGTAAGAGGGAGCTACCAGGCTAATTGGTTTAAAACTCAGAATATTATTGCTGAGGTAGAAGTAAATTCATTAGAAGAAATAGTAAATGTTATGCACCATAAGCGGATTGATAGAATTCTACTTGATTTAGACGATTTTGAATTAGCAGCCTCTAAGCTAGGCATTAATGAAGATGAGTATCAAAGAGAATTTTTTAGGTATGTACCTTTGGGATTATTTGCTTCGCATTCACTTATTAAACGCTTCCCAAAATTTATGCAGCAGTTTGATGAAAATATAAATACTTGCGCGCAGGCTCCATTTTCACTATCAAAAAGTGAAGAAAAGCAAATACTTGATAGGTTGTCCAGTAGTGCTAAAACCTTACTAAACTTACCTAGTTTAGTAGAACAAGTTCAAATAAGTAATGAGTCTCCCTTAAGTGAATCTGAAATTAAAAGACTAGACCAGCTATGGATAAAAGAAAGTAAACAAGTAAAGCACCCTGATGGATTAGCTATGCTTAATTTACCGTTATCTAAAGTATTTAAAAAATGGCAATCTCAATTCAAAGGTGTTGTTACTGAGCTAATATTGACTGATAACCAAGGAAAAAACATCGCTATTAGTAAGCTAACCAGTGACTACTGGCAAGGAGATGAAAATAAGTTTACTAAAACATTTAAACAGTCAAAAGATTTTAACTTTGATAGCGTCACATATGATGCATCAACACATCATTTTCAAGTTCAGCTAAGTTTTCCTGTTTTAGATGATAATAATAGTCATATTGGAGTGTTGATTTTAGGTGTTGATGTAGAAAAAGCACTTCATTCGTCAAACGAAAAGAGTAATTAACTCATTACCTTTCACATAAGTTAGCTAAGCTTTAATGCTTTAGGTTAGCTAACTAGATGCTATGGAAGTGTTTTTTTTGAAATAGGTTTTTTTCTTATAACTTCTTTTTTGGCTTTATCAAGCTTTATAAAATAAGCATTACCGCCTATGCCTTTAAACTCTTCATCTGTAAATACAATCGTATTGTCATCAAAAAAGGTGACAGCTTCTTTTTGAGTAACTATCCCTAAGTCTATTTTTGATACATCACCAGAGAAAAACTTATCACCTTCAAAGTTTTCAAATAACCAAAGACTGGTTGAATCAAGTAAGACTAATTTTTTACGATCGGGGCTGAGCGCCGCAGAGGTTATCCAGCATAGTTTTTCAAGCGTGGTACACGTTTTAAAAGAGTCAATTAGCTCAGCATCAAAATTTGCTGCATGATCGCCCACTTTATACACTTTAGTAATACCATCGAAAGGTTCAGTGCGGTTTTTAGTAAATAAATATAAGTGACGACCTAGTGCTACAAATGCTTCTAAATCAAAATTTCGGTCGTTGGGTTTTATTGGACTGCCATCCATTTCAGGGTAGGTAAACTTAATTATTTCGGCTTGGGTTGTGTTTGTTTTTATATCTATTGGGTTTTCTATTTTATAAATAGTGAGCCATCTACGATCGTTTTTGTTATTACCAAAATCCCCTAAAAAAAAGTGCCCAAATTTGTTTTGGGTCATGTCTTCCCAATCAATATTTTTAGCGTTTTCAACCAAAATTTCTTTGGCAATAGAACCATCTTTGTTAAGGCGGTAAAGCTTGGGTTCATTGCCTCCGTCGTTAATAGCCCATAGACGTTTTTGTTTATCAAATTCAATACCTGAGATTTCTTTTAATTTAGGATCAACTGAGATTTCTTTTTTACTATAAAGGGTATAGATTGAAGAACCAACAAGTGTGGCTATTATTAAAAAGATGATGGCTATAGTTATTAAAATGCTTTTTTTCAACATGAAAATTATGATATTTCAGAGTATTAAGATGCTGTGTATTATCGCTGATGAAAGTACAGAACAAAAGAATTTTATAAATTTAGGCAATACTTTTGGATTATTTAACTTTAAATTCGATTAAATAAATAATATGTGATGTACGCTTAGTTGGTTCAAATATTGCTCTGTACTACTGAGCTTTTTAAAAAAGATTGTTTATATACTAACCGCACTTTTTAAGTGCAGAAAAAATGAATTGTTGCACTGTAATAATGCGTAAATAAAGTTTTGGTTAACTTACAACGTGTTTAATGATTTTGAATGGAATCCACATCGCCTTTTTGTTTAGTTGTATGGCCTGTGGCAAAGATTAAGTACCCTTTTTGGTTTAGTTGGAGCCTGCTATGTTGAATAAACGTTTTTTTAAAACAAAAGATGAAGCTGAAGTAACCTTTGAATTTTCTCACCCAGAGGCTGAAGAAGTTTGCTTATTAGGCGAATTTAATGATTGGCAACCTGTGCCAATGAAGCTTAATAAAAAACAAGGTGTGTTTAAATTTAAACAACGCTTACCTATCGATCAACAATTTCACTTTCGTTATTTAATAAATGGAGACATTTGGGATAACGACCACCAAGCTGATGGTTATATTGGCAATACATTTGGCACAGAAAACAGCATAGTAAATACTCAACGCATTAATTAAGGCGATTCAATGGATGCTCTTTCGCAGTTGTTTTACCTGCATGGTATTGGCTTTGAATTCACTAAGTATACAGGTGAACAGGTGTTTTTTAGCGAAGACACGCGTAAACGTGCTTTGCAATGTTGCGGTGTTGATACAAATAACGAAGCCGAAATAACTCAACTAACTTATGATTTAGATGCATCGCTTTGGCTGGATTTAGTACCCAGTGTGAGTTTGGTTGACCAAAAAAAATGCGCTTTAAAGCTTCGTATAGACGAACGTCAGCAGTATTTAGCCGCCAACATTAATGTCCCTTCTCTTGGGATTAATATAGCGGTTGAGAACCTTTATAATTTGGCAGTTACAGGTGAATATTACTTACATGGCGTTCGCTATATTGAGCTGGCACTACCCATAGAAACTATGCCAATTGGCTATCATGACGCTAATGTTCAGGTAGGTGAGCAACACGCTATTACACAAATTTGGTGCGTGCCTGAGCAAGTCTATCAAGTTGAAGACACAAAGCGCACAGGGTTATCTATTCAGCTTTACACATTAAAAAATAAAGCGCATTTAGGTATTGGCGACTTTGACGATTTACTAACGCTTACAAAATTATGCAGCTCGCAAAATATGGATTACATATTACTTAATCCACTGCATTTGTTATTTGCTGATATGCCAGAGCGTGCAAGCCCTTATAGCCCTAGTAGTCGGGCTTTATTAAACCCTCTTTATATTTCTATAGTATTAAGCGAAGACGCACAAAATAACACAGTTCTGCATGACCTCATGCAACGAGACGATGTAATTACACTTATAAAAAGTAATGATCAATTTATAGATTATGAAAATGTAAGCCATATAAAGTATGCGTTATTTGAAGCGCTTTATAATCAGTTTGAATTAACGGCAAGTGATGAGCGTCGCCAAGCGTTTACTGATTTTTGTAATACTCATTCAACTACGTTAAATACCCTCGAATCAGATAACTTAACATTTGATTATTACCTGCAGTGGCAAGCGCATACGCAATTGGCACTGTGTCAACAAAGTTGTGCAGAGCGAGGTATGGCTATTGGCTTAATCAATGATTTAGCTGTTGGTTGTGCGGGTGATGGGGCCGAGTTTAAAAATCAAAAGCCACTGTTTAGCCAAGGTGCAAGTGTAGGTGCTCCACCAGATCCATGGGCCGAAGCTGGCCAAAACTGGGGGCTTCCAGCACTAAATCCTCAAAGTCTTAGTAATAATCACTACCAATTCTATCGCTCGCTCATTCGCGCAAACATGCAAAATGTAGGTGGACTTAGAATTGACCACGTAATGGCTATTAGGCGCCTATGGTGGTGCTTTGAAAGCAATGGTGAACAAGATGGCTGTTATGTTTACTACCCGTTTGAGCACTTACTCGCCATTTTAAAAATTGAATCACATATTAATCAGAGTATTGTTATTGGAGAAGATTTAGGCGTTGTGCCGCCAGAGGTAAGGCAGGCTTTGGCATCTAGCGGTATTTTTTCTAACAGCTTATTTTATTTTGAAAAACAACACAGTGGTGAGTTTTTATCGACAGATGAGCTAGCAGCACAGTGTTTGTTAATGATAGCCAATCATGATGTACCGCCTTTTACAGGTTGGTGGCAGCATGCTGATTTAAATATTAAGCAACAATACAAGCTTATAACTTGCAGTGAATACGAGCAATTAAAGCAACAACGAGTAGAAGAGCAGCATAGGATACTACGATTTATTAATCGCCATACCAATACAACCGAGCTTTTATTACATAGTAATTCAGTCGAAGTATATAACGCACTTGCATTGTGTTTGGCAGGTTCTCAATCGCGTCTATTTGCAATTCAAATAGATGATTTAGATGAGCAGAAATATCCGGTTAATATCCCCGGGACAGATAAAGAATATCCTAATTGGCGACGTGTATTAACGCATACCAGTGAAAAAATATTTACTAAAAATGGCTCACTTTTAGCTGCTATCGATTCAATAAGGAAAAGTTAAATGAGCAGTACAATTAATAAAAAATCGTCAGCACAGGACAGCTCAGTACATGAAAATAGCTATGATGCACAAGTACATGCATTAAATACAGGACGATTTAAAGACCCATTTAGCTTTTTAGGGGCACATAAAACAGATGCCGAAGTTGAAATCCGTCTTTACTTACCAACTGCATTAAACGTAAGCGTTACATTAAATAATAAAAACATTGAAGCGCAACGCTACCAACAAAGTGACTTATTTATAGTCAAAGTTGATGCGCTGCCCACTGCGCCTTATCAATGCATTGCTCAGTACACAAATAGCAGCGTTACCTTTTATGATGAATACAGCTTTGAAAGCACACTTGATGCAGAGGCAATGTATTTATTTAACGAAGGCAGCCTTGAACATGCGTACTCTCATTTTGGTGCACATTTTAGCACTCAACAATATGTAGAGGGTGTGCGCTTTTGTGTATGGGCGCCTAATGCTGCAAGTGTCTCTATTATTGGTGAGTTTAATTTTTGGCAAGCTAATCGCCACTTTATGCGTTTTCATCCTGCAAGTGGTGTATGGGAGTTATTCGTACCAGGCCTTAAAGCCGACATGTGCTACAAATTTGCAATTACCGCCCAAAGTGGAGAAGTACTCGAGAAAGCCGACCCCTATGCATTTAAAATGCAACAAGCACCGGGTACTGCAAGTGTACTGCAGTATAAACCAGAGCCTATAACGCTCGGCGCTCAGGCACTTCAAAACAGACAAAAGCGTAATCATATTGATGCGCCAATTAGTATTTATGAAGTGCATTTAGGCTCATGGCAACGCGCTGAAAACAACCGCTATTTAAGTTACACAGAGCTTGCTGACAAACTGGTTAGCTACGCCCTTGAAATGAATTTTACCCATCTGCAACTTATGCCAATAAGTGAATACCCGTTTGATGGTTCGTGGGGGTATCAGCCTGTTGGTTTATTTGCACCTACCAGCCGTTTTGGCGATTACAACAGCTTTAAATACTTTGTTGAGCAATGCCACAAAGCTAATTTAGGTATTTTACTTGATTGGGTGCCTGGACATTTTCCAAGCGATCCGCATGGCTTACATCGATTCGATGGCACCCATTTATATGAGCATGCCGATAAGCGCCAAGGTTTTCACCCTGATTGGAATACCTACATTTATAACTACGACCGCCCTGAAGTTAAAAGCTTTTTGATTTCAAATGCTATGTATTGGTTACATCAATTTGGTTTAGATGGTCTGCGTGTAGATGCCGTAGCCTCTATGTTGTATTTAGATTACAGCCGAAAAGAAGGCGAGTGGATTGCTAATTGTTATGGCGGGCGCGAAAACTTAGGTGCAATTGAGTGCCTAAAGCAAGTCAATATGCGCAGCTATAAAAACAACCCAGGCATTATGATGGTGGCTGAGGAGTCAACAGCGTGGCCGGGTGTCACCCAAAGTGTTGAGCACAACGGCTTAGGCTTTGGCTATAAGTGGAATATGGGTTGGATGAACGATAGTTTGCATTACATGCAGCACGACCCTTTATACCGTCAGCATCATCATCATGAAATGACATTTTCGATGGTATACGCTTTTAGCGAAAACTATATATTGCCATTAAGCCACGATGAAGTAGTACACGGTAAAGGATCGTTAATTGAAAAAATGCCAGGCGATGATTGGCAGAAATTTGCAAATTTACGCGCTTACTACGCATTTATGTGGGCACACCCGGGTAAAAAACTCTTGTTTATGGGCGGTGAAATTGCACAGCGAAAAGAGTGGGGACACGATCATTCTATCGATTGGCATTTACTTGAGCACCAAAGCCACAGCGGTATAAAGCACACCGTAAAAGCGCTCAATACCGTTTATAAAAACCAACCCGCGTTGTATGAGTTAGATTCGAGCGCGGCTGGTTTTACCTGGATAGATAACAATAATAATCAGCAGAGCATTTTAAGCTTTGTTCGCTATGCTAAAAACGCAAAAGACTTTGTGGTTGTTATTGCTAATTTTACCCCCGCGTCATATGAAAACTACGTTATTGGCGTACCGAGTAAAGGGCGTTATAAAGTTGTTTTAAATACAGACGATACTCAGTTTTTTGGCTCTGGCGTTGAAGTAACTAAAGATTCATCGCAGATAGTTCAGGCAATAAATGAATCAAATCATGGCTTTAAACACAGTATTTCAATTGCCATTGGTGGCTTAACAACTATTTACTTACAAAAGGTTGATGATGAGTAACCAATTTGATGTAGCCCCCGGTAATGTAGAACCGCTAGGTTCTAGTGTTATTAATAATGGGGTTAACTTCGCGCTTTATGCGCCAGGTGCAAGCCAAGCCTATGTGTGTTTGTTTGATAAAAGTGGCCATTCAGAAATTCTAAAAATGGCGATGAATATTAACGAAGGGGGTATTTGGAGTATTCATATTTCGCCATTAAGCGCCGGCGCACTTTATGGCTTTAGAGTTGAGGGTGAATATAACCCTAAAAATGGTCAACTATTTAACGAAAATAAACTACTGATAGACCCATACGCAAAAGACTTGTTTGGTGAGTTTACATGGAGCGAACGCCATTATGGGCAAATGCCAATTGGCACTAAAAGCACCGTAAATAATGCGATTGATATACCTAAGTCAAAAGTAGCACCCCCTACGTTGTATGCGCATAAAAAGCCAAACCACCGTTGGTCAAACACGGTTATTTACGAGTGCCATGTTAAAGGCACAACGTGTCGTCATCCTAAAATACCTAAATCTCTACAAGGAAAGTTTTTAGGGTTAAGCCACCCAAGCTTTATTGAGCATTTACAGAGCTTTGGCATTACAGCAGTTGAGCTTTTACCTGTTCATTCTTTTATTAGTGAGCAATTTTTAACAGGAAAAGGGCTGCAAAACTATTGGGGTTATAACACGCTTAACTTTTTTACCCCCCATAAAGACTATTTAGTAAACGACGATATAAACGAGTTTAAGCAAATGGTGCGCGAGCTTCATGCTGCCGACATAGAAGTTATTTTAGATGTTGTCTATAACCATACCGCAGAGGCGGGGGCCGATGGCCCTATATTATCGCTAAGAGGCTTTGATAACTTAGCGTATTACCGCACAGTAGAGGGTCAGCCTAATGTATATATAAACGATACCGGCTGTGGAAATACCATAAATATTGATCACCCTAAAACGCTGCAACTTGTACTTGATAGCCTTCGTTATTGGGTTGAGGTAATGGGAGTTGATGGTTTTAGGTTTGATTTAGCGACCATTTTAGGGCGCTCAAAAGCAGGCTTTAGCTCTGCACATACTTTTTTACAAGCAGTAGCCCAAGACCCTGTGCTGAATAAGGTTAAGCTAATAAGTGAGCCTTGGGATATAGGTCCTGGTGGCTATCAGCTTGGGGCATTTCCGCCGCCATGGCGAGAATGGAACGATCAATACCGCGATGTAATTAGACGTTTTTGGCAAAGTGAAACGGGCATTATTGCCAACGTTGCAAAACGTTTGCATGGATCGTTTGATATTTTTGAGCATAGCCAACGTGGACCACTTAATAGCATTAACTTTATAACGAGTCATGATGGTTTCACGCTTGCCGATTTAGTGAGTTATGAAGAAAAGCATAACGAAGCCAATGGTGAGCAAAACAGAGATGGGCACAGTGCAAATCACTCGTTCAACTGTGGAGTAGAAGGCTTTACCAGTGACTCAAAAATAAACGTACTGCGTTTGCAACAACAAAAGAACTTTTTACTTACTTTAATACTCTCAAAAGGTGTACCCATGATTGCCGCTGGCAGCGAAATGGCGCACTCTCAAGGGGGTAATAACAATGCTTATTGCCAAAATAATCGCACTAGCTGGCTTGCCTGGAAAGATTCTCAACTTAATCATTCGCTAACACGATTTATTGATGATGCTTTAAAAATTAGACGCGCGCACAGCGCGTTCAAACACAGTGTATTTTTAGATGATATAGACGAGCGTTTTACCGTTAAGTGGTTTACTGAACAAGGTAAAACCATGACCGACGCTCATTGGCATGAAGATACCAGACAGTTTTTAATGTATAGCTTACTTGATAAGCAAAATAATCATGCATTACTGATGGTATTTAATGCCAGTAAAAAAACAGTTTTTTGCCAAATGCCGCCTTCGCCTATTAATGCGCCGTGGCAAATGGTTTTATCAAGTGTAAATAATGCATCTGTGAGTAGTAATGAAGATGCGATGGTTGAAATTTCAGCACAAAGTAGTTGGGTTTTTAGTGCTAATTTAGAGGATGTAAGTCATGGCTAAACAAAGTGAACAAGTGTGTGTAGTAAAGGGCTGGCAAGAAGGTCCTGTTATAGATGAAAGTACGCTTAAAGATGACTTAACACGGCATTTTTATTATACCCTAGGTCGCGATAAGGTCGGCGAATCAAGACTGTATTTATACCATGCTTTAGCGCTGACTATTCGCGACAGACTTGTTGCCCGCTGCAGAGAAACGAATCAACAAATTAAGCAAGAGAAACGCCGTAAAACGGCTTACCTTTCTCTTGAATTTTTAATGGGACGTGCGCTAGGTAATGCAATACTAAACCTAGATTTAGACGACCAAGTTGCTGCTGCATTACAAGAATACTGCACAACAGTAGAAACGCTTGAAGATGCCGAGCACGACGCAGGTTTAGGTAACGGTGGTTTAGGCCGCCTAGCTGCCTGCTTTTTAGATAGCTGTGCAAGTCTAGCGTTACCTGTCATTGGTTATGGCCTTCGTTACGAATACGGGATGTTTAACCAATCAATTAAAGATGGTAACCAAATTGAGCAACCAGATAACTGGCTGCGCGAAGGGCACCCATGGGAGCTAAGCGCGCCAGAGCATGCAAAACGTGTGAAATTTGGCGGCTACGTGCAAAGTTACACAGATAAATTCGGCCGAGAGCATCGTCAATGGATGAGTTCACAAGATGTATTAGCTGTACCTTACGATGTACCTGTCCCAGGTTATAAAAACAATATTGTAAATACGCTACGCTTATGGAAATCAGAAGCGACAGATGAATTTAATTTGACCGAATTTAATGCAGGCAGTTACTCAGAAGCCGTCGCACAAAAAAACCTAGCTGAACAAATTACCATGGTGCTGTATCCAAACGACAGCAGCGAAAATGGTAAAGAGCTTAGATTGCGCCAACAATACTTTTTATCATCTGCGAGTATTCAAGACGTAGTTGATCAGTGGGTTTCCCAACATGGCGAGAACTTTAGCGACTTTGCTGATTTTCATGTTTTTCAGTTAAACGACACGCACCCAAGTATTGCTGTTGCAGAGCTGATGCGTATTTTAATTGATGATTACGAACTTGATTGGAACGATGCTTGGCAAATCACTACTAAAACAATGGCCTACACAAACCATACGCTACTTCCTGAAGCGCTTGAAAAGTGGTCTGTTTCGTTGTTTTCAAAATTATTACCACGCATTTTAGAAATAGTTTACGAGATAAACGCACGCTTTTTAGCACAAGTTGCACAGCAATGGCCGGGTGATGTTAATAAACAGCGTGCATTGTCGTTGATTGAAGAGGGCGATGAGCCGCAAATTCGTATGGCTTACTTAGCCATTGTAGGGAGTTACTCTGTAAATGGCGTAGCAGCACTGCATACCGAACTGTTAAAAGCGGGTTTATTTAAAGAGTTTTACGCACTGTGGCCAGATAAGTTTAATAACAAAACAAATGGTGTTACCCCAAGACGTTGGCTTGCACATTGTAATCCCGTTTTAAGTAAATTAATCAGCGAAAAAATTGGTCATGACTGGGTTAAAAACTTTTCAACAATTAGCGACCTACGTCGCTTTTACGACGACAAAGCATTTCATGAGCAATGGCAAAATGCTAAACGCGAAAACAAACAGCGTTTAGTTGATTTAGTTAAGGCGCGCTGCGATGTTGATTTTGACGTATCGATGATGTTTGACGTACAAGTAAAACGTATTCACGAATACAAACGTCAGCTATTAAACATACTTCATGTGATTCATTTATATGACCGTATTCGCCGTGGTGATACCCAAGGCCTTGTTCCTCGCTGTGTTTTATTAGGTGGTAAAGCAGCACCGGGTTATTACATGGCTAAAAAAATTATTAAGCTTATTAATAACGTGGCAGAGGTTATAAATAAAGATCCGTTAGCAGCCCCGTATTTACGCGTCGCCTTTTTACCTAATTACAACGTAACCGCTATGGAAGTGATTTGTCCTGCAACCGATTTGTCAGAGCAAGTATCTACCGCAGGCAAAGAAGCGTCTGGTACTGGCAACATGAAGTTTATGATGAATGGTGCATTGACGATCGGCACGCTGGATGGTGCAAACATTGAAATTAGAGACGCCGTTGGTGCAGACAACTTCTTTTTGTTTGGGGCACAAGCTCATCAAATTGATGATATTAAATCGCGTTACAATCCTGAGCATTTAATCGCGCAAAATAGCGATTTAAATAATGTAATGCAACTACTCGAAAGCGGCCATTTTAACTTGTTTGAACCATGCTTATTTGACGATATAACAAATGCAATTAAGAGCCCGCACGATCCATGGCTTGTTGCGCACGATTTTGAAAGTTATGTAGCAGCACAAAAAGAAGTTGATAAAGCTTACGCAGATCAAACCTACTGGACACAAATGAGTATTTTAAATACGGCAGCCAGTGGTATGTTTTCAAGTGACAGAACCATAAGCCAATACAGTGAAGATATTTGGCATTTAGAACCCCTCAATATTAGTGAAACAGACTTAACGACAACTAAAAGCCATGCCACTAACAGCCTAGACTAAATGGAGAGAGTATTATGCCTAATTATGCAAATCGCTACATAAGTAGCCTAACCAGAGAAACTTACGCGTTAATACTGGCAGGTGGTCGCGGTTCTCGCCTGCATGAGTTAACCGATTGGCGAGCAAAGCCAGCAGTTTACTTTGGTGGTAAGCATCGAATTATCGATTTTCCACTATCAAACTGCATTAACTCGGGTGTGAGACGCGTTGGTATTGCCACACAATATAAATCACATTCATTAATACGCCATGTAAACCGCGCGTGGGGGCACTTTAAAAAAGAGCTGGGTGAGTCGGTTGAAATACTACCTGCATCTCAGCGCCAAGGTGATGATTGGTACTGTGGAACCGCAGATGCTGTTTTTCAAAACATAGATATTATTCGTCACGAGCTTCCTAAATATGTGATGATTTTGTCTGGAGATCATGTGTACCGTATGGACTATGGTGCTTTATTGGCTGAACATGTGCAAAAGGGCGCAGATATGACAGTGTGTTGTATTGAAGTGCCCGTAGAGGAAGCCGCAGACACGTTTGGTGTAATGACCGTTGATGAAGAAAACAGAGTGTGTCGTTTTGATGAAAAACCAGCAATGCCGAGCTCCGTACCCGGCAAGCCAGGTACATGTTTAGCATCAATGGGGAATTACATTTTTAATACTGAATTTTTGTTTGAGCAACTTAAAAAAGATTCTGAGAATGAAGGCTCTGGCCGAGATTTTGGTCACGATATTATTCCAGCGATTATAGAAGAGCATAATGTATTTGCTTTCCCATTTAGAGATCCAAACCAAGAAGGGCAGCCTTATTGGCGCGATGTAGGTACGCTAGATTCGTTCTGGGAGGCTAATATGGAATTGGTAATGCCAGAACCACAACTCGATTTATACGACCCAACGTGGCCAATATGGACATATCAAGAGCAACTACCACCTGCTAAGTTTATTTTTGATGACGAAGATAGGCGCGGTATGGCCTTGGACTCAACCGTGTCGGGTGGGTGTATTATTTCGGGCTCTGCGGTTAGAAAGTCACTCTTGTTTTCTAATGTCCACGTTCGCTCATTTTGTACTATTGAGCAGTCGGTAATTTTACCCGGTGCGGTTATAAATCGAGGTTGTAAAATTAAGCGTGCGATTATAGATAGAAGCTGTGAAATACCTGCAGGTCTCGAAATCGGTTTTGACAAAAAAACAGATGAAGAAAACGGCTTTAGGGTATCTAAGAAAGGCATCGTTCTTGTTACTCGTGATATGCTCACTGAGCTTGCAAAAAAGTTAGAGCGCCAAGCGCGTGAGAATAAAAAGCTAGCGTAAAACACGTTAAATATTAAGCACGACAACAAAGCTTGCTCATTCATGAGCAAGCCCACACAGGTTAAAGGAAGTAGTAAATTAATGCATGTATTAATGGTTGCAGCAGAAAATGACGCGTTACCAGGCGCGAAAGTAGGCGGTGTGGCAGATGTAGTACGCGATGCCCCAAGGGCGCTCGTAAAGCAAGGTATAACGGTTGACGTTGTTATTCCTGACTACGGGTTTGAGCCTCTTGAGCGTATTTATATAGGTGAAGTAACCGTTGCATTTAATGCTCAACCCCATGTATTAAAAGTTTTTGAAGTACAACAAGCCCAAAATAATGTAAGCCAAATTGTTATTAGCCACCCGCTATTTAGTGAGTCAGGCAGTGTATATTGTAACGATGCACCAGGGCGACCTTTTGCTACCGACGCGACAAAATTTGCTTTATTTAATGCAGCCGTCTGCGAAGCATTATTACAAGGTGTATTAAAGCGCCCTACAGCGCTACATTTACATGATTGGCACAGCGCTTGTGTTGCAGTTTTACTCAAATTTGAGCCCCGTTATAGCTCACTTAACACTTTACCCATTGCCTACACAGTGCACAATATTGCACTGCAAGGTATAAGACCATTTAAGCATGATGATTCAAGCTTAGAGGCATGGTTTCCGTCACTTAGTTATAATGGCCAGCAACTATGTGACCCGCGTTATCCACATTGCTTTAACCCTATGCGCAGTGCAATAAATCTGTGCGATAAAGTACATGTTGTATCACCAACCTACAGCCAAGAGGTTCTTGAACCTAGTAATTACGAGCATGGTTTTTTTGGTGGCGAAGGGCTTGAGCAAGATCTGCAAAATGCAGCAAGCCAAGGTAAGCTTGTCGGTATTTTAAATGGCTGCGAATATCCAAGCAATGCACTTGAAGGAGCAACTCTCGCCGATTTTTATAGCCAAGCCGAGAACACTTTATTTACTTGGATGGCAAATAGCGAGCAGTTACAAAGCGGTTACTATATTGCCCACCAACGACTACAGCAATTTAAAGCAACGGTTAATAATGGCCCATTAGTTACAAGCGTTGGCCGACTTACAGAGCAAAAAGTGTTGTTATTGTGCCAGCAGGTTAATGAGGCTTTAGCTATTGATAAAGTGTGCCAAGTTATTAATGAATATAACGGCAGACTCATTGTTTTAGGTTCGGGTGACAAAGAACTCGAAAGCATATTTACCAAAGCAATGGCGCGTAATTCTAATCTTTTATTTTTGAAGGGCTATGGTCAAGGTGTTGGCGATTTAATGTATCAACTAGGTGACTTATTTTTAATGCCAAGTTCGTTTGAACCTTGTGGTATTAGCCAAATGCTAGCAATGCGTGCCGGGCAACCCTGTTTAGTTCACAGTGTTGGCGGATTAAAAGATACAGTTAAACATCATGAAAATGGTTTTAGCTTTAATGGCGACACGTTAGCAACACAAACGAGTAATTTAATTAGCTGTTTAGACGAAACTCTCTTAATTAAAAAGCAAAATCCTAAAAAGTGGCATAAAATTAAGCACAGCGCAGAGCAAATGCGTTTTTCGTGGCCACAAGTGGCAACTGATTATATAACAACCTTATACCGGTAAATCGTTGCTGTACTTTAAAGTTTAGTGACAAATGTACCTGCTTAGGGTTTAATTACTTAGTATTATATAAAAACTAAGAAGTAGGTAATGTGTCTGTATTTGTTGCAAGGCAAGCAATATTCAATCGAAGTAAAAAAGTAGTAGCCTATGAGCTACTTTTTCGTGATAGTCCAAAAAATTATTTTCCAGATATTGCAGAAGGCCAAGCAACAGCAAGGCTTATTATGGAAAATCAATTAAATTTAGGTACACGCCATATTACATCAGGCAAAAAAGCACTTATTAATATAGGGCCTGAATCATTAAAACTCGATTTATGTGCTTTTTTACCATGCCAAGATGTTGTTATTGAGTTGCTCGAAACCATTGAACCCACCGACGATAACTATGAACTGTGCCGAGGTTTATTTCATAGTAACTACAAACTCGCACTCGATGACTTTGTATATAAACCACAGTGGGATCGTTTTTTAAAGCTTGTGAAGCTCATTAAATTTGATATTGCAATTACACCTCTTAGCGAAATACAGCCCATAATTAAAAAGTTACAAACACATAAACAAATAAAAATACTAGCCGAAAAAATAGAAACACAAGAAGACTATAAGCTCGCCTTTGATATGGGGTTTGATTATTTTCAAGGCTATTTTTTTGCAAAACCTACCATGATCAAACAAAATGACATTGATTATAATTATGGTTTAGTCGTCGCTATTTACGCCGAAATAATGAAAAACAGTCCAGATATAAAAGCTATATCTGGACTGTTTGAGCTTGATGCTGCACTTGCATATAAATTACTGCGTTTAATTAACAGCGGTGTTTTTCCTATACAAAGCCAAATATCGTCATTAAAGCAAGCGCTTGTGTATTTAGGGCATGAACGCCTTAAAAAGTTTGTGAGCCTTATTGTTACTGCTCATACAGCGGGTAAAAAACCTGCAGAGCTAATGCAAGTGTGTGTTGTACGCGCGCGTTTTTGTGAGCTTTTGGCAAAAAATGTTGATAAAAGTCAGTCAGGCGAAGCATTTTTAACAGGGTTATTTTCACTGCTGGATGCAATCCTTGATCAACCAATGAGCTTGCTTGTTGAAAAACTACCTTTCCCTGATGAAATAAAAACGGCATTATTAGGGGATAAAAACACACTTTATTATATTTTAAACGTTGTTAAAGCATATGAAACAGGAAGCTGGTGGGCACTTGAACAAGCTGTACTTTTGCTAAATATAGACAGTGCTATACTTCCTCCACTTTACCAGCAGTCAGTCGATTGGGCTGACAGTTATAAGAATAATATTTAACGGATAATAGCTTTAATGCGCAATTATAATATGGACTTTATTCGCGGCGTTGCCGTGCTTGGCCTAGTTTACATGAATGCTTACGCCTTCGGCCTTTTTGAATACGGGTATACCTCTTTAACTAATCCTCCTGTTAGCGACTCAATTATTCACACCTTTAGCAGCGTGTTTGTAGACGGGCGTTTTAGAACACTGTTTAGTTTGCTTTTTGGTGCCGGGCTTTACATTCAGTGGCAACGTTATAAGTCTGAATTGCAGTTAAAAAGCAGACTTTATTGGTTAATCCTCTTTGGCTTAGCACATGGTTTTTTACTTTGGGCAGGTGATATTTTATTTGTTTACGGTGTATCTGGCTGGTTTGTTATTAAATATTTAGAGAGTGATAGCACTGTTCTTTTAAAAAGAGGACTTGAGTTTATTTTGTTATCGGGTGTAGCTACAGTGCTTATTGTATCTAACGTACCCGATGAAGTGATTTACCGCGATTCAGCACAGTTTATAGATTTATATAACCCACACTATATTGATTACTTTATTAGTAACCTCGCCATGAACACATTGATGCTTGTTATGGTGCCAATAATGACAATGTGGATGTGCGTGGGCCTTATGCTCATTGGCATTTATTTATATAAACAAGAGGTTTTTAGTAAAGGCTTAACTACTCAGCAATTAATAGTTTGCGGTGCAATGACCCTTGTTTTTTGTGGAATCAGGCTTTATGCATCACAGCTTAATGGCAGCTTAGGATATGGGGTGCAAGAATTTGTAAATATGTTTGCGGCCCTAGGTATGGCTACGCTATATATTCATTTAATTGTTAAATTTTGCAATAACAGGGCACACGTCGGCATGCTTATTCAACAAGCAGGGCGCTTAGCATTTACTTTATATATTAGCCAAACACTCATACAACTGTTGTTATATAAAGTGCTATTTACCCACTGGGTGCTCAGTTTTGATCGTATTGA
Organism: Pseudoalteromonas sp. GutCa3; assembly: GCF_002836155.1. Taxonomy (NCBI): domain Bacteria; kingdom Pseudomonadati; phylum Pseudomonadota; class Gammaproteobacteria; order Alteromonadales; family Pseudoalteromonadaceae; genus Pseudoalteromonas; species Pseudoalteromonas sp. GutCa3. The sequence continues at coordinate 130,053 of NZ_PJBK01000067.1, read as the reverse complement.
CTATTGGTTAGTTGCAACGGCATTAGTTGCGCTGCAGCTCATATTTACCTTTTTATACAGCCGCTATTTTAATCAAGGTCCGCTTGAATGTGTATGGCGTAAATTAACTAAAGTAAAAATTAGTGCTTAAACGCCTATAAATAGTAAATTAGGGGCGAAAAAATAGTGTGGGTGGTTTACACTACTCGCCTTAAAAATTACTACGCTATAAGTGCCATGACCGAATTAAAACGTTTAAATAAATTTATTAGTGAAACAGGATTTTGTTCACGCCGCGAAGCCGATAAATATATTGAGCAAGGTCGTGTCAGCGTTAATGGCTACTCACCAGAAATGGGCGTAAAAGTAGCCGCTACCGATGTTGTATTAATTGATGGTAAGCCTCTTAAAGCCACGCCGAAGCGCGTTTACATTGCCTACAATAAACCCGTTGGCATAACGTGTACTACCGAAAGTAAAATTCAAAGTAATATTATTCGCGCAGTAAATTATCCTACGCGTATATTCCCAATAGGGCGCTTAGATAGACCGTCTGAAGGGCTTATATTTTTAACTAACGAAGGCGACATCGTTAATAAAATTTTGCGTGCAGGCAATAATCACGAAAAAGAATACGTTGTTACGGTAGATAAACCGCTTAATCGTCAGTTTGTTACAAAAATGGCGAATGGCGTGCCTATCTTAGATACCGTTACTAAAGAATGTAAAGTAACGCAAAGTGGCCCCAAAGAATTTAAAATAGTACTTACTCAAGGTTTAAACCGTCAAATACGCCGCATGTGTGAATACTTAGGCTACGAAGTGGTAACCTTAAAACGTACGCGCATAATGAACGTAACACTTAAAGGTTTAAAAGTAGGACAGTGGCGTCATCTATCAGATATTGAAATGGCGCAAATAAACGATTCAATTTCTGATTCTGGTAAAACTCAAGAGCACTCGCTTGATACTAATAAGCAATCAGAAAATAATGCACCTTTAGCACCTAAAAAACGCGATTTTCAGGGCGAAAACCCACGACGCTTTAATAATGGTGATCGAAATAGTGAGCGTAGTACTGAGCGAAATACAAATCGTAACTCTGAGCGCAGCAACGCTAACACAGAGCGCAAAAATGAGCGCAGTAATACTCCTTACCAAAAGCGTTCTACAACGTATGTGGGTAAGCCAAAAAGCATTAAAGAGAACAAGTCGTCTAATGCTAAATCAGACTCAAAACCAAGCTCGGACCGTATTCTCAGTCTAAAAAAATAATGTGCAGCTAAGTGGTATTCTACTACCACTGTATTTCTTGTACTATATTACCAAGTGGGCTTTTAACGCCCACTAAGTTTACGTTGTTATTTTGCAAACCCACCAATCTACCTTTATCTAAATACCATCTAAAAGTGTGCTTTTTATAGCTTTTTAAATCCAGTACAGTCAGTTTTGCGCAACTGTATTCATAATCAGTTGGGCAAGTACCTACTTCGAGTAACTGATATTCTTGCTGCCATATATTATCGCCGTATTTATTAGCCAGTAACTTTACTGAAATACATACTGACGTCCACAACCATAAGTAAATTAAAATAGGTAAACCGATTGGTATAAATACTGAGCGGAATTTCCCGTGCTCAACAATATAATCTTTAACCGTATGTTTAAATTCAAAGTTATTATTGTATTTTTTATATAGGTGCCTAAATAAAGCAACCGATAACACGATCGTTATTATTGGAAATAACGTAAATGTTAAGGTGTTATATATACCGTTGGGGATAAAAGCGGGATCGGCTTGTTCATCCCATGCAAGTAAAACCAGCGGAGGTGCTGTTACTAAAAGTAATAAGGCGCTGTTGAATAGTTGTTTAAAGGTCACAGGGGATTCACTTATAAAATGCTGCTTGTATAAAGCCCAAATTAGCGCTTAATGTTTAGCTATTGAATGCTAAAGCCAATATAAAATAAGAGTATACCTAAATAAACTGCAATCGCCGATAATGCGTTTTTAGAACGCAAGCGCTTAACAAGGTCGCGTGTGCCATCAACCATACCGGAAATAACCAGTAGTATGCCCCCTGTAAAACGGTAGTTGTTTAAGTTCACGTTACCACTATCGTCAGTTATAAAGCGTAAATAACCAAAAAGTATAAAAAGACTGCCTGCTATTAGTACTGCAATTTTAAAGGTTTCCAATGCTTTTCCATAATATTGAGTTAGATACTAAAACGGCACTAAGTTGAGTCATGATAATTTTACTATATTTCGAATTCAAATTTTGCCTAAATCCATTAAATGGTCTCATTATGTCGCTATATTAGGCGTATATACGCTAAAGCTTGATTTATATTGTGCATTAGCAAGTACACTTAGTTATATGTTGGGTAAGCTGTTAAGATGCGCCGTCTTAATAATGTAGAAAGGTTATAGAAGTAACATGTCAAAATTTTTCTTTATGGGTAAGCCCGACATAATGGGTAAAAATAACAGTAATGGATTTGCGCCAAATCGTACCGCAAAGGTCGGCACAGAGTTACACCCGTTAACGCTAATTGTAAACTCAGCTGAACGACAATCAGAAATAGAAGCAATACTAGAAGAGCATTCGCTGTTTGCTTCAATTGAAGTTAAAGCAGACGTACCAGAAGATATTCGCGAACTAGACTTTGCGCTTAGCAAGTCAACACCACAAGTATTTGATAAAGTACCAGAGCGTAACGCACCCTGTGTATGTGGTAGTGGCAAAAAATATAAAAAGTGTTGCGGTTAGTTTCTTAACAACTAAATATGTAGCCTTTCTTTTTTCATCGGTATTAAATAAAAATGCCACTGACCTTGAGCCAGTGGCATTTTTTAATGTTAACCAATTATATGTTTAACTACTTACGTGGCTCGTAATCAATTCTAAATATAACCGTGTAAAGTACTGGCACTACAATTAGAGTCAAAATTGTAGCAAAGCCTAAACCAAACATAATCGTTACCGCCATTGATTGAAAAAACACGTCAAATAACAGCGGGATCATACCCAAAATAGTGGTTATAGCTGCCATTGCAACCGGTCGTACACGGCTCACACCAGAGTCAAATACGGCCTCATAGGGCGATTTACCTTCCCTTAATTCAAGATTTATTTGATCAACTAATACAATACCGTTTTTAATTAGCATACCGCTTAAGCTTAACAAACCAAGTAGACCCATAAAGCTAAACGGAGCATTCATTGCTAACAAGCCCGCGCTTACACCAATAATAGCCAAAGGCACAGTTGCCCAAATAACAAGTGGCTGTTTAAGTGAGTTAAAAAGTAATACCGTGACTGCAAACATCGCTAAATAACCCAGCGGTAATGAGCCAAATATTGCTTTTTGCGCCTTGCTTGATGACTCAAACTCGCCGCCCCATTCTAGTTGGTAACCACGCGGTAGTTCCATGTTCTCTATCGGACCGCGAATACGGGCAAATAGTTTTGCAGGTGTTTCATCCCCTAATACATTATTATCGGCCATTACTGTAATAGTACGTTTGCGATCGCGGCGCATTATTAGGCTGTCTTCCCACTGCACATCAAATTCGTCTACAACCTGAGTCACTGGTACAAATACACCCAATACTGGGCTGTATATTTGAAGGTCGTGTACGCTTTCTACGTTTAAGCGCTCGTTAGCGGGAGAACGGGCAATAATGGGTAGCAACTGCGTGCCATCGCGATATACGCCCACTTGTTTACCCGATAAGCTCGTTAGTAATACATTGTCTAAATCTGATTTACTAATACCTAATCGACGTGCTTTTTGCTCGTTAAATTGCGGGCGAATCATTTTGGTACGTGCGCGCCAGTCATCTCGAATATTGAATGCACCGTCGTCCTTGCCTAATATCTCTTTGGTTTTAGCGGATAACTGCCTTAATACCACGGGGTCAGGACCCGAAAAACGAGCTTCTATTTTTGCATCAGTAGAGGGGCCAATTTCCATAGGTTTAATTTTAAGCTGTGCAGAGAGTGCATAATTGTGTGAGTAATCACGCACTGTTTGCATTACAGTTGCTACGGCTTCTCTGTTGGAAACACGAATAATTAATTGCCCGTACGCTGGGTATGATTTTTCTGGCGCGTAGGTAAGCATAAAGCGCGGTGCACCTTGGCCTGTTGTACTTGTTACTTCTTCAACAAGCTGTTCTTTTAATAAAAACTGTTCAAGTTTTTTAACGCCCTCAAGGGTTGAGCGAATATCAGAACCTTGCTCTTGCCAGTAATCTACATAAAACATAGGCGTATTAGAGGCAGGAAAAAACGACTGTTTTACAGAGCCAAAACCAACAACCGCTGTACACAGTAAAACAACCATTAATATAAGCGTGGTTTTTCTAAAGTGCAGCGCTAAATCTAAAATCGCTTTGTAACCATTAAAAATAAAGCCTTTATATGGGTCTTCATCTTCTTGGCCTTCTTCGTTTTTAAATTCGTTTTCTTTAAACATTAAATTAGCAAAAAATGGCGTTAGCGTAATTGCTGTTATCCAGCTTAATAAAAGCGAAATAAACAACACCCAAAACAAGCTACCGGCAAATTCACCACTGGCATCAGAGCTTAAACCAATTGGCGCAAAGGCAGTGACTGCAATTACTGTTGCACCTAGTAAAGGCCATTTTGTTTGCTCAACAATATTAACAGCCGCTTTGAGTTTTGTTTGGCCACGTTTAAGGTTTATAAGTATGCCTTCGGTGACGACTATTGCGTTATCAACCAGCATACCAAGCGCAATAATAAGTGCTCCAAGCGATATACGTTGCAAGTCGATAGCAAACAACTTCATAAATATAAACGTACCCAGTACGGTAAGCAGTAAAATACCACCAATTAAAATACCGCTTTTTAAACCCATAAATAACAGCAGTACAACAATAACAATCGCAATGGCTTCAAGTAAGCTGATAATAAAACCATCAACCGATTTTTGAACCTCTTGTGGTTGGTTGTATACAGAATTTATATGAATACCATGGGGGCGTTGATATTCAAGTGATGCTAAATGCTCGTCTATGTTTTTACCCACATCAACCACGTTAACACCCGACATAAACGACACGCCAATAAGTAAAGCTTGCTGAGAGTTATAACGAATAATGTTATTTGGTACTTCTGCATACTCTCTGTAAACCTTTGCAACATCGCCTAAGTAAATAAGCTCATTGGCACCTGATTTTGAAATTAGTAAGGTTTCGAGCTCTTTTACATCTTTAAATTCACCGGTAGGGTGCAGGCGAATTGATTCATCGCCCACGCGAATTTTACCCGCGTTAGATACCGTGTTTTGCGATTGCAATAACTGGAATATATGGCTTGGCGCAATCCCTAATTGAGCAAGTTTACGCGTAGAAACTTCAACCATTACTTGCGCTTGTTGTTGCCCCGCAACGGTTACTTTACTTACGCCTTTAACCAATACCAGTTCGCGCTTTAAAAAATCGACGTAATCTTTAAGCTCGTCATACGAATAACCATCACCGGTTACCGAATACATAACACCGTAAACGTCGGCAAAGTCGTCCAAAATAGTGCTTGGGTAAACACCACTGGGTAATGACGGAGAAAGGTCGTTAATTTTTCGACGCATTTCATCCCAAATTTGGCGGAGTTGTTCCTTACGATAAGTGCTTTTCATTTCAACAGTAATTTGTGATTTCCCGTTAGATGAAATAGACGTAACGTAGTCAACATAAGGTAATTGCTGAATCGCGTTTTCAATCGGAAAAGTAACTTCTTCTTCAACTTGCTGCGGCGAAGCGCCAGGGTACATGGTAATAACCATGGCTTTTTTAAGCGTAAACTCAGGGTCTTCTAGTTGCCCTAAATCAAAGTACGACACACTACCGCCAATTAATAGCAGCAGCGTAAACATCCAACTGATTACTTTTTTCTCTATGGAGAGTTGTGCAAAGCTCATAATTATAAGCCTCGCTCTTTATTCCATGCTCTTACTTTCATGCCTTCTTTTAGTGAATGCACACCGGCAGAAACCACAATTTGGCCTTCTTCAATACCGCTTAATACTTCAATACCATCGCGGTGCAACTGGCCAACCTTTACAGCTTGTTTGTGCACTTGGCTAGTTTTTGAATCAAAAAGCCATACGTAGGCGTTATCTTCAATTGATTCTTGCGGCTCAGAAAACACCGACTCGATAGGTAATATTGTATAAGCAACTTGCGAGCGTGTTACTTTACTTAAATCTATAAGCACGCTACCCGTCATACCCGCTAGTAAATTAAAGTCCTCAGGTACTGGTAGCGAAAACACAACTTTATAGGTAAGCGTTGCAGGGTCAGCTTGGGTGTCCCACTCTTTGATATCAAGTGTGTATTCTTTATCGTCAAAGCCATCAAACTTTACAGTAGGGTGGTAATCGGTGCCTTTTTTAAGGCGAGCGATTATTTTTTCAGGAACCTGGATTTCTACATCCATTAAATCGCGTGTTTCTAAGCGTAATATATTTTGCTTTGCTTGAATATTTTCAAAGTTTTTAACAAACACCTTAGCGACAGTGCCTGAAAATGGTGCGCGTAGTTCACTGTATTCAAGGTTCGTTTGTGCAATTCTAAATGCAGATTCAGCAATTTGCATATTAGCAGTGGCTTGATCTAATTCTGATTGGCTGGTGATTTTTTTCTCAAACAATTGCTCAATACGGCCAAGTTGTGACTTTGCCAATTCAAAGCGCGCTTTACGTTCGTCAAACTGTAATTGAAAATCTTCTGGATCCAGTTTTGCTAATAAATCACCTTTTTCAACGTGTTCACCAGCAAGAACCGGAAACTTAACAAGTTCGCCGTTTACCCTAAAAGCAAGGTAAGAGCCTTGGTTTGCAACAACTTCAGCAGGAAAACTACGAATGTTAATTTGCGTATCATGACCTATGTTGAATAATTTAACAGGGCGAATAGGCTCTTCTTTAACTTGTTGTTCTGGCTCAGAACAGGCTATTAAGCTAAGTAAGGTCGTTGTTAATAAACATAGACGAAAGAGTTTCATGTCTTCTCCGTTGCAATGATGGCAAAATAATTAAGTGCAGCATACGCTGCAAACATATAAAATAAAAATCATTAAATTTTAGAAACTCAATAAGTTTTATTTATGATGTTGCAGGGCGGTATATGAAGCTGAATCAATTAATAATTTTAGATGCCATAGTGCAAAGCGCAAGCTTAAGCGGAGCAGCACTAAAGCTACATAAAACGCAGCCCGCGCTTACACTCGCCATCAAAAACTTAGAAGCCAAAATAGGATTTGAGTTACTAGACAGAAGTAAGTACCGATTACAGCTTACTGAAAAAGGGCGTGTTTTTCACCGCGAAGCGCAGCAACTACTGCATGCCAACGACGAGCTAGCACAGCTCGCTAAAGAATTGGCATTAGGTAATGAACCCCAATTTAGAGTTTGTTACGAGCAACTTTGTCATATGCAGAGTTACAACGAGATCATAAGTAATACTTTTAGGTTGTTTACCAGCACAGAGTTTAGCTTAACAAGCGGGAAGCGCTTTATTTCGTTAGAGCAAGTAAACAGTGGGCAAGCCGAATTAGGTATTGGCCCGTGGTTTGATTTATTTCATGCGACAGGCGATTTAGAAAGTGTGCCCATAGGCAGGCTCGATATTGGCATTGTGAGCGCTAAAGGCGTACTTCCTCAAAAACTCACCTATAGCGAACTGCAAACGTATCCGTGTTTAGCCATGTTTGAAAGTGACTTGAGTATCGACAGCGACAGGCTATCGTACTCAAAAGGCTCCGCCATGATGAAAATTGATGATGTATCGACCCTAAAATCGTTTTTACTCTCAGGCGCGGGTTGGGCAATGATGAGCCTAGAGCACTGCGACCCTGAAATAAAAGCAGGCTTACTTCAAGAAATACATATTACTGATCGAGAGCATAAATTTAGTGCGCAAATTAGAGCCTTTAGGCAGCATGCAGTGCACCATGGCCCTGTAGCGCGTACTATTTGGGAGCAATTTAAACAATTAAGTAAGGAATATTCTAACAACAATGGATATTGATAAAGAAACACTTATTTATACTGTTATCGCAGGCATACCAGTAGGCAAAGTAGCAAGTTACGGGCAAGTTGCAGCTCTTGCTGGTTATCCGCAAAACTCACGGTTGGTCGGGCGCTTATTAAAAGTGATGCCAAACGACTCAGTTATACCTTGGCACAGGGTAGTGAATGGCCAAGGTAAAATATCGTTTCCTGCAGGTAGCGAAAAATACCAAGAACAGCGCGAAAAGCTTTTATCAGAAGGTGTACTGTTTAAAAACGACAAAGTGAATATGCGCGAGTGTCGGTGGGAGTGATGTGACTATTATTGGCAGGTAAGTGCCACTTGCTGGCCTTCAAGGCGTGAATCGATACTCTGTTGAGTGGCGCCTTCGGCTTAACCAACCTACATTTTGACGTAGGTCGGATAAGTGGCGAAGCCATGCCATCCGACACGGTAAAATACCTTATCAATTATTATCAATATTTTATGTTGTCGAGTAGCTGGAGAGTGCCAGAAGCGGACGTTAACGCTGCCAACAACGGCAGCGACTGATGTTGCTTGGCCTTGTTAAGGGGTGTTTTTTTCAAGACTCTCATAACCCATATACAAAATCTGCTCTTCATTTCTTATAGTTTCAAAAGAACTCATATCTAATTCTTTTGTTGATGTATTTCCATACTTGTAGTCTTTGCTAAACGGAATTGGAAATAATGTTAGTTGAATTGGCTTACCCATTATTTCACTGTCTTCATTTGGCATTGGTAATACTATTTGAAACATTGTGTTAGCAAATGCTATTACAAATTGCATATACGGAACATCGTTTACAGCACCTTTTCGGCGTAATAGAAAAATAGTTACTCCACTATATGGCATAGGCCCAGGTGTAAATTGTTCAAAAACAATGAAAGGTCGGTAAGGTAGTGACTCATAAGTATGAGCATCTAAACCAATCCATGTTATTAAATGCTTGAGGCTACTTAGATCTTGCTTAGGTGCAACTGATATAGCCATTTTTACCAAACATTTGAATACGGCTGCTGGAATATATGGCTGTCTGTGAGCAGTTATTTTTATAGATTTTTTTTCTTCGTCAATTTCATATATCGGATTTTCTTCATAGCTAGTTAATGAGATACCATGCTCTTTCATTGATATTCTAGTTTTTCCATCTTTGCCGACATAAGTTGGAACACCTTTTTTCCCATGAACTTGAGCCAATGTTCTTTGCGCGCCAAGGTATTTTGCTAGATGGTCTTCTATTGTCCTGCTAAATTTCTCATTGCAAACATCACATTCATCATATGCTACGAGAGATTTATTGCCTGTAAACTCAGGGATTGCATGTGCAATATTTTTAAAATCGACATCAGGGGAAGACCTATCACAAAACCTGCAAACTCTGTCTTCTTTCGTACCGATATAAACCTTTCCTCCCTTAGTCAAATTTATATATGAACTGATCAGGTCGTAGTTTTTATCAAAATAGTTAGTCTGATCCATATGTATTCCCTTAACAATTAATAGTGCGCTCGTCGCGCATATTTCTACCGACTCCACGCTCATTTATCTACATTATTTGTTTTAACAAATAACCTAAGGTATTACTATCACAAAGTTTTCTCAAACTTTAAAGTAGGGTTAAATAGAATAATATGCGCGAGCAGCTCATTTTCATGAATATATGAGCAAAAAGCAGTTTGACCAATCAATTAACGATGATATTTAGCCAATCTAAATGACTGGTTTTCGCTCACAGCCGAACTTCGCAAAAGTGCCATGAGCGGACATTAGTAATGCCTCATTTAGAGGCAATAAAATAGCTTATGTTATTTTAACCACCACCATTAGTGGATATAAACCTCATCACTGTTTCTTTTGCGCTATAAATCGCTGAAGCCCAAGCTTCAGGTGTAGATAATATCCAGACTAAAATGGCAACAACTGCACCAGTATAAAAATTTCCAAACACACCTGCTGCACCACTATTATGCCACGACCAAAATTTTGCACCTCGGCTTTTATTCATCGACTTACGAGCAACAGCGACCATCTCTTGGGATAACAGCTTTTGTATTTTGTCAGCTTCTTCATCAGCATTTGCTTGAAAGACTTTAGTAAGTAACTCATCTGCTGATTTTTCGTATTTCTTTAGCTCATGTTTCATTAATTTAAGACGAACAAACTCTTCAGCTTTATGACCTTCCTGTATCCATTTTCTTTTTTCATCTTTGTAAATACAATAAGCAATCATACCGGTGTAATCATTTTGGCTTTTAACAAGCTTTTCATATACCTTGTTATATTGGTTACTCAATGAACACCTTCCTGTCATGCTCACTGTTATATTCTTTAACAGCTTTTCTGATTAATTTGTTGTATTTCTTAGCAGTAATATTACCAGTTACGTCCACCGCTAGCCCTGAAGGAGCGTTCCCGCTATCAATACGCTCTTGAATACGCTGAGCTCTACTTTTACGAATGAAAATATTGAACATATGCCTCCTTATCACATAACGACACTGTGGAATAACCCTAACAGTCAAATTCAATTAAAAAACAAGTTCCTGTAATTAACCCCAAGCGTTTTTAAAGCATTAGATAATGTAATAATTTGGAGCCCATAAAACAGGCTGCTTTTCTTAAAAATGAGTAATTCTACAGCCTCAACGCCGCACTAAGCGGACTAAAATTGTGGGTTAAAATGTGTAGCGAATTGAAACGTAACCCACTGTTTTAGTTCCGTTTAAGTGCCTTGTTATGTTTTTATACTTATACCTGCTTTAGCATGTTCCGTATTAAAAAACACATGAAGCTTTTCTTTGTAGGTGTTTCCTAGAATATCTTTGTAATGTAGTTTCCACTCTTCTGTGTAGGTACTACCCTCTGTGCTCTCGTTTAGGTCTAGACATACGACCCAACTAATTGACTCTCCCACCTCTAAATCAGTAAGTGATTTGAACTCTTGAAATATATTTTTTTGAGAATCAGCTAAAACTAGTTTTCTGCCTTTTTTATTAAATATGACAATGTCTAAAGCTGGCCCTATACCAATATTTTTAATTGCAAAATCAATAAACTTCTCATCGCGGTTTGAATCACTAGTTTCAAACGTCTCGGGATTAAATGTAACATCAGTATTTTTTAACGAGTACAAACATTGAGTTGCTTTGCTATTTTTAGCTTCTGGGGCTGATTTAATATATGGCCTTAAACTATCGCGTCTTTGGTTTTTAAAAACAGTTATTGCGGCTACAAATGACAAAATTCCACCAAAATATCCTCCAAGGAAACCTAGCCAACCATCAATTGAACCAATCATTTCTCCAGGTGCAAACATAGTATAAAGCTTCAGTAACAATGGACTTATCAGCGCCACAGAAACCAATAAAAACAAATATCGCAATCTAGAACTCCTTTTGTGATGAGCTAAAACATAACAGCTTATTGAACACCATTGTGGTGGTTTATAACACACCAAAACGGCGGTTAATAATGTTATCGGACAAAATTAGGCTCCTACTCAAAAAAGCGGGAATAAATTTAACTTTTTCAGTGTCTGGTTATCGCTCAAACCAGACCATTCTAATTGTCTTAACCAGCCTAATAAACATAATTACTAATTGAAATATAATGGCAAACACACCCAGCAATAACGAATAAGTGCCAAATTGCGTGGCTAAATTGGGTGCTTTTAGCGCTGTAAAAAAAAAGTGCCTAAACTATAAAAAATACCGCCGGCAAGTAGCCAGTAAAGTGCTTTTACATCAACACTAGAATAAAGTGGATACACTATAGCCAGTGCAAACCAACCCATGAGCAAGTAGGTGGCGAGTGATATTTTTTTATTACCGTTTTTTACAAATACTTTGTACGCCACGCCACGCCACGCCTGCCAGTGCCACAGTCCAAATAAATCCATGACCAAGCACCAGCTAATGATATTAATAACAAGGGGGGTAGGTGCCGGCAAATTAACAATGACACTCATCATAAATTTTGGTGTGGCTGTCTTGCTTAATTGATATTTAATTTGTTTGCGTATTACTCATTGTCCCCAAATTAATAAGTTTTCACTTCAGGTTTATATCACGTTAATTTCCATAAAATTGTAATACTTCCCCTGTACCTTATTTACTTTATTTCTATTTGGCAGCTGTGAAGCTAAGTTGCCATAAAATTATAATTAAATAATAGGTAAATACCCTAATGAAGGCTTTAAGCAAAACCGCTTTAATAGTTGTTATTTCCAATGCTCTTTTTGCATGTGGTTCTGATAATTTAGATTCAACAGAAAATTCTGATCAAGTTGAAAATGAAAGTACGGTAAGTACTACGGTAAGTACTACGGTGACGCAAGGAGCTAATAAACTTGCAGAAAATAATAGTGATAATGTTTGGCGCTTTGCGGTTATACCCGATACTCAAGGTCGAGATGATGATGATTATAAACAAACAATTACACATACCTACGATGGTATAACGTTATCTGTCGATATTGGTTATGACGTTAATAATGATGACATTTTTGATGGTGAAGGTTGGAAGATTGACGTATCTGACCCTTATAACGCTATTTTTGTTGATGAAAATGGAGATCCGCTTGTTGCTGGCGGCTTGCCGGTCGAAATCGCAAGTAGTGAACGTTCAGATACGCCTTATGATTTTAAACACCTTCCTGCTTTATTAGTGGACCCTATTGTTTCTAAGATAAAAGAAGAGGGGGTTTCAGTTGTACTCGCCGTAGGTGATATGACCGATGTACGCACAGAAAATGAATATGTTGAATGGATGAATAAGGTTGGCACGCCTTTAACTGAAGCCGGAATGACTGTTTTACCTGTGCGTGGTAATCACGAAATTGTAGACGGTTATGATTGGCTAAGTTGGTTTACTACTTCAGTGGATACGACAGACAATCGCTCTGTTAATAATATGTATAATGGTATTGATGCATATACCGATGCAGATTCACAAGAATTCGATCAAGGGTACAATTTGTATCAACAATACCCAGGAAAACTATTGAGAAAAGGGTTAGAAAGCGGCGAAATAGTCGGCTACGAAGGTATTGAAGATCTTATGTACTATACCGTTCAAAACAATACCCTATTTATTGCTATAGACTTTTATGCCAGTGATTTAGTGTCTGTTAACTATGAAGGTACTTGGCTTCTTATTTATGATTGGTTAAAAAATGTTTTAGAAACAAAAGGGACTACGGTTGATCATATCGTTATGTTTGGTCATGAAGCTTTATCAACCAAAAAGCGTCCGTCTGTTTATAATTATGATGAATATTTTGACTATATTAGTTCGTTAAAAAGCGATGGAACAAGTGGAGATGAGGATGAAACTGAGCCAGGCATATTAGGGCTTGATACTGGTCAATTAGGTTATTTACAGCTGCAAGATGAGTCTTCACCTGGCTTAATGGATAACGTCCTTAATTTATTGAGTGAATATAAAGTTAACTATATTGCTGGCCACGATCATCAATACTCTCGTAGCTTAATTCATCCAGATAATTCGAATCCATCTGTTGGCTTTACGCAAATTGTTGCTGGTAATGCATCTTGGAAAGCGTACAACAATCGTTATGGTATTCATGATAAATATGAAACGGGTTTAGCGCAGGATAATTTTGCTCAAGTAGGTGACTACGAAGGAACAAATAGTCAGTACACTAAAGATTTAACTAAGTATGAAAAATCAAACAAAATATCATTCGTGATTGTTGAAGTTAATGGTCGTCAAATTACGTTTAAAAACTATTATGCACCGGTTAATTTCTCAGAAGCAGATATGAACATGGGTACATATTGGGATGAACCTCAAAATGCTTGGGTGCAATATGATGTTGATTCAGCAGGCAAAACCATTGAAGAAATTATCCCTATTGAATGGAGTGTAGGTGATAGTGCAAGCTATACGAGCGATGCGCTACAGCGTGTTGTTTCTCCCTACGAATCTTATTGGGCAACAACAAAAACACCTGATGAAGCCGGTTATATTGGTACGCAAGCGGCTATTTTAGATGGTTTTAATTTAACGTATAACAGTGTTGAAATGTTAACTACCGATACCCAAGATAAAAAGCAGGTGGGCGTTGATGCAAACTATCAAGATGATTTAGGGACAGGTAAAGGTGAATATACAATCTTTGCTGATGCTTATAGTATTCCTCGAGAAGAGCAAGCAATGAATGAATTGTTGTCATTAAGCTGGTTTACTGACGAGGATGCTACAACTGTATCTGATGTTTTGTACATTAATGGTAATTTAAACCAAGATGGCTCATATAAAAACACAAACGGATTTGTGCAAACCAGCTCTCCTTCAGAGTTGTTTTTTGATAAAGATGCAGTGGAAACCGATAATCCAACAAATGTTATTCGAGATGGTGTGATCACCGCTGAAGATGACGCTGATGCAATGGCGATTGCAATAACAGCTCCCGAAGGCGTTGATTTATCTACTTTAACTATTGGTCGATACAATGAAGAAACGGGTGTTTGGGACGCGTTTTTAGATGAAAACTGCTTTACTGCTACCTCTTACTCGGATGACTTTAGCGTTATGTTTCAATCGGGTGCTGGTAGTGCCCCAAGTGATGTAAGCAGCAGTTGTGGGACTTATTTGTGGGGTTATAATTATAACAATAACTCTGTTTGGGGTTTTACACATAAAGACGGTCGATTTGCTTTGGTTTTAAAAGTTGATAATGCTGGGTAAAGACCTCATTATTTTTTGAATTTATATAATTTAGTGTATTTTAAATCGATATAGAGCCTGACTTTATATCGATTTTACATATGTGATCCTCTAAATATTTCGATGTGCTGCTTGTTGTGCACTTTAAGTCGTTATCAATAAACGTAATTGCTAATTGAAATATAATGGCAAACACACCCAGCAATAACAAATAAGTGCCAAATAGCGTGGCTAAATTGGGTGCTTTTAGCGCTGTAAAATAATGTACCTAAACTATAAAAAATACCGCCGGCAAGTAGCCAGTAAAGTGCTTTTACATCAACACTAGAGTAGAGCGGATATACAATAGCCAGTGCAAACCAACCCATGAGTAAGTAGGTGGCGAGTGATATTTTTTTATTGCCGTTTTTTACAAATACTTTGTACGCAACGCCTGCTAGTGCCACCGCCCAAATAAATGTAAGTGTGGCCCATGACCAAGCACCAGTTAATGAGATTAATAAAAAGGGAGTGTAGGTGCCGGCAATTAATAAATATATGGCGCAGTGATCGCACTTTTTATAAAAGGCTCTTAAGCGCGGTTGAATACTGGCATGGTACAAAGTGGACGACAAAAACAGTACAAATAGACTGCTGCCATAAATTACAGTACTTACATACGCTTTAGTGCTGGTGGCTTGGCTAAATAAATCCCACATAACAAATGCGGCAAATACAATACCAAGTGCATGGCTAATTACGTTTAGTTGTTCTTCTTTTTTAGAATAGGGCGCTTCTAACGACATAACAGATCCTACCACTATTTGAATGAATTTTAGTGTACAAGTGTACGCTGAGTTTTTCAATATTATAATTTTTATATGAATACAATAATTTATTGTTTTTCATAAAGTTGAAACATCAATTTAACCAATGCGTAATTAATAAGACGTAAAAAAGTCGTAATAGTTCGTTAGATTACTGGTAATTCCTAAAAACAATTAACCGGACGAACAGTGAAAAACATGAAAAATAAATTAACGACACGGCCTTTTCTTAAACTTACTAAATTGTCTGTGGCGATGATTTGCGTTACATCAACAAATAGTTTTGCAGATCAAACCATAAATAAAGAACTTGATGAAATAGTGGTTGTTGCTCAAAAGCGTGCGCAATCAATACAAGATGTGCCCGTAACAATAAGCGCCTACGATGGCGACTTTTTAGAAAGCTTGGGTATAGGTGAACTAGACACTTTATCTGAAATAACACCAGGGCTTGTTATTCAAGAGCAAAGCCCTAACAACCCGGGCTTTGTAATTCGTGGTATTACGTCTGATAGTGGGTCGTCTCAATCATCCCCTCGTGTGTCTATTTATTATAACGGAGCAGATGTATCACGCTCTCGTGGCTCATACTTTGAGCTTTTTGATGTAGAAGGGATTGAAGTTGTTAAGGGACCACAAGCGACACTGTTTGGAACAGCAGCTTCTGTAGGTGCTATTAGTGTAGCAACACGTAAACCAGAAAAAGATTTTTCGGCTCAATTAAAAGCATCCGTTGGTAATTACTCGGCTAAAGGTGCTAGTGGCTTTGTAACGGGTGGTAATGATTTAATGCAAGGCCGTGTTGCTTTTACTTATCGTGAACGTGATGGGTTTATAAAAAATATTGCAGGAGATAGTAACTCCCAAAATCCGGTTGGGTTTAAGCAAGATGATATGCATGCTATTGAGCGTTTTTCTTATCGTCCGTCTTTACGTATTACACCAAGTGACGATGTAACGATTGACTTGGTGTATACGTATGAAAAAAATGATGACTCGGGTACATCTTTTAAAAATGGGCTTTATGCACCAACCGGTGGTGATACAAGTCCATATAGCTTTGTTGAAATGCCAGGTAGTCCGTATGCAGAGTCTGTGTTTGGAAAAAAAGACTTAGGTGTAGAGCGCACAGTTAACGATTTAAATTTGACTGTAAATTGGGATGTAAGTAACGATTTAACAATCACCTCAATTACTGCAGGGCGTAATTTTGACTCTTTAGAAGTGTTTGATGCTGATGGTACGCAAGCATGGTTTTTAGAATTTGCAGAAGCTGCTGAGGGCGATCAATTTAGCCAAGAATTACGTGCTGTTTATACGCAAGACAAATTTACCAGTATTTTTGGTGTGAGCTACTTTGAAGAAGATGGTAGCCAACACATTCCATTTAGTACAGAAGAGTCTATATTTTTAAATTGCTTAGGCGTATTGGGTTCTGGTGTTCCTTGTATTAATAATGATGGTAGCGTTAATATTTTAACGCCAGCATTAACAGGTGGCGTAGTAAACGAGTTGCCATATTCACTAGAGTTTACAAACTATGGTGAAAACAAAGCGTACTCAGCGTTTGCTGATGTAACTTATGCTGCTACTGAAGCATTAGAGTTAACAGCGGGTCTTCGTTATATAAAAGAAGACAAACGCAGTGGTTATAGCTCTGCTGCACCCAATAGTGTTTTAACACAAGCGCCATTGTTTACGGTAGATACAAATGGTGAAACATTCTATGGCGATGCTGATTATGATGATTGGCTGCCACGTTTTAATGCGCTTTATATAATAAACCCTACTACAAATATGTATGCGACTATTTCAAAAGGACGTCGTTCGGAAGTACTTGAAGTAAGTTCGGCTAACAACGAACAAGGAAATGTTGAAGCCTCTATATCAGAAGTTCCAGCGGAAATTATTTGGAACTACGAAACCGGTATTAAAGGTAAAGCGCTTGACGGGCGTTTAGATTACTCTGTCGCTGTATTTTATCAAGATTACTCTAACTTTCAGGTTACGTTACAGGATGATGAAGGCGTTGCGTTTTCTGCTGATGCGGGCTCTGCCACTAATGTTGGCGCAGAGGCTGAAGTAAGGGCGTTAATTAATAATGAGTTTGAGGTATTTGCCAATGCGGCTTACCTTGATGCTGAAATAGATGATGATAGTAATAACGGTAACCTCGCAGGCAATAAATTTAGATTACAACCAGAGTGGACGTTTAGTACGGGGCTGTTTTATTCAACAGAATTGTCGAACTCACTTAATTTAACGAGCTCTTTAATATATAGCTACCGCTCTGAAGTGTTTTTTGAGCCAGCAAATGCGCCAATATCAGGCTTAGATATTAGTCAACCTGGGCTTGGATTAGTCAGTGCGCGCTTAGGTATCGCAAATGGTGATGACTGGGCTGTTAGTGTATTTGCTAGTAACTTATTAGATAAAGAGTATTTAGTTGATGCAGGTAATACTGGAGGGGGATTTGGCAACCCAACATTTGTTGCAGGAGCACCTCGCTTTGTTGGTATTGAGTTAACTCTCGGGTTTGGTGGACAATAATACATTTAACTACTTGATATTTTAATTGAGCCACTGCAAAGTGGCTTTTTTATGTGATCACGTTAAAGTGAATTTATATTAGGTAAAAATGAAACAAGATCTAAAAGCTGCTTTACTTACCGCCATTGTTTATCCTGGAGCGGGGCATTTTTCTCTAAAAAAACACCTTATAGGCGCTATTTTTGCGGGCGTATTTTCTGTTCTTTTAATTTTAACCCTTCAAGATATATTTGCGATTGCACAGTGTACTGCAAATGAAATTGTACACGGAAAAATCCCCATGTCGGTTACGGCCATTTTAAAAGCCGCGCAACAACCTTCTGACGCCTGCGCTAAACTCGCTGAATATAAGTATTTACCTTTAATGATTATAATTTGGGTGCTGAGCATGATGGATGCATACCGTTTGGGCAGAAAAGCGCTGCCCACTAAAAAATAAGCCACTTAATCAGAACTCGGTTTGGTTGGCTTATTAATATTTTACCCTGATATTTAGCTATTATTGATGGCGGTAATAATTATTATTACCGCCTTTCATTTTTATACATATTTTTTGTAACCGAGATTTTTTGCCCGCATCATGTAAATATCGTGTAAATGCCTGTATATACCCAGTAAAATCCTCAAACCTCGTTAAATCGCTCACTTGTTGATATTTAGTTAATTAAAATCCTTCTCCTTGTACCTTTTTATTCATTTAATGTTAATAAATAAATGATACTTTCTGCTCGCCAAATTAACTTTGTTTAATTATTAAGTATTGGTTTGCTATCAATTTATTACGTCAAGCAATGACGACTGATAATTTCAATTTAAGGAAATACGATGAATAACAGTTCAAATAATCACAAAAGAAAGGATTTTAAAGTGGCGAGCTTATCGTTAGCTTTATTATTAGAATGCTCAACAATGGCCAATGCCGCTGTTGAAAAGTTAACGGTGAGTGGAAATCAAATTCTTGCGGGTGGAGAAAACACAAGCTTTGCAGGACCTAGCCTATTTTGGAGTAATACGGGGTGGGGCGCAGAAAAATTTTATACAGCAGAAACAGTAGCAAAGGCAAAAACTGAATTTAATGCAACATTAATTCGTGCAGCTATTGGTCATGGTACGAGTACTGGTGGTAGTTTGAACTTTGATTGGGAGGGCAATATGAGCCGTCTTGATACTGTTGTAAACGCAGCTATTAGCGAAGATATGTACGTTATTATTGATTTTCATAGCCATGAAGCACATACCGATCAAGCAACTGCAGTTCGCTTTTTTGAAGACGTAGCTACCAAATATGGGCAGTACGACAATGTTATTTATGAAATTTATAACGAGCCTTTACAAATCTCGTGGGTTAACGATATTAAGCCTTACGCAGAAACAGTTATTGATAAAATTAGAGCAATCGACCCTGATAACTTAATTGTGGTTGGTACGCCTACGTGGTCACAAGATGTTGATGTGGCATCACAAAACCCAATTGATCGTGCCAATATTGCTTACACTCTGCATTTTTATGCTGGCACGCATGGTCAATCGTATCGAAATAAAGCACAAACAGCACTCGATAACGGCATTGCACTATTCGCCACAGAGTGGGGAACAGTTAATGCTGATGGCAATGGGGGTGTTAATATCAATGAAACCGATGCATGGATGGCATTTTTTAAAACAAACAATATTAGCCACGCTAACTGGGCTTTAAACGATAAAAACGAAGGTGCATCGTTATTTACTCCAGGCGGTAGTTGGAATTCACTAACATCGTCAGGCTCTAAAGTTAAAGAGATCATTCAAGGTTGGGGTGGTGGTAGTAGCAATGTTGATTTAGATAGCGACGGGGATGGCGTAAGTGACAGCCTTGATCAGTGCAATAATACTCCCGCAGGTACAACGGTTGATAGTATTGGTTGTGCAGTAACTGACAGCGATGCCGATGGTATTAGCGATAATGTTGATCAATGCCCTAATACACCTGCAGGTGAAACTGTTAATAATATAGGTTGTGTTGTTGAAGTAGTTGAACCACAAAGCGATGCGGATAACGATGGTGTGAATGATGATATTGATCAGTGCCCAGATACACCCGCAGGTACAAATGTTGATACAAACGGATGCAGTGTTGTAAGTTCAACCGATTGTAATGGCATTAATACATACCCTAATTGGGTGAACAAAGATTACTCAGGTGGCCCGTTTACTCACAATAACACCGACGATAAAATGCAATATCAAGGCAATGCATACAGCGCAAATTGGTATACAAATAGCCTTCCAGGAAGTGATGCTTCGTGGACGCTTCTTTATACTTGTAATTAAGCACGTTTTATAAAATATACAAAGAAGGTAAATAATACATTTACCTTCTTTTTAAAAGTATTAGCCTTTATAAACACTTTGGTGTTGGTCAACAATATTGTAGCTTGGTGAGTTTATGTTATCTATATAGCGCCAATCGGTTGTGATTTGCTCTTTAGTAATAGTCAGTAGCATATACCCACGGTGTGATAAGTCACAATAGTTTAAATCGTTTATTAACAATGTAAGCGAGTCAGCCATTTGCTTTGCTTGTGCTGTATTAAGCGCTAAATAATGCTCCATACCCGGGGATGTAACACCAGGTGTTGCAAACTCTACTCCTACGCTTTCGCCTTTTGCATTTTTTAATGTGCCATGCCACGCATTGTGCGTATCACCTGCAACCACGACTAACTTTTTATTTAATGCGGTAATGCTTTTGTATAATGCTTCGCGCTCGCTTGGGTAACCATCCCACGCATCTAAATTATAAGGCATTAAAGTATTTACGCGTGCGAGTTGCTCGGGTGTTACCGCTTTATGAGCTAACACTGCTTTTTTAATGGTAACAAGCTCTTTTAACACCTGAGGTATTTTAGTGCGATCGGATTGCGAGAATATTTCAGTAGGTAGCCACATTTTAGTCATCAATACTTGCTGGCCCAATACTTGCCATTTTGCATTTGATTTAGTTATTGCACTGGTGAGCCAGTTTAGTTGTGTGTTACCTAGTAACTGCCTTTTTGGATTATTTAAATCACTGGCAAAGCGCGCAACATCCATTTGCTTGGTCTCGGGGTTTTTGTAGTCGCTGTAAGCGAGTTGTTTATCGCGTGCTATTACGCGCGTATCTAGCATATGTAAGCTTATTAAATTACCAAAATCGAAGGTGCGATATATTTGCGGGCTTTGTTCGCCCATAGGCGGTCTAATTGGCAGCCATTCGTAATAGGCTTGAATAGCTGCTGCGCGACGCTTAAAAAAGTCACCTTCATCAGGGGTATGATTTTCAGCACCACTTTTATAGGTATCGTTAGTAACTTCGTGATCATCCCATATTGCGATAAAAGGCGCTGCAGCGTGAAGTGCTTGAAGGCCTTGGTCTGTTCTGTAAATAGCATAACGTTTACGATAGTCGCTAAGGGTAATAATTTCACCGCTGTTATCAGCTGCTAATTGGCGGCCAATGCTTTTAGCATTTTCGGTAGCGTACCCGCCCATTGGGTATTCGTAAATGTAATCTCCCAAATGCAGTACTACATCTAAATCTTTTTGCTTAGCGGCATCTGTGTAGGCATTAAAGTACCCAGCAGGGTAGTTTGAGCACGACACAACAGCCATTTTAATTTGTTCAATGTTATTTATTGGTAGTGTTTTAGCTCGGCCAATTGGGCTTTGTGTTTGCAAACCTATAAAACGATAAAAGTACTCTGTGTTTGGAGCAAGTTCTTGCACATCTATTTTTATTGTAAAGTCTCGGCTTTTATCTGTTTGTTCTTGCCCGCTGCGAATAATGTTTTTAAATTGAGAATCACCTGCCAGTTCCCAAGCAACAGTAACTTTAAAATTTGATTGAGAAGGAGTTGCACGTGTCCAAATTATTAAAGCATGACTAAGCGGGTCGCCACTCGCTACACCGTGTTTAAATTCAATAGCCGATAGAGGTTTGTTTATTAATGTTTGAGCACAACCTGTAATGGCACTCGATACTGCGACGGTAAATATGCTTGCTGCTGAGGTTTTTAAAAAATTTCGACGTGATGAAAGAGTCATACTGCACTTTTTGAATTATTTATAGTGGTGTGCACTTTAGCGGGTAGATATGACGTTTTTATAAACGCTAAATGTATTTAGTGTGACGGTATTAATACCTTTAAACCATTTTATTTATTAACTAAAAAGTAGTCAAAAAATTAAATTAAATGGTTAAATTAACGAGAGATGAATTTTTTAAATTAAAGTAATGCGTGTAAAGTTGTTTAATTACAATTGGTTAAGATTTATTTTTATGTTGGCACAACCCTTGAGTATATAACTACGTCTAAACAATACACAAACAAGGAATACCATTATGAAACATTCAATTAAAATCGCTATGGCAAGTTTATTAGTATTAGGTTCTGCGCAAGTACACGCAACAGAAGTGGACCTAGATGTAACTGATATATTAACTCAAAGTGTAGCAAGCTATGTTAAGCAAACCACAATCGAGCTTGAAAAATCACTAAAGGAAACGCTTTATTTTGATGCTAAATCTGTTTTAGAGGGTTTATTAGATGAGCCCGTTTTAACAGATAGCACAGCGCTTAAAAATACTGACGCTAGCGTTAAAAACGTAAAATAAACCACTTAAAGGATTAAAACGATGAGCAGTGAACTTGGATTATTTGCATTAATGTTAGCACCCGTAGTCAGTATGATTAGCGCTTATTACTCGGTTCAAGTGTTTAAAGCTATGGGAGGTTGGTTTAATCTTTAGCCAATTATATAGCTGGTAATTAATTCGATTCATACAAAGCTGATCGACTTAGCAAAAGCGCACGTAAATAAAGGCAGAGTGTTTGAAATAAGTAGACTTTATGAAACGTGCGATTTTTCCATTACCCATTTTTATGTTACCTGAAGGTTATACGCGATTACGCATATTTGAGCCTCGCTACTTAAATATGGTTAAAACCGCATTAAAAAATAATACAGGGTTTGTGCTTTGTACTTTTGAGCATGACACGCCTTTTAATATAAGCGCGCAAGGTTGCCTTGTTGATATTATTGATTTTGACCAAGACGATAACGATGTATTATTAATTGATGTATTTGCATCGCAAAATGTGCAAATTAATGATGTTTATCAAGACGAAGACGAATTACGTCATGGCTTGGTATCGCCTTGTAATACGCCGTATTGGTACAAAGATTCTAACAATCAAATTGGTGAACATTACCTACTACACGACGCGCTTAAAAACGTGTTTGATGGTAATCCGGAACTTAATTTGTTGTACAAAAAAACTCATTTTGACAAGCTTCCCTGGATTGCAGCACGTTGGCTTGAACTCCTACCTGTTTCTATTGAGAAAAAACAGCAACTTGCGTTTGAAACGAATTTTGATAACTTACTGAATTTCCTCCATACTGTGATTAATAACGAATTTGCCTAAATTTTATGATCCTAAATTAATTATTGCCCGTATTACTTAATACAAAAGCAATAACGGGATAAATTATTATGGTAAGTCAACAACAGTCACCACGTTGTGAACCTAATACAGGTAAGTACACTGCCATGCCAGAAACGCCGAGTAAAGAGCTCATGCAAGCGCTTATAGATGTTGCGCAATCACGCGATAAAAAAGCGTTTTCATATTTATTTGAATACTTTGCGCCAAAAATTAAACGCTTTGGAATTAAGCAGTTTGGTGTTGAAGCCCAAGCCATGGAGCTTGTGCAAGAGACATTAACGTCTGTTTGGCGTAAAGCACATTTGTATCATAGTGAAAAAGGCGCTGCGACTACGTGGGTTTATACCGTTATGCGTAACGCTTCGTTCGATATGCTTCGTAAAATGAAAAGTAATAAAGAAGAAAATATAAGCGAAGATATTTGGCCGTTACTAAACGACTCACAAGATACGCATCACGAATACAGTGATCATTTAGAAGATAAGCAAATTAAGCGTTATTTAGACAAATTACCAATTGCTCAACGCGAAGTGGTAAGAGGCGTTTATTTTCAAGATATGTCGCAAGAGCAACTTGCACATCAACTTAATATTCCAGTAGGCACGGTAAAATCACGGTTACGTTTGGCCTTGCAAAAATTACGTAATGAAATGGGAGATCAGCATGATTAAACATCACCCGAGTGAAACTTTACTGACACAGTATTGCGATGCATCACTTGCTACATCATTGAGTTTAGCCGTTTCTATTCACGTAGACATGTGCCCTGTGTGCCAAGCTAAAGTAGCTAAAATTGAAGCAAGTAATGCAAATGCATTATTTAGTGAAGAGCCTGCTCAATTTGAGAAACCTCAAACTGAGAAATCTGATTTACTTGAAGAATTTGAACTAAATGTTCTCGATATGATCATGTCTGATGATTCTATTGATGAAGTTTACGAAGTAGAGCCTGTATCTATTAAAGTGAATGAGCATAACTATCAGCTTCCACGTGCTTTAACACGTATTTCTCATAGCAAATTTACACAAGTTGGTAAGCTGGCACGATCTCGCGTTTCGCTTGATGATGGTGCGCTGCGTTCTAGCTTGCTACATATTGATGCTGGTGGCGAAATTCCTGAGCATACACATACCGGATTTGAAGTTACTTTACTACTAGACGGTGAGTTTAGTGATGAAGACGGTAATTACGTACCAGGCGACTTTATTTGGCAAGATGGTAGTCATCAACACACACCTTTAACGAAAGATGGATGTTTATGCTTTACAGTTGTCAGTAGTGCGCTACATTTTAATAAGGGCTTCAGCAAGTTACTAAATCCAATAGGTAATTTGATTTACTAAGAGAATATATGCACACAGATATAATAAAAATAGGTATAAGCGCCTGCTTAGCAGGCGAAAAAGTTAGATTTGACACAGGACATAAAAAGTCAAATTTTTGTATGGACGAGCTAGGTAAACACGTTGAATACACACGGTTTTGTCCGGAAGTAGCTGTTGGTTTACCAATACCTCGTCCAACTATTCGCCAGGTTAAAGTGGGCGATACTATTAAAGTTTGTCGACCAGATGGCACCGGCGAAGTAGGCCAACAACTTACTGAATATGGTAAAAAAGTTGCAACTGAACAAGCTAAAGAATTAAGCGGATTTGTATTTTGTGCAAAAAGCCCAAGCTGCGGCATGGAGCGCATTAAAATATACAACGAAGCAGGCACGGGTAATACCTCTGAAGGCGTTGGTTTTTTTGCTGAGCAAATAATGAAGCACAACCCATTATTGCCATGTGAAGAAAACGGACGTTTAAACGACATGCATTTACGTGAAAATTTTGTAATGAGAATTTACGTATTTAAAAACTGGCAAAAATTAGTACAAGAGCCGCTTACGGTTCATAAGCTTACTCAATTTCACTCTCAGTATAAGTACTTGTTGATGGCTCATAACTATCAAGCTTATCGTGATTTGGGTAACCTGCTGGGAACTTATGTAGGCGACGATATAAATGCAGTTGCTGATGAATATATTTTAGGTTTGATGACGGGTCTTAAAAAGCCAGCTTCTCGCAGAAATAATTGCAACACGCTAATGCATTTACAAGGTTACTTTAAAACTGATTTATCGAAGGTTGAAAAACAAGAACTTCGTGATGCGATAGATGAATACCGCGAAGGTTTGGTGCCATTATATGTACCACTTACCTTGTTAAAACATCATTTGAAGGTTCACCCAAATGAGTACCTTGAAAAACAAGTGTTTTTTAACCCTTACCCTCACGATTTAAAACTACGATTTGGTATTTAATGGATACATTATTTTGGTTTAGGCGCGATTTGCGCCTTTTTTCTAACGAAGCGTTAATTCAAGCGCTAAACAATGGCGCTAAACACGCCATTTTTTTTGTGTCTGAAAAACAGTGGCAACAACACCAAACTGCGCCTATTCAGATTGACTTACTCAAGCGCCGAGTTACTTACCTTCAATCCCAACTTGCTGATTACGGTATTACTTTACATATTATTGAAGCGCCAAGCTTTTGTGATTGTACGCGTGAGCTTATTGATTTTTGTAAAGCAAACGATATAAAACACGTAATTGCTAATACAGAATATGAGCTTAATGAAGTAAACCGCGATAAAGCAATTTTGCATAAATGCGATGAGCTTTCTATTACTTTTACTTTGTACGAAGGTGATTTAATTGCACCTGTCGGAACGGTTAAAAATCAAAGTAATGAAATGTATAAAGTATTTACTCCATTTAAGCGAGCATGGTTAAAGCAGTATCAAGATACACACTTTAGTTTGCCTCAATGGCCTTTAACTTCTGAGCCAACAAAATTTGATGAAAGCGGCTTACTAAAAAGTGATGGATGCTCAGATAAGTGGCCGGTTGACGACGAAACACTCTCAACCGTAGTTGATAATTTTATATGTGACAAACTTACAAGCTACGACGATCAGCGTGATATACCCAGCGTAAAAGGCACATCAGGTTTAAGCCCGTATTTAGCACTTGGTATTGTAAGCACAAAACAGCTTCTTATTAATATTCAGCAGCGTTATCCTGATATTTTAACTACGTCAAAAAGTAAAACGTTTACGTGGATTAACGAGCTCGTTTGGCGCGAATTTTACAGGCATTTAATTGCTGAATTTCCGAAGCTTTCGCGCGGTGATAACTTTAACGAAAAGTACAACGCCGTAGTGTGGCGTAAAAGCGAAAATGAATTTACAGCATGGTGTGAAGGGCGTACAGGTTACCCGTTAGTGGATGCTGCAATGCTACAACTAAAGCAAACCGGTTGGATGCACAATCGTTTACGTATGGTTGTTGCTAGCTTTTTAACTAAGCATTTATTAATAGACTGGCGCGAAGGTGAGCGCTTTTTTATGCAGCACCTAATTGATGGCGATTTAGCCTCAAATAATGGTGGCTGGCAGTGGGCTGCAAGTACCGGGTGTGATGCTCAGCCTTACTTTAGAGTTTTTAACCCTATCAGACAAAGCGAGCGCTTTGATCCAACTGGCAAGTTTATCCGTAAGTATTTGCCAGAGCTTGAAAACGTGCCAGATAAACACATTCATTTTCCACACACTTATTTAGCCGCAATAGGTAAAGATAAGGAATGTTACTGGCCAGCAATAGTTGATCATAAAGCGGCACGAGAACGTGCACTTGCTGCATTTAAGGTGTGATATGGATAACCAGTTACCAGTAGATAAATTTGTTGAAATATACCAACAGCTTGATAGCACTAATCTTGATTTATTGAGTGATATTTACTGTGACA
Organism: Pseudoalteromonas sp. GutCa3; assembly: GCF_002836155.1. Taxonomy (NCBI): domain Bacteria; kingdom Pseudomonadati; phylum Pseudomonadota; class Gammaproteobacteria; order Alteromonadales; family Pseudoalteromonadaceae; genus Pseudoalteromonas; species Pseudoalteromonas sp. GutCa3. The sequence continues at coordinate 102,698 of NZ_PJBK01000067.1, read as the reverse complement.
ACATACAGTTTATAGACCCGATGCATGAAATTAACGGTATTGTAGAATTGCGCAGGTACTTTGCTAACTTATATAGCAATGTTAAGCATTGTCAGTTTGATATTAATGATTCGTTTGATAGCGGCAACAATGCTTTTATCTATTGGACTATGCACTATGCACATCCAAAGCTTTCATCAGGTAAAACTATTTCGGTAGAAGGTCATAGCAAGCTTATTTTTGAAAATGGCAAAATTATCAAGCACAGAGACTACTTTAATGTGGGCGAGTTGCTGTACAAACATATTCCTTTACTTGGTAGTGTTATAAAGCTAATTGATAAAAGGGCAGGTTAATTATGATCACACTTATAACGGGTGCTACTTCTGGTATTGGTGAGCAGTTAGCAATTAAATATGCGCAGTTGGGAGACACTGTTATAGCTTGTGGCCGTAATAGTGAAAAGCTCGCTGAGCTTGCTAAATACGACAATATTCAAGCATGTAAATTTGATGCAACTAATCTACAAGACATTAAAGAGTCGACAGTTGGCTTTCCTCATTTTGACCGTGTTATTTTAAACGCGGGTAACTGTGAATACATAGATGACGCACGAAACTTTGATAGTGCATTGTTTGAGCGTGTAATAAACGTAAATTTACTCTCTATGGGGTATTGCCTTGAGGCGCTACTTCCTAAAATAAATTCAGGGGGTCAGCTTGTTTTGGTCAGCTCAAGTGTTACCTATCTTGCGCTACCTCGTTCAGAAGCTTATGGTGCATCAAAAGCGGGTGTAAGTTACTTAGCAAAAAGCTTAGCTGTTGATTTAGATGATGTTGATGTGACTTTAGTTCACCCTGGCTTTGTGAAAACTCCGCTTACTAATAAAAATGATTTCCCGATGCCTATGGCTGTTACCGCTGAAAAAGCCGCAGACTATATGATTAAGGGGATACATAAGCGCCGAAAAGATGTTCACTTTCCGTACCGTTTTACACTTATATTAAAAGCATTACGTATTTTACCACTCCCAATTTGGCTTAAAATCGCAAAAGGATTAGCCCGTTGAAAAAAATAGCAATAATAGGAACTGGTGTATCTGGTTTAACATGTGGGCATTTGCTTCATAAACATTACGATGTAACCGTATTTGAAAAAAATGATTATATAGGTGGGCACACTGCAACGGTTGATGTTGATGTATGCGGCATAAAATACGCAATAGATACTGGCTTTATTGTATTTAATGACAGAACTTACCCATACTTTGAAAAGTTACTATCGCGTATTGGTGTAGATAAACAAACAACGCAAATGAGCTTTAGTGTTCATAACGAAGCCACTGGCTTTGAATACAATGGCCATACGTTTACAAGCCTGTTTGCACAGCGTCGTAATATTTTTAGACCTAAGTTTTGGCGATTATTGTACGACATTGTTAGGTTTAACAAACTGTGTAAAGCACTACATGAAAAAGATGATTACCAATCTGATCAATCATTAGGGCAACTGCTTAGTGACAATCACTTTAATGACTTTTTTAAATACCATTATATTCTTCCGATGGGCGCAGCTATTTGGTCTACCAGTATTAAAGAAATGGAAAATGTAGGCGTTGAATTTTTTGTTAAGTTCTTCTTTAATCATGGCCTTTTAGATGTAACAAACAGACCACAGTGGTATGTAGTACCAGGTGGCTCTCGTCAGTATATTAAGCCACTGATCAGAGGTTTTGCTGATAAAATTAAACTTAATACAGATATTAAATCTGTTACGCGTCAAAATGATGAAGTAACAATAGAGTTTGCCAATGGTGAATTAAGTAAGTTTGATAAAGTAATATTTGCTTGTCATTCAGATCAGGCGCTTGCACTACTTGGTGATGCGACTGAGCAAGAAAAGTCAGTATTGGGTGCAATAGCTTACACTGAGAACTCAGTTGTGCTGCACACCGATACAAACCTTTTACCTGATAGAAAAGCGGCATGGGCAAGTTGGAACTACCTACTTAATAACAACACTGATAAAGCAGCTGTTGTTACTTACCAAATGAATATTTTGCAAGGTATACAATCGGATACACAGTTTTGTGTAACGCTTAATCATCTTGAAGGAATAAGCCAAAGTAAAATTTTGCGCGAGTTTACTTATCATCACCCTGTATTTAACCAAGAGTCAATTGCTGCTCAAAAGCTTAAACACAGTATTGATGGACAAAACAATAGTTATTTTTGTGGTGCTTATTGGTACAATGGTTTTCATGAAGATGGCGTACACAGTGGTGTAGATGTAGCCAAGCAACTTGGGGTCGAATTTGACTAGTGCAGTGTATTTAGGCGATGTAAAACATCGCCGTTTTGCTGTTAAAGAACATCGTTTTAGTTACCCTTTGTATATGATGTGGGTAGATTTAAATAATCCTCAACAACTAAATGGTGTGCATAAGCACATAGGTACATCAGGCTTAAAAGCGTTAAAATTTAATGAAGCTGATTATCTTAAAGACACCTCAGAACTTGCTAAACGACCTCTTATTGAGCGTGCGCATGATCAACTTGCCAATTTAGGTATTACTGAAACCTTTTCTCATATTTACATGTTAGGGCAGTTTCGTTGTTTTGGTGTGTATTTTAGCCCTGTTAATTTTTACTTTTTTGGCCACAACGACACCCGTTTTAAGTACATGATTGCTGAAGTGAGTAATACACCATGGAACGAACGTCATTATTATTTAGTCCCTTTAGAAAAAAAAGTGAACTTTAAGAAGGTTTTTTCCGTATCACCTTTTATGAATCTGGATATGAACTATCATTGGCATGTTAAACAATCGCCTGATAAAACATTGATACACATTGAAAATAAGCGAAATGAAGAGTTATTATTTGATGCAACACTTCGCTTGAAACGTAAAGACCTCACTAACGAAGAGATTAATAAGTTGTTTAAACGTTTTCCGGCCATGACATGGTCTATTTTCAAAGGTATTTATTATCAAGCATTAAAGTTGTTTATAAAGCGAGTGCCTTTTTTAGGTCACTCAGGTAAGCCATAAAGCACATAGGTAGTCAGGACAATTAATAGGTATTTCAATGGATAAAGTGTCGAGCTTAAATTGCGAACAAAGCACTAGTTGGTTAACTAATATATATAAAAAATTAGTGACAAAAGCCTTTTCGTCAATTGAAACAGGTCAAGTTGTTTTAATTGAAGGAAATGAGCGTACAGTTTTTGGTGATGTATCGTCTGCGTTAAAAGCAACAGTAACAGTTAATGATAAAGCTATGTATAAAGCGTTTGCGTTATCTGGGAGCGTTGGCGCTGGTGAAGCGTATATTTTGGGACATTGGTCTTGTGACAACTTAACTTCATTCATTGAGATATTTGCTATAAACGAAAAGCAACTCGATGAGTTTGAAAAAAAATTCGCATTTTTTAGTAATATCGCACACCGATTTAATCACATAAAAAACAAAAATTCAGAATCGGGTTCTAAGAAAAATATTGTTGCTCATTACGACTTAGGTAATGATTTGTACGAATCATTTTTAAGTAAAGAAATGCTTTATTCAAGTGCTGTATATCCTACAAAAGAAGCCACACTTGAAGAGGCTCAGCAATACAAGCTTAAACGCATTTGTGAGCAAGTTGAGCTTCAAAAAAATGATTCAGTAATCGAAATTGGTACAGGGTGGGGGGCATTTGCTATATATGCTGCCACACATTACGATTGCCATGTAACAACAACAACCATATCTGATGAGCAACATGATTATGTAGCTAACAAGATTGTTGAACTTGGTCTTGAAAGTAAAATAACATTACTTAAGCTCGATTACAGACTACTAAAAGGTAAATACGACAAGCTTGTTTCTATTGAAATGATAGAAGCGGTTGGTCATGATTATTTGCCGAGCTTTTTCACTCAGTGTGGTGAGCTCCTAAAAGAAGATGGCGCCATGCTTATTCAAGCAATTACTATTGGCGATCAGCGTTATAAGCACTACTTAAAAAACTCTGACTTTATTCAGCAGTATATTTTTCCGGGCGGATGTTTGCCATCGCTTAACGAAATGAGTGAGCAGATTAAAAATAATACCGATATGGTTATTCATACTGTTAATGATATTGGTGCTCACTACGCAAGAACATTAGCAGACTGGCGAACTCGTTTTATAAAAAGTTGGCCTGATTTAGACCGCTCTAAATTTGATGAACGCTTTTATCGTTTATGGTTATTTTATTTTGCTTATTGTGAAGGTGCGTTTAGAGCCAGAGCAACAAGTACGGTACATTTAATGGCGCGTAAACCTCGTTTTACGAGTGATAACGATGATATTGCGCTCGGTTACTAATTTTGTTCTATTTCAAGCAGTGTGGTTTTTATCATTGCTGCTTGAAGCCAATTCGCTACTTTTTAGTGGCTTGATTATTGTTTTAATGTTTTGTTTGTCAAAGCAGAAAAAACAAGACTCCTTACTATTAATTAAAGCCCTACCTTTAGCACTATTGTTAGAATTTATAGCGGTAAAGTTAGGCTTGTTAGAATTTAAAGTTTATCCCTTCCCTCTATGGCTCGTGTTTTTATGGGCTGCATTACTACTTTCTTTAAATACCTCAATGGTTTTTTTGAGTAAATTAAAGCTTTGGCAGGCCTTTTTGGTATGTATGGCATTTGCGCCAGCAAGTTATTGGGCTGGAGCGCGCTTTGAAGTAATAAGTTTAGGTTTACCTTTATGGCAATTCTGGCTCGTTTACGGGGCGCTTTGGTCTACAGTGTTTACTGTTATTCTTTTCATAAACCAAAAAATCAAGTTATTTATCAATCGCTGATCTTCCACAATTTCTATTTCGTAACATTACCCATTGACTCAAAGGGAGCTTATTTTGAAATTTTTACTAAAGGCAGTTACTTTTTATTTGCTTACCACTTCAATTGTTTTAGCTAACACACAATTTAATAAAGTAGGCGAAGCACGAATGGAGTATTTATTTTGGGATGTATATGACGCTGTGCTATTTACCCCTTCAGGTAATTACAGCGCAGGAACACATCCTGTTAAGTTTAAGCTTACCTATTTACGTGACTTTGACGCTAAAGAAATAGTAAAAGCAACAAATGAGCAGTGGGAACATCTTGGAAAAACAGGGCTGGCAGATAAATACGACAGTAAATTGTTGTCTATTTGGCCTGATATAAAAAAGGGTGACTCACTAACATTAGTGACAAATGAGCAAGGTATGAGCACTTTTTATCATAATGATGAAAAAATGGGTGAAATTGATGAACCTCAATTTTCGAGTGACTTTTTAGCTATTTGGCTTGATGAAAAAACCTCTGAACCAAAATTACGAAAGCAATTATTAGGGAATTAATATGAACATATTAAACACGTTAAAAGCAGCTGTTATGAGCCTCTCGGCTCTACTTTTAATTAGCTGTTCGGCACCAAATGTTGAACATTATAAAAATACATCGCCAAATTTCGACTTTAAAACGTTTTTTAGCGGAAATTTGAAAGCCTATGGTGTTGTACAAGACTTTAAAGGCGAATTGACCCGAAAGCTTGTCGTAGATATGAATGCGACTTGGGACGGTAACCAGGGCGTTATTGAAGAAGACTTTGTTTATGATGATGGCGAAACCCAAAAGCGAATCTGGAAAATAACGTTAAATGAAGACAATAGTTTAACGGGGACAGCAGCTGATGTTATAGGTACAGCAAAAGGCAAAAGTGACGGCAGCGTATTTCATTGGAATTATGATGTAGAGCTTCCATACGATGGCAGTACTTTAGAAGTGAATTTTGACGATTGGATGTACCTGGTTACACAATCGCGCTTGATAAACCGCACATCTATTGTTAAGTTTGGAGTCGAGGTCGGGGAAGTGACCTTAGTTATCGAAAAAATATAGCTTATTTACCCAGTTGCTTAACTTGCGCCAAAATTGTACTCAAATTAAGTCTTTGTTAACCCAACACGCTGTATTCTACCGAGAATTATTTAAATTTTACTCATTTTTTAAGAATTTAAGCAAAAAATGCAATTTGCTGTTGCTAACTCTTTAAAAATGCATAAAGATAGGTTTTGCGAAGGCAAAATAATAACGAATAGGAATCTAACAATGAATAAAGCTCAATTAGTTGAAAAAATTGCTACTGATGCAGAAATCTCTAAAGCCGCTGCTACTCGTGCTCTTGACGCGTTTACAGGTGCTGTAACTTCTTCTTTAAAAGAAGGTGATTCAGTAGCATTAGTTGGTTTTGGTACTTTCTCAGTAAAAGAACGTGCAGCTCGCACTGGCCGTAACCCACAAACGGGTGCTGAGATCCAAATCGCAGCGGCAACTATCCCAAGCTTTAAAGCAGGTAAAGGTCTTAAAGACCAAGTAAACCCTTAATAGGTTTAACGAATTAAAATAAAAAAAGAGCTATTTAGCTCTTTTTTTTTATGTTTAATAAAGACATCAACTGATGCCTTTATATTATAAATTTATGCTTTTAAGGCTTTATCGCCTCGGCCAATGCCAACAGCACCAGAACGTACAACTTCAATAATATCGGTTTCATGACGAAGTGTGTCTAAAAACGATTCTATTTTGTCTGTACTGCTCACTAGTTGCAGGCTATAGCTTTGTCGGCCCATATCTAAAATAACACCCTGGAACACATCAACTACGCGGGTAACCGCTGCACGAGTCGTCTCGTCTTGAGCAAATACCTTAACAAGCAATAACTCTCGCTCAATGTGACTCATTTCTGTTAAATCGATAATTTTAAGCACGTCGACTAATTTGTTAACTTGTTTTGTGATCTGCTCAACCACTCTGTCATCACCCATGGTGGTAATGGTAATACGTGATAACGACTGATCATCAGTTGTGCCAACAGTTAGGCTGTCAATGTTGTATGCACGTTGTGAAAAAAGCCCAACAATACGTGACAGTGCACCTGGTTCGTTTTCTAATAGAATAGATAAAATCCGACGCATTATGCTTTTACTCCTTTACGTAACCACATCTCATCAATGCCACCTAACTTGATTTGCATTGGGTATACATGTTCTTTCTCGTCTACAAGAATATCTAAAAAGACTAAACGATCGTTTATGCTCATAGCTTTATCGATTGCAGGTTGTAACTCATCAAGTGTGTTTACTTTAATACCCACATGCCCGTAGCTTTCAACCAACTTAACAAAATCAGGCAGTGAGTCCATGTAAGATGATGAATGACGACCGCCGTAAACCATATCTTGCCATTGGCGTACCATACCTAAAGAGCGGTTATTAAGTGATACAACTTTTACAGCTAGGTTGTACTGCAAGCAGGTAGATAGCTCTTGAATATTCATTTGAATAGAGCCATCACCCGTAATACATACAGATTCTTTATCCGGAAAGGCTAATTTTACGCCCATAGCAGCAGGTAAGCCAAAGCCCATAGTGCCTAGGCCGCCTGAATTTATCCACTGACGAGGATGCTTAAATGGGTAATATTGCGCTGCAAACATTTGGTGCTGACCAACGTCAGAACTTACGTAAGCATCGCCATTAGTGGCTTTATAAACAGCTTCAATTACGGCTTGTGGCTTAATTTTGTCGCCATCTGTGTTGTAGCTTAAACATTTTTGTTCACGCCAGCTGATAATTTGGCGCCACCAATCTTCTTGCGCGCTGCGATCTATTTTAATTGGGCTTTTATCAATACCCGTTTGTAGTTGTTCTAGTACTGTTGCTAAGCAACCTACAACCGGTATATGCGCTTTGATTGTTTTTGAAATTGAAGTTGGATCTACATCTACATGTACAATTGTGGCATCTGGACAAAACTTTTTAACGTTATTAGTTACCCTGTCATCAAAACGAGCACCAAGCGCTAAAATCACATCGGCGTTTGCCATTGCTTTGTTGGCCTCAAGCGTACCGTGCATGCCTAGCATACCTACAAAGTTTGGATGTACACCTGATATGCCGCCAAGCCCCATTAGTGTATTGGTAATGGGTGCATTTAACGATTCAACTAAATGCGTTAATTGCTCTGACGTATTTGAAATAACAATACCACCGCCAGAGTAGATAACCAGTTTTTTGGCCTCTAGAATAGTTGTTACCGCTTTACGAATTTGTTTTGAATGCCCTTTAGTATTAGGGCTGTATGTTCTTAGCTCTGTTGTTTTAGGAAATTCGTATTCAAACTTTATAGCAGGGTTAAGCATATCTTTAGGAAGCTCAACTACAACGGGCCCAGGACGACCTGTACTGGCTATATAAAAGGCTTTAGCTAAGATTGTTGGGATTTCTTTAGCACTTCTACAGTTAAAGCTGTGTTTAACTATAGGGCGAGAACAGCCAACAATATCAGTTTCTTGGAATGCATCGTCACCAATTAAACTTGTAGGCACTTGGCCTGATAATACAACCATAGGAATTGAATCCATGTAGGCCGTTGCAATACCCGTTATACAGTTTGTAGCGCCAGGGCCTGAGGTTGCAAGTACAACACCAACGTCTCCAGTAGCACGAGCATAACCATCAGCCATATGTGTGGCAGCTTGTTCATGACGTACTAATATATGCTCAATATCATCTTGCTGAAAAAGTGCATCATATAAGTCTAAAACCGAACCACCGGGGTAGCCAAATATGTATTTTACCTTTAACTCTTTTAATGCCTGAACTACTAGTTCAGAGCCATTATATTCTTGTTTGCTCATCCTCATTCCTCTGTGCGCTTTTTTTATGCATAAAAAAACCCCCGCGTAGTGCGAGGGTTTTTAAAAAGCAGTATCACCTTTTAATACATCCCCGCTGGGCTTATAACTAAGACCAGTACGAGTACGACTAAAAGGTTAATTTGTGTGTTCATAGTTTTTACTCTACTTAGCAAAACACTGCTTTTAAATTAAAAATTCTGTATAGGTTTATTTTTAAGGGTTTTGAACTCTTATGTCAACCTTGAAAGTGGTTTTTTGCATTTTAAATTCGTTTTGTAGCTTTTTTTAATTTAAATCTTCAGAAATACTGTATTTAACTGAGTTAACTAGCAGAAATTATGCGTTTTAGGTTGTGTGTTTGATTTTAGTTATAAAAGAGTGTGAAAGACCATTAATTTTTATTGCACATGTTAACTATATGTTTTTATCGCATGTTTAAATTTCTATTATTAGGTATGATTACTACATAATTATGTTTGAGGAAAACACAGTGAAAAAAGTGACGTTAATTGCGCTTTTAACTACGCTATTAAGCCCTATAGTAGCGGCTAATAATTTAAGCCCGCATGATGTTGGTATAACTAACGAAGAACGTATTTTATATTGGCTTAAAAAAAGAGACCAAATATCCTCTAGTGAGTTAGATAGTTCATTTAAGTCATATATGAGTAACAAAGACGTTGCCAATCACTCAATTAAAAATGGCTTTAGGCGATTTAAATCTTCCTCTACGGATTTTTCAAACACAAATAAACAACAAGCCGCTTTTTCAACGTCGCTAGTGCCTGATCAAAGCGTTAATGATGTAAAAGTGTTAGCTATCTTAATTGATTTTCCTGACCTCAAACATGACGATAATCGACTTGTAGAGCAAGACACAGACATGTTTTACGCTGATTATTCAACTGAACACTATCAGCAAATGCTTTTTAATACTCAAGGTTATGCGGGCCCTGATGGACAAAGCTTATCAACGGCTACAGATTATTATAAAGCAGCATCTGGTAATAGCTTAAACTTTAACGGGCAGGTATATGGCTGGGTAACCGCTGATAGCAATGCAAAAATATATGGTGAACGCCAAGGCAGTACACGTGATAAAAATGCGCCCGCTTTAGTCAAAGAGGCTGTGGAGAAGGCGGTTGCAAAGTTTAATATTAATTTAGCGGACTATGATTTAACTGATTTAGATGATGTTGATGGCGATGGCATCCTCAACGAGCCTAATGGAATTATTGATCATGTAATGATTTTTCATTCAAGTATTGGTGAGGAGTCAGGTGGCGGTTACCTAAGCACCGACGCTATTTGGTCGCACCGCTACTATGTATTTGATGAAAATAGTGGGCCGAGCGAGATTGCAGGCAGCAGTATTAAACTCTTTGGTTACACAATTAATCCAATTGATGCTGGGATTGGCGTGGTGGTACATGAGTTTGGACATGACTTGGGATTATTGGATGAATACGACTTACAATCTAACACGGTAGGTGAGCCTGTTGCGTCTTGGTCAGTTATGTCGACAGGAAGTTGGGCAGGTTCGCCACGAGGTTCAGAGCCTGTTATGTTTAGTCCTTATGCGCTTGAATATTTACAAAATCGATACCAGGGTAATTGGGTTAATCAGCTCACGCTTGATATGGATGAGATAGATGCTAACGCACAGCAAACATTAATTAATACTGCGAGTACTTCACAACTACAAAGCCAAATAAAAATAACACTGCCATCTCGACTCGAAAAATTTAAAACGCCAGTAGAAGGCGATTTTCAATACTATTCAAATACGGGCGACAATGTTAGTAACAGCTTAGTTAATACAGTAACGCTACCAAACACAACTGAGGCACTTACTTTAAGCTTTATTGCTTATTATAGTATTGAGCGCGACTATGATTTAGTACAGGTAAAAGTAAATGGGGAGCCTATTGCTAGTAATTATACCCAAGCAATTAACCCATACTATGGTGACATTGGTCCGTATATATCAGGTGATTCATTTTTTAATAGTGATGCTAAGCAGCCTAACGGCTATTTAACTCATAAGTTTGATTTATCAGCTTATGCTGGGCAAATAATTGATCTAAAAATTGAATACATAACAGATGCGAACACACATTATTATGGTTTTGTTGTGGATGATATGCGTATTGAGCAAAGTGATACCTTAATTTGGCAAAATAATGCACAAGATCAAATTAACACCGAGTTTAATGGCTTTGAAAAAATAGGTAGTTACACATATGCATCGCCATCACATTACTATTTACAATTGCGTTCATACACAGGTGTTGACAGTAGTTTGCAAGCAGAGCAGTACTCACCGGGATTATTATTGTGGTATAGCAATGAATCTCAAGCCGATAACAACACGACAGAGCATCCAGGTAGTGGTTTTGCATTAGTGGTAGATGCTGATCAGCGCTCGATAAATAAAGGCAGTACGCAAACTCCGGCTGCTTCAGCAATTCAAATTCGTGATGCTGCTTTTAGTTTATATCCACAGCGAGCTGGGTTAGGTGATGATGATTTATCAGCTATTACAGAGTTTACTGATAAAACCGACTATAGTTTTTCAGCGCAACAGCCATCGGGCGTTGTGCTTCCACAGGTTGGCTTTGGGTTTAATATTATAAGCCAGTCAGCTGATAGTGAAGATATAGAAGTAGAGCTTAATTACGATGTTACTAAAGGTATTAATTTTACCAAAACAGGTTTAATCGTTAATTTTAATGTAGAAGGTTTTGCACTCACGCCAGCGGATAAATTCACGTGGAATTTTGACGATGGTAGCTCAAGCACAGAGTTAACGCCTACTCATGAATACCAAGACTATGGCACCTATAGCGTTGAGTTTATGGCAAGTAATGATACTTCACAGCAAGTAGCTGTAGCTCAAGTTACATTAGCTGAGCCATTATCTGTAAATGAAATTGAATATGAAATAAACCAAGGAATATTAACAGCTCAAGCTTCGTTTACAGGTGGAGTCGCACCGTATACTTATAATTGGCAGCTAGGGGATGGAAGTACTTTAGCGACTCAATCGCTCACTTATAATTATTTATACTCTGGTGATTACCAAGTAACGCTTACAGTGACAGATAACGAAGGCACGGAGCAAACTAAAGCGGTTGATGTAACTGCAACTGTTCCGCTTAGCATAGACGCAAACGTTACAGTAAATGATTTAAGCGCTCAATTTAATGCGCAAGTAACCGGCGGCTTTAATAGTTATACTTACAGTTGGGATTTTGGTGATGGCAGTGCGGTATCAAACTTACAAAACCCAAGGCATACTTATCAAACTGACGGGGCATTTAGTGTAACGTTGAATGTTACTGACACTCAAACAAATGACACTTTTGCTAAAGAGTTATCTCTTACAGTGCAAAAGCAACAAAGTAGTTCGGGTTCAAGTGGCGGATCATTGGCAGGTTTATTAGGATTACTACTGTTAAGTTTATTTAGGTTCAATACTAACTATATAAGCAGGTTGGTATAAGCTTAATTAACAAATAAAAAAAGCCCGCTAAATTAGCGGGCTATTTAAATTAATAACAAATATTAATTATAAACGGTCAATTACTGATTGAGTGAAATCAGTTGTACCGTGGCTGCCGCCTAAATCGCGAGTTGTACGGTCGCCTGATTTAATTACATCAGCAACAGCACTACGAATACGCTCTGCTGTATCGCCCATATCTAAATGCTCAAGCATTTGGATAGACGCTAAAATTACAGATGTTGGGTTAGCTAGGTTTTTGCCAGCAATATCTGGTGCACTACCGTGTACAGCTTCAAAAATTGCAGCGTCTTCACCAATGTTAGCACCTGGAGCCATACCTAAACCGCCAACTAAACCAGCACAAAGGTCAGATAAAATATCACCAAATAAGTTAGTCGTAACAATTACGTCAAACTCTTCAGGTGTCATTACCAGTTTCATACACGTTGCATCAACAATCATTTCATTTGATTCAATTTGTGGGTAACGCTCAGCTACTTCACGTGCTACTTTTAAAAACAAACCAGATGTTGATTTTAAAATGTTAGCTTTATGAACAGCAGTTACTTTTTTACGACCTTCACGTACCGCTAGCTCATATGCAAAAGTTACGATTTTTTCTGCGCCTTCACGCGTAATTATCGATTTTGCTTCTGCTTCATTACCGTCTTCACTTACTATTTGGCCTGCACCTGAGTACATACCTTGCGTATTTTCACGAATAGTAATGATATCAATATCGTCGTAACGTGCTTTAGTGCCAACAAATGATTTAACAGGGCGTACGTTAGCGTATAAACCAAATTGCTTACGAAGTGTTACGTTAATAGACGTAAAACCTTCACCTACAGGCGTTGTTAATGGGCCTTTAAGAGTGATTTTGTTTCTAGCTATTGTATCAACCGTGTCTTGTGGAAGTAACTCACCTGTTTTTTCAAGTGCAGCTAGGCCAGCATCAACAAATTCATAATCAAAGTCGCAACCTGCGGCTTTTAATATTTCAAGTGCTGAGTCGATAATGCTCGGACCGATGCCGTCGCCTTTGATCACTGTGATGGTTTGTTTGGCCATTGACTTTTCCTTTAAAGAGTTTGATTTGCACATAAATTATTACCCTGAGAGAGTAATCGCTTGTTAGATCATTTATGTGAACGTGCTTGAAAATTTAAGGGCGCATTTATATCAACTTATCACCCATTTTGCTAGTTTATACAAGAAATACTGGGTATACACCAAAGTTATAATGGGTATAAAGACGTTAAATAGGGTCCCATAAATTAAATACTATTAAATAACGCGAGAGATTCTAATTTTTGATTAAAATCAGTTGGGTTTTGCCAATTTAGTATTTTCAGCTGTTCGTTTAATGTTTGCAGTTGCCACGCTGTTAGCGCAAGTTCTGGTTTAAAAACACTCTGTGCAACAATTTTAAGTGTGATCCAGAGTTTATGAGAATCAGTTAAGTGTTTTTTAGGTGTTTGCTCTGCTTCTAAAAGTGCCGTTGTCCATGGGTTGTCACTTAATAAATGAGTAAGCTGTTGCGTTAGTTGCTCGTTATTAATTGAATCCACACCAAAAAATGAGCAAATAGGGGCACTCAATGTTTTATTTGGTGTGTCGTCAATCAGCGTTTTACGAGAAAGCTGTGTACTGCATTGCGTTAATAAAAAATGAGCATAAGCATATAAAGGTAATGTAATGTGTTCAAACTGGTCATGTTTATTTTTACTAACTAATAAGGCCATTATTTTCACTAAGCCATTTAATCTGTTAGTAACGTAGGCTTGCAGAGGGTGTGGGGTGACATTAACTAATTGCTCAAAAACAACTCTTTGAATTATCGCAGGCGCATTATAATAACCGACCATCGATAAACTATGCTTTAAGTCTTTAGCGGCCTGATGCTCCTTATTATAAGGTTTTACTGCCTCACATAAATTAGCAACTACCTGAGGGTGAGCCGCCATTAGCTGGCTTAGCCCTTTATAGCTATATTCGTGCTGTGACTTAATATTACTTATTAGTTCAAGTAAAGACTGTGCTTTATCAACGTCAACCACACTTTTTGACTTAACATGTTCACTGTTAAACACTTTGAAGCTAATGGTTTTATCAGCGCAATGCCATTGTTTTGGGTTGTCGTTAAGCGTTGCTTTAACGCTAAACCAAGCCAATTTATTTGGATTAGCGGTACTAATTAAAATATGTTTTTGCTGCGCATCAGTCGCTAAATAAATCATGGTTTGCTCGGCATAAAAAACGCGGCTTCCCGGTAATAGTGGCCCCAAATGGGCTATAAGTGATTTGATTAGCTGCAGTGCAAACAAATTTGGTGTGCGAATGTACAAGTCAGTAAGTGCTTTAAATAAACTCATGTGTTTATTAGCCGTATTACTAGTAATGTTCATACTAATAATATTTGCTAAAGCAATTAGTGTTATGCCCCCATCGTAAAGCATTATTTTAGGAGCACTTACCAATGCTTGTTTATATTTACTTAACTTAGCTAATAATTGCGTAACGGGTTTGGCAGAATCGCCACTGGATAACATTACTTTAGCAGCTAACTGATGACGCATTTTCCATATGTTTTTATCAGAGTCTTGAAAAGGTGTTTGCTCACAGAGCTTGTTTAATTGCGCTCCAACACATAAATGCTCAATGAGTGAAGCCGCTATGTATAGCTCGCTTAGGGCATTGTTATAGTGTTGAGATTTACAAAGTGCAGCGGTTATTACACTCTGACTAACAACTAAGTTGGTGGCATAAGAATAATTAGGATTATAAAGTGTTAAACGAGCTTGTAATGCGAATGGCTGTTCGCTATAGAGCACTCTATATTGCTCAGCTAGCTTACTTGCCATGGGGTATAAGGCTGTCCATTTTTGTTTATTGTTATAATAGCTTAAAAACAGCTGCGTATTATTAAGCAGCTGCTCTAAAGTAGTTGAAACAGCTTCATCCATTAAACCTTCACCTAATTTTGTTCTTGATATTTATTATATGCACTAGGACCCCATAAAAATAGCTGCCCATTTTTAAATAATAACCCAGTACATTCATCCATAGTGGTTATACCGTCAGATGTTTTATGCTGTGTACGGTAAAAAACAATCTGAAATACCTGTTCACCATCTCGTTTGGCATAAGTAAGGTCGGGGCTGCCTAAATAATCAAGCACAGTATTTAGTGTTGTTGGCTGCTCAAGTGATAGTTTTTCGATATAACGTTTATTAAAAGCTTCTCGGTCTTGCCAGATCATAGCCTGAGGATCGTCTTTATAAAAGGTGATCACCAACGCTGCTATCAGTGCATATAGCCCTAAACCTAAGATTAAATATCGGATAAATTTTTTCAATATGGTTTACTCTGACTCCGGTAACTAATAATAGTATACGTTTTGTAATGTTTAGAGGCTATTAACTTGCGACTAATTAAGTCTTAACTGCTTTAAACTAAAGCCTAAATTTATATCGGTGCGTAAACTAACCAAGTGCTTTGAGATTACGTACATATCCATATTAGCGGCTAACTTTGCTTTAATGCTCGGGCTTAGAGACTCATCTTCGGCCGCATGCTCAATTGAATTATAGTTATTAACTATTTGCTGCGCAGACTTAGTACCTATTCCTTTTACTCCCGGAATATCATTTGTTTTATCACCAGCCAAAGCCCAAAAATCAACGAGCTTATTTTGCTCAACACCAAAACGCTCTTTTATACTTGTCTCATCTAAATAGAGTTTTTTAAAGTAATCATAAACTGTAATGTAGGGGCCTAAATAGGGTAAAAAGCCTTTATCAGTAGAGACAACAGTATTAGCTATTTGATTATTTGATGCCTTAAATGCAAGCGTTGCAATAATGTCATCGGCTTCATCGTTAATAGGCTCAAATACAACAATACCAGTTTCTTCTATTGCGGTTTTAAAGTGCTCTAAGGCATCTTTTAGCACTTGAGGCATTGGGGCACGGGAGTGTTTGTAGTCTTTATAAAAATGATAACGCCAGCTTTTGTCACCATCAAATACCGCAATCGCATGGGTTGCATTACTTGTATCTAAAAGCTTTTTACACGCATGAGCTACACGTGCGCAGCACGTTTGTATCATTTGCTCATCGCTGTGATGTTTTTGATTAGCGTCAACGGCGTAAATGCGCCTAATTAAATTAAGCGCATCAATAAGAAGTAAATGGGGTTTCAAACTATAAAACTCATGCTTTTATTTTGTAACACGGAATGTATTTGCTGCCAGGGAGTTTCATACGGCCTTGATCAACAAATGCTTGTAATAACGTATCCATATTTTCCATAAGGGCAGGCTCGCCACTTAAAATGTATGGACCGTTTTGCTTAATGGCTTTAACGCCTTCGTCTTTTACATTTCCAGCTACAATACCTGAAAAAGCTCTGCGTAAATTAGCCGCTAATAACTGCTTTGGTTGATCAAGATGTAAATCAAGACTTGCCATATTTTCGTGTGTTGGTGCAAAAGGTTGTTGAAAATCGTTATCGATTTTTAACGTCCAGTTAAAGTAGTAGGCATCGCCTTCACTTTTACGGTAATCACGAACATTGGCCATAGCCGATCTTAGCTTTTGCCCAACTAACTCAGGATTATCAATAATAACTTCAAACTTATCTAATGCTTCTTTACCAAGCGTCATTTCAACAAATTCACACAGCTCTTTAAAGTACGCTTCACTTTCTTTAGGGCCAGTTAAAATAACAGGCAAACATTGTTTGGTGTTATCTGGATGAAGTAATATCCCTAATAAATATAGCAATTCTTCAGCAGTACCTGCGCCTCCAGGAAAAATGATAATAGCGTGAGCTGTTCTTATAAAAGCTTCAAGGCGCTTTTCAATGTCAGGTAAAATAACTAATTCGTTAACAATAGGGTTTGGTGGCTCTGCAGCAATAATGCTTGGCTCTGTTAGGCCTAAGTAACGGTTATTGGTATTGCGCTGTTTTGCATGGCCAATAGTGGCACCTTTCATTGGGCCTTTCATGGCACCAGGGCCACAACCAGTACAAATATTTAATCCACGTAAGCCCAGTTCGTAACCTACTTGTTTTGTGTATTTATATTCAACTTCGTTTATTGAGTGTCCGCCCCAGCAAACAACCATACTTGGTTCGCTATTAACACGCAAAGCACCTGCATTTCTGAGCATATCGAACACCATATGAGTAATGGCTTTTTGCTCTTTTAAATCTTTTTCGTATTTTTGACAAATAAACAAAATATCGCGAATAACAGAAAATATATGCTCGTGAATTCCGGTAATTATTTCGCCATCAACAAATGCGGTTTCGGGTGGGTTTTCAAGCTCAATTTTAATACCTCGTTCGCGGCTTACTAAACGAATATCAAAATCTTTGTATTTGTCGTATATATCGCTACTTTCGTCGGTATGGCTACCTACATTAAGCACTGCTAGTACGCAGTTTCTAAATAACTTATAACGCTCACTAGCAGAAGATTGCTCTAATAAATCAACTTCTAATTGCGACAGTAAATCTAAAACCCCAGTTGGGTTTAACTGTATTAACATAGACGTTCTCCTTACTGCTAAATCGTAAAAAACTACTTGTCATAAAATCTATAATGGCTATGACATTATTTACTGGTACAAAGTCTATCTCGTCCTGAGTTTTTGGCCTCGTAAAGAGCATCATCTGCTCTATCAAATGCCTTTAACAGAGTATCGCCTTTTTTAAACTGAGTTGCACCTACCGAGATAGTGATCTCAATTTGTTTTTCTCTAAATTTAAAAGGTATATTTTTAATTACCTTTCTTACTTTATCCAGAGGTAATGTTGCGTTTTCTAGCGATACACCTGGCATTAACAATACAAATTCTTCACCGCCGTAACGCGCTATAAAATCGGACTTTCTTACCGATTTTTGCAACGCTTTTGATATAACCTGTAAGGTAATGTCACCTGCGGTGTGGCCAAATCTATCATTGATAGATTTAAAGTGGTCAACATCAATAACCGCAAGCGTAACATCTGATGGCTGCACATTAAACAAATGCATTTCGTGATTGTAACGTTCATCAAATGCAGCTCGGTTAGGCAGTTTTGTAAGCCCATCAAGTAAACTTTTAAAGCGCTGTTCGTTTAAGCGTTTTTTATACGTTGTTAACTTATCTTCTAAAGTAACAATTCGTTTGTTTATTTCACTAAAGCTAGTGCTAAGCATTTCTCTATCTTTTCGTTCTAACTTTTCTTTTGCTAGAAAATCTTCGCTTAGTGATTTTAATTCGTTATCTACGAGTTCTTTTAAAGATGAGATTGACGTTGCTTTTTGTGTTTGTTCGTTGAGGTTTTTAATTTTTAGTTCAATGCTTTTATTCAACGAATCAAACTCAATACTCATCGATTCTGAGTGTCTACTAGTAGAGACAATAGAATTATGTAGATCTTCGAGGGTTTGATTTAATGAAACTAAAAAGCTTTGTGCAGATTTGCGCTCTTTGCTAATGTTTTTTACTACAACTTCAATTATGTTAATCGCAACATCGAGTAATGCGTCGATTGTGTCACTTTCTGTAATATTATTTTTTATACTATTAATTTGTAGTGTAGCTTCTTCTTCAAGTATAAGTTCGTTAGCTAGCTCAAGTAGTTTTTTTGCACGAGCCTGTTTTACAGGGCCCTGATTATCGGCTTGAGGGTCTTGCTTAGTTAGCAATGCTTCATGATAAAAGAGAATAAGTTGATCAAGTAGCGGAATATAACCATGGGTTGATTGAACGTTATTAATCTCTTGATCGAGTAAATTTCTCAGGGCTCTGCGAGTATCGTCTGGTAAACCTTTAGTTTTTTGTAACTGTTTACCTGCATTTTGTACACTGTTGAATAAATCACGTTGCTGAGCTTGCTGAATCGATTCTTGATTTTTAAGTAATATCAAAGTTTCACTAACAAGGGGAGAGAGGTCTTCAAAGCTCATACCTTTATTGAGTGCACTTCTAAATTTAGCAAGGCGATTATCTAACTCAATATCAAGCCCTTTACAGCTTAGCGAAAGTTTAGCTGCAAAGTCGCACAAAATATCCACTTGATGTTTGCGTGCACTCTCAATAGCCATACGAGCATCAATTGCTTGTTTGAGTTTTTTATCTGTTGGATTAGATCTTTCAGACACCTAAGCGTACCGCCATCAAATTAATTTTATTATCTTCAGTTTACAACAAATTTTTATTATGTGTAGTTATCTAGTAAAAAACTTAGAAATTTTAATAAGCTACTACGTATAAACTCGTATACGGGGCAATTTGTCGTATTTAATTCACTTTTAAATAGGGGCTTGCTAGTCTTGCAGGCAATTAAGTTTCCACTAAGAGTCTCTATGAAAAAGTTATTAGCCCTATCTATTTTAGCTGCATGTTCAGCACCTGTATTTGCCGATGTAAATTATTCTTTAGAAATCTCACAACCACAACATCATTTAGGCGATGTAAGTGTTGAGTTTCCAAAAACAGCGCAAGCACATCTTGATATAAAACTTCCTGCATGGCGAACGGGTCGCTATGAAATGCTAAACCTTGCCAATGGCATTCGTTACTTCAAAGCTAAAGATGAAGATGGCAAAGAGTTAAAATGGGAAAAAATTGACCATAGTACATGGCGTGTACACCTTAATGAGCCAACAGAAGTTAATGTTGACTACCAGGTGTATGCAAATGAGCTTGGTAAGCGCGCTCGCCACATTGACGACAGCCATGCATTTATAGATGCATCAGGCTTTTTTATGTTTAGTGAATCATTTCGCCAAGAGCCAGTAACCGTTAATTTAGAGGTGCCTAAAAAGTGGCGCTCTGTATCGGGTATGGATAATTTAAAAGGCAAAAATTCATTTAAAGCAGCAGATTACGACGTGCTTGTTGATTCACCAATTGAAACGGGTATTAACCAACTACACACATTTGAAGTAGATGGCCGTGAATACGATTTAGTTATATGGGGCGACGGTAACTACGATGTAGAGCAAATGCTTACCGATCTTAAAAAATTAGTTGCTACTGGTAATGTAATTTGGGATGGCTATCCGTATGAACGTTATGTATTTATGGTTCATGCTACGTCGGGTGCTGGTGGTGCAACAGAGCATTTAAACTCAACAATTATTCAACGTCCACGCGATAGATTTGGTAGCCGCGAAGATTACCTAGCCTTTATTAGCACCGCTGCGCATGAGTTTGTTCATACGTGGAATGTTAAAGCATACCGCCCTCAAGGTTTAGTGCCGTACGATTACACTAATATGAATTACTCTAAACTGCTTTGGATTGCAGAGGGTTCAACAAGTTATTTTGAAGATCATTTAATGGTTCGCTCTGGTATTGAAACCACAGATGAATTTTTTAAAGTGATGAGTAAAACCATTAATCGTCATTTACAAACACCGGGCCGTGAAGTGCAAAGCGCAAGCGAAACAAGCTTTGATAAATGGATTAACCAAGGTGGCGATCATGCACGTAACTACAGCACTAATATTTATTCAGAAGGTTCATTACTTTCATTAGTTTTAGATATCGACTTGCTAGAAAAAAGCCAAGGTAAAATAAGCTATCGCGACGTACACAAAGCACTTTATAACAATCATAAAATGCCAGCTGGTTTTACAGATATAGATGTACTTAATATCTTAAAAGATTTAACAGGGCGTGATTACTCAAGCTGGTGGCAAGAAAATGTTGAGTCGCCTGCAAGTATTAACTTTGACGACTTACTTACTAAAGTAGGCTTGAAATTTGAACGTCCTGAAAAAGCAAAAGCGCTTGCAAGCATTGATGCTACCGCTAAAAACACAGGCGAGTTACTTACGTTAAGTTACGTTCGCCGTGGTGGCAGTGCGTGGAAAGCAGGTTTAACTACCGATGATAAAATTGTCGCTATAAACAAACATCACGTAGGTAAAGATTTAAAAACCAGCTTAGAAACGTTTAAAAAAGGCGATAAAGTAACCATTGACTATCTTCGTCGCGATGCTCTTGAAAGCTTAACATTAGTACTATCAGAAGATTTTGATAAGCCTAAAAAAGTAGTTGCTGATAAAGAGGCAACGCCTGAGCAAAAAGCACTATTCAAAGCATGGATTGGCGTGGAACATCCAAATGATGTGACAAAAAAATAAATTCAGTTTTTATAGCGTTTAAATATAGTTAACAATTATTAAAAAAGAGCTTCGGCTCTTTTTTTGTTTTGTATAATGGCGTATATAATGTACATGGAAATTTAATATTAAAATTAAATTTAATTATTATTTAGTATTTCTCTATTATTAAATAAAATTATTTATGGATATAGCCTCAAATGAAATTAGATAACCCGACCTCAAACTTAACCCATCAATTTGTAATTAACGACTATTTGCATCAGTTATTTGATGCGGTAAATGTTATTTCTGTTCAAGGTTATGACAATGAACGTCGTGTTATTTATTGGAATGAAGGCAGTGAGCGACTTTATGGATATACCAAAGAAGAAGCCATAGGACAAAAAATAGAAGACCTTATAATTCCAGAGCCAATGTGTGAATTAGTTATTAACGCACATAGTGATTGGGTAAAAAAAGATATAGAAATTCCAGCATCTGAAATTATCTTACAAGACAAAGATGGAAACAATGTATCGGTTTTTTCCAGCCATGTTATGTTTACAAATCAATATAATACAAAACAAATGTACTGTATTGATATTGATTTATCTGAGGTTAAAAAGGCACAAGCAGATGCGTCATTTAATGAGCATATGCTAAAAACTATTTTTGGAGCAATTCCTGACTTATTTTTCTTGATGGAAAATGATGGAACTATTATTGAGTATCATGCCAGTAATGAGACCAATCTCTACACCAAGCCAAAGCAATTTATTGGTAAAAAAATGGGTGATGTACTCCCTCAAGATGTAGCCAAAAAATTTGAAACCTATATCAGCCTTGTATTAGAAAAAGAGCAGATGATGAGCTTTAAATACGAGCTAGCTTTGCCCCATGGGCTCGTTTTTTTTGAAGCAAGAATAAATAAAATAACAGAACATAACCAGTTAATGGTTATTATTCGAGATATTACAGAACAGCATAAATCAGATGAAATAATTAGACATCAAGCGTATTACGATAGTCTAACTTTACTCCCAAATCGTTTTTTAGCACTTGATCGTTTGTCGCAATTACTTATTGAAGCACAAAGAAATAACGAGAAAGCGGCAGTACTGTTTTTGGATTTAGATGATTTTAAAAAAATAAATGACTCTTTAGGCCATGAAACAGGAGACAAACTTTTAATTGAATCAGCGCAAAGGCTACAAGAGGCACTGCGAAAAGACGACACGGTAGGGCGCCTAGGTGGAGATGAGTTTATCGTATTACTACGAGGTATAACTGATCACCATGCAGCGCTAAAAATTACTGAAAAATTGGTCAATAACTTTAGAGCCCCTTTTAAAATTGAGGGCCGGGAACACATACTAACAGCGAGTATTGGTGTAGCCATATACCCAGAAAATGGTACAACCGTTGCTGATTTATTACGAAATGCTGACACTGCAATGTATCAAGCAAAATCATATGGTCGTAATACTTATTCATTTTTTACTAAAAAGATGAACGTAATTATTCAGCGCCGACTAGTAATAGAAGAGCAGATGCGTGGCGCCCTTGAGCGTAATGAATTTGAGTTATTCTACCAGCCCCAATTTGACGCCAAAAATAAACACATCATTGGTGCAGAAGCGTTATTACGCTGGCATAACCCTGTGCTAGGTAATGTAACACCCGATGAGTTTATACCTATTGCCGAAAATACAGGATTAATTGTACCTATTGGTAAGTTTGTAATTAGTCAAGCATTACACTTTTTAAACACATGGCAAAGTACCTGTAAACGCCAACAAAAATACACCATGGCTGTTAACTTATCTCCTCGCCAATTTAGAGACGTAGGGTTGCTCAGTTTTATTCAAAACTCATTGAGTGAAGCAAACGTAAACCCCGAAAGTTTAGAGCTTGAAATAACTGAGGGAGTATTGATGAGTTGCCACACTAATGTTGTTGATATACTGACTGAAATTACTGCATTAGGCATTAACTTATCAATGGATGACTTTGGTACAGGTTATTCATCATTAAGTTATTTGAGAGAATACCCTTTTAATGTACTTAAAATAGATAGAAGTTTTATTGACGGTATTGTACTAAACAATGAAGATTGTAATCTCGTAAAGGCAATTATTGCTATGTCGCACAGCTTAGGACTGACAGTGGTAGCCGAAGGTGTAGAAACAAAAGAGCAGCATACTTTATTGAACGAATTGGGTTGTGATTTTATGCAAGGCTTCTATTTTAGTAAACCCATACCAGCAAAACAGTTTCTTGATTTTTCGATGAATTTTGATAAAAAGTAAGATTAAACACTCGATTGTAACAATTCATTGCACGGCTATTGACCTTATTGTCCCATCGCGAGTAACCTGTTATAGAAACAAATAAAAAGGATTCTATAATGCGTTTAAAACCTCTTGTAGCTACATTAGTAGCCACATTTTCTTTATCACTTTCAAGTAGTGCCATAGCCGACGAAGGCATGTGGCAACCGCACCAACTTCCAGAGTTAGAATCAATTTTAAAAGCCAAAGGGCTTGAAATTGATGTTGAATCTATTTCTAAATTAACCGAATTCCCAATGAATGCGGTAATTAGCCTAGGTGGCTGTACAGCATCGTTTGTATCGCCTAAGGGTTTAGTTGTGTCAAACCATCACTGTGTTTATGGCTCGGTACAATACAACTCAACACCTGAAAACAATATTTTAGAAAATGGCTTTTTAGCTAAAAGTCCTACAGAAGATTTACCTGCAGCGCCGGGCTCACGCGTCTATGTAACAAAAACGGTTACCAATGTAACAGATGAAGTAATTAAAGGTACTAACGAGCTAACAGCAAAAGCACGCTACGACGCACTCGAAAAAAATGAAAAAGCGCTAGTAGCCCAATGTGAAGCCGACGAAAGCTATCGTTGTAACGTGTATTCGTTTCATGGTGGTTTAGAGTTTTACCTAATTAAGTCACTTGAAATTAAAGACGTACGCTTAACTTATGCACCGGCAATGGGCGTAGGTAAATACGGCGGCGATATAGATAACTGGATGTGGCCGCGCCACACAGGCGACTTTGGTTTTTACCGCGCTTATGTAGGCAAAGATGGAAAACCTGCAGAGTACAGCGAAGACAACGTACCTTACGTACCTGACTCTTACCTAAAAGTAAGTGCCAAAGGCGTGCAAGAAGGCGACTTT
Organism: Pseudoalteromonas sp. GutCa3; assembly: GCF_002836155.1. Taxonomy (NCBI): domain Bacteria; kingdom Pseudomonadati; phylum Pseudomonadota; class Gammaproteobacteria; order Alteromonadales; family Pseudoalteromonadaceae; genus Pseudoalteromonas; species Pseudoalteromonas sp. GutCa3. Next base: position 78,186 of record NZ_PJBK01000067.1, on the reverse strand, counting down.
GTAATGGTTACAGGCTACCCAGGGCGTACTAACCGATACCGCATTGCAACAGAGGTAGATAACGTATTTAACGACAGCTACCCTAAAGCACGCGTTCATAACTCAAAATACGTGTCGCTTATTGAAGAAAATTCAGAAGACGGCAGTAAAGCGCGTATTGCTTACGAAAGCACCATTGCAGGTTATAACAACTATATTAAAAACTATGGTTCGATGATCGAAAGCTTCAAAAAAGGCACTATGCTTGAGCGCAAAAAACAGTTTGAGCAAGAGTTAACACAATGGATCAATAGTGACAGTGAGCGTAAAGAGCAATACGGAAGCGTATTAGGTGAGCTATCTGAGCTAATTGCGCAATCACAAGAGCACAGTGAACGCGACCGAATGTTAGGTTATGTACATCGCTCACAAATGATCAGCACAGCACGACGTTTATACCGCCTAGCTTATGAAAAGCAAAAGCCAAATAGCGAACGTGAATCTGGTTATCAAGAACGTGACTTACCTCGCATTAAAGCAGGGCTTGAGCGTATGACGCGCCGTTATGATAGCAAAGTAGATAAAGCTATTTTACTGCACTTTTTAGAGCTGTATGCAGCACTTCCAAAAGAAGAGCGTTTTAGCGAGGTTGATAACGTATTTAAAGTACAAAATGGGTTTGATAAAGCAACCCAAAGCGCGTTACTTGATAGCATGTATGAACAGTCAAGACTCGATAATGCCACTGTTCGCAATTCATTATTTGAGCAATCGTTTAGCCAGCTAAATCAAAGCCAAGACCCATTTGTGCAGTACGCTAAAGCAATATTTAAAGTAATGAAAGCTGAGGAAGATAAATCAAAAGCACTTGCAGGTAAATTACAAGCAGCTCGCCCAGAGTTAATGAGCGCAATAATTGCGTTTAACAAAGCTAAAAACAAACCTGTATACGCCGATGCCAACAGCACATTACGAGTAACCTATGGCACTGTAGGCGGCTACTCACCTCAAGACGGCTTGGTAGCAACACCCTTTACATCGCTTGAAGGATTACTAGCTAAAAACACCGATGTTGACCCATTTAATGCACCTAAAAAGTTACAAGAGCAAATTAAAGCCAAACTTTATGGTGATTACACGGGCGGCATGAATACAGTACCCGTTAACTTTTTATCAAATGTAGACACTACCGGTGGTAACTCAGGTTCGCCAACACTTAACGGTAAAGCAGAGCTTGTAGGCTTACTGTTCGACGGTGTTTACGAAAGTATTATTGGTGATTGGGATTACAACCCTGAGCTTAATCGCTCAATCCACGTTGATTCACGCTACATGCTGTGGGTAATGGATAAAGTAGATAATGCACAAAACTTGTTAGACGAAATGACAATCGTAAAATAAGTAATTAGTGAGATAACAGAAGGGCGCTTACCGTAAAGGAAGCGCCTTTTTTGTTGGTGTTTGATTCGAATGGGTGAACTCACAGCCATAAGCGGACTGTCGTACCCCTAGACTCTGGTTATGCGTATTACTTTTTATTGGGGGGAGTATTAGTTGGATTATTACCATCACTAGACGGTGGCTGGTAACCACCTTGTACACGTCCATCAGTACCTTGACCAGAAGGTGCTGGCTGATATCCTTTACTTTTATCTGGTACATAACCGTTATTCACTTGCTTTGGAGTTTTAGACATATAATTTTCCTTTTTTATGTAAGTTTAAATAATTCAACATGGCTGATTTCTGAGGAGATAATAATTACACCGTCAGTTTGATTGTGCTCTCTTTCAAAACCACCATCACCATTTAATTTCCATGACCGTTCTAAATATATTTGTTCGGGGCTTGGAGCACTGGAAGCAAAGGAGTTACCACTGAATAAGCCTGCAATTTGAGTTTGATCTTTTAAGGTGACAATAACCCAAAATGATTTTCTTTGAGAAAAAACATAATCCCATGGTTTTTGTATTGGGTGTGGAGCATTTTTTTGAAACGCATTAGTTTCTCTAAGTTTCTTCCAAATGTATGTCCAGAATATTGGTGCAACGAATAAAACAAACACATAAAAAATGACATATAAGTTTGTGTGGTTATTGAATAAGTCACTACTCTCAACGCAATAAATGGGGTATAACAATAGCGCGTAATTTATACAGCTGTATGCGACAGCATCAACTAATTGTTTTGATGATTCCTTTATTTGACCAGGAAATAATAGCTCAAATAGCTTTATGGAAATAAATCCAGGAATAACAAATCCTATAAAAAGAAAAAGTTTATCAACTTCCCAAATGTTCAATGAATACTCCTTTCCGTTTAAGCAACTTATTATGCATTTTTATTAGATGCCAACTTTAATTTACTTACAAACTGATTAACATCTTGTTCAAATGGTAATATAATTCTGATATCCGTGTGAACCGTAGGATCTGAGATATCATCAAAGATTTCTTGGATTAGCTCAATAATACTTTCGATGTCATCATGCTCAAATTTCAAATCTAACTTTTTCTTACCCATTAAAGTATTTAGATCATTATGAGCTAATAATTTACTACGCCAACTTTTAATACCTGTGAACTCATAAAGTTTAAGTAGCTCAGAATATTTACCATCAAGTTCAGGGCACTCGCATTGAGTTATAACTCTAGCTAATGATAAATTTTTATTTTTTCCTGTTTGTGCCGGATCTAGCAAACAAGCAAGACTAAGGCAAAGTTTCTCTATATATGCTTTTTGAATTCGGCTAAACACCAAAGAATTGAATTCATTCATTGCATCGATAGATTGTTGTTCTGTAAATAGATCACTATAAATCGTTAAGTCTAAGCATAAGTTGGTAAAGTATTCTTTTATTACCTTTAGCTCGTCTTGATTTACTTTAGTTCGATCGAATTCAACTCGGTGTGGTAAAGGAAGTCCTCTTTCCTTACAAAACTCATCATATGAAGCATAAATTCGAGTTTCGGGTTTATCGATACTCATTGAGTCCTCCTAACACTATTTTGATGGTTTATAACACACCAAAATGGCGTATATTACACATCATGATAATTTCACCAATAATTACTTTTGTAAACAAGTAATTAAAACAGCTAGAAATTAAGCATGTTATTTTGCCACAAAACGGCGTTTAATAATGATATTGGACAAAATTAGACTTCTACTCAAAACACAGGAATAAATTTAACTTTTTCAGTGTCCGGTTATCGCTCTTATCCGCCCTGAACTTAAATCAAACCTCTTCAACATCCTTTAAAATATTTCATGTGCATTTTATAGCCTAGAAGTGCTAGGTTAGTGGTAAATTAATTGAAGGAAATAATTATGAAATTAGAGTCATTAGCACTGCACCACGGTTACGAATCTGAGGCTACAACTAAATCTGCAGCCGTGCCTATTTACAATACTTCTTCTTATACATTTGATAATACACAGCATGGCGCTGATTTATTCGATTTAAAAGTACCTGGAAATATCTACACCCGCATAATGAACCCAACCAATGCCGTACTTGAACAACGTATTGCTGCAATGGAAGGAGGTATTGGTGGGCTGGCTGTTGCCTCTGGGATGGCTGCTATTACGTATGCTATTCAATGTTTGTGTGAAGTCGGTACTAATATTGTAAGCACCAGCCAAGTATATGGTGGCACGTATAACTTATTTGCACATACCTTACCTAGGCAAGGTATTGAAGCACGCATGATAAAGGCCGATGACTTTACCGCGTTCGAGAATGCAATTGACGACAACACCCGCGCTGTTTTTTGTGAATCTATTGGTAATCCTGCAGGTAATATTGTTGATATTGAACGTTTAGCACGTATTGCACATAGCAAAGGTGTGCCGCTTATTGTTGATAATACCGTGGCTACGCCGTATTTATGCCGCCCATTTGAGCTGGGCGCCGATATAGTGGTTCACTCACTTACAAAGTATATAAACGGGCACGGTACTGCTATTGGCGGCATGATTGTCGACTCAGGAAAATTTGATTGGAAAGCGAATGCCACACGTTTTGCAATGATGAACGAGCCCGATCCGTCGTATCACAATGTGGTTTATACCGAAGCTTTTGCTGAAGCTGCATTTATTGGTCGCTGCAGAGTAGTGCCACTTAGAAATACCGGCGCAGCGCTTGCCCCTAAAAACGCATCTGACATTTTAATCGGCCTTGAAACCTTAGGCTTAAGAATGGATCGCCACTGCGAAAATGCACAGCAGTTAGCTGAGTATTTAGAAAATCATCCAAAAGTGCTTTGGGTTAATTACGCAGGGCTTGAATCAAGCCCGTATAACGAAATGAGTCAAAAAATTACCAGTGGTAAAGCATCGGGTATTTTAAGCTTTGGTATTGCTGGTGGCCTAGAAGCAGGTACTCGTTTTATTGATGCGCTAAACATGATTTTACGCTTAGTTAATATTGGCGATGCCAAGTCGCTTGCGTGCCATCCAGCGTCAACTACACACCGCCAATTAAATGATGAAGAGCTTGCTAATGCGGGCGTAAGCCGCGATTTAATTCGTTTGTCGGTCGGTATTGAAAACATTGCAGACATAATTGCCGATGTAAGCCAAGCGCTCGATAAAGCATAGTTACCTCACTACCTTCCATAAAAACTTTAAAGCATAAAAAGCGTTAGTTGAAAATAAACTATCGTTTTTTATGTTTTTCTAAAATCTATTAATAAGTATACCTCTTTATTTTATCTACCTTTTTTATAAAACCTTCCCATGGCTTTTATATTTCTACCGTTTGTTTTTTATTCACATGTTAATTTTGTATTGACACTAAGATTACTTACTACTACATTTGTAACAGTACCACTACAAATGTAGTAATAGGAGCGACAATGAAACTTAGTGATTTTGAAATGGATATTATGCAGCTGCTCTGGCAGGAAGAACCCTGTACCGCGAGTCAACTACATAAGGTGCTTTTAGCTGATAAGCAAAAAGATAAAAAAGTAGCCTATACAACAGTTAAAACTATTGTAGATAGGTTAGAACACAAAGGAGCGATTGAGCGTTGTGGACATGAAGGGCGAGCTATTGTTTTTAGAACAATCGTGACTCAAGACACATTATCGGAGCAAGCTATGCCTAGTTTTATGCAACGATTTTTTAAAGGTAATTCTCGTAGTTTAATTGCCCACTTTATCAAAGAAGAAAAGCTAAATGATGAAGATATAGAATATTTACAAACGCTTTTAAAAAATAAGAAGTTAGATTAAAGGAGAGGGTAATGACGGATTATTTACTAACTTGCACACTTATTAGCTTATGTATTTTGCTTACAGTAAAAGGGCTTAAAAATGCCCCAGCACGATTAAACTTTTACATTTTAATGATTGCCTTGGCATGTTGGTTTGTCCCTTGGCAATATTTTTCCCAGTTACCGTTATTTGAAGGGGCAAATCGTTACACATTTAACGTGGCGCAATTGATTCCCGATGTTAAAGCATTAATACCAAATGCTGAACAAGTAGCAACTAAGGACGAATTACAAAGCGATATGGTTATATGGGACTTATTGCCATCACTTAGTAATGTTTTTATGGTTTTAGTTTTAGCTGGTTTTGGATTGTTTTTATTACGCGTGGGCTTATATGTAAAGCTTATAAAAAATTTATACATTAACTCAAAGCCAAGTCCTGAACTTAACCACATCAACAATCAGTATCTAATTAGACTAACAACCCATACAGAACCTGCTTTTGCTACCGGGTTAATAAAGCCTGTTATTTGGTTAGAGTCGACGATGACACACCGTAAAGAATTAGATTCAGTCATTCAACACGAGGTAACTCATTTACAACAAGGTGATATTTATTGGACGTGGCTTATTTGTTTTATAGAAAGCGTTTTTTGGTGGAATCCTATTTGCTTAAAGTTAACTGGTTTAGCAAGAGAGCAACTCGAACTTAGCTGTGATGAGTTGTGTATGCAAAAGCTAAAAGGTAAATACCAATTGGATTTAGCAAGTTTATTGCTACAAGAGCAAAGTGCTGGAAGCTCGCCTAACTTTTTTACCCCCCCACTTTTGAATATTGCTCATTCTAAGAGTTTTAATATTCAGAGGATCAAAATGTTAAACAAGGAAAAAACAATGAAAAGTAAATATTTGGTTATGGTTGCGGCGGCAATGTCTTTTAGTGCTTTAGCTGCAGCGCAAATTGTAGACGGTAGTTCAGATAACAAACAGCAAAGTAATAATACGTCTCAGGCTCCTGTTAAAAGTGAAGAATATAAACAACAACTTGCACAGCTTCTAAAAAGCGCTGCTGGGGCAAAAAGTGATACACCTGAACTGTTAAACCAAGCTGCGCAAGGCATTCAAGATTGGCACTTGAATAGAGACAAACTTACTGGTTTTGAAGAAGCTGAAATCAAACTACAAAGCTTTAGGCTGCTAAATCACGTTTACTCTAAACTTGAGCAATATGAAGACATATTGAGTGCTTACGAAAAATGGTACGAGCCGGGCAGTAACCCACCTTACTTTTTAAAAAATTCACTAGCAACGGCCTATATACAGCTAGGGCGTTATGAGCTTGCTGTTGCAGAGCTTGAAGATTTATCAAAACAGCTTGAAGGTAAGCTGCATGTTGGCTCTGCTGATAACTTAGCACTGGCATACATTTACCTTGATGATTACGATAAAGCGTTAAAAACCCTAGAGCAGGTTGATGCAAAAGACGATGTATACGGAAATATCCTTAAATATTATGTTTATGATAAACAAAATAACCGTAAAAAGATGGATGAAATCAAAAGTAAAATCCCAGAAGTATTTGCAGTTACCCCCGCGTTATTACCACAAAGCGGCGTACCTGGTTCGCAATTGTTGAGATTGCTATAAGTTTTTAATTACGATGAGGCTCGGAGTATCTGAGCCTCTGTTTAATGTTATTGGTACAAATACAGTTTTATTCATTAAAATAGATCTAGGTTATTTAAATCTCTTGGGTAATCGCTTAGCGATAACCTAAATAAAAATGGCTAAAAGTAGTGATTTTTCACAATAGTTGGTATGTTACAAGTAACATTTTATTTAATTGTGTGTGATGAAAAAAAACAAACGTTCTTCTCTTCAAGATATCGCCGATGCGGTTGGTGTAACCAAAATGACGGTGAGTCGTTATTTACGTAATCCCGAAAAAGTATCAGAGTCTACTCGCACTAAAATTAGTGCAGCTATTGATACGCTAGGTTACATTGCAAATAAAGCCCCTGATTTACTCTCTAATGCTAAAAGCTACTCTATTGGTGTACTAGTTCCATCGTTAACGAATCACGTGTTTGCTCAAGTTATAAGAGGTATTGAAGATGTAACAGGGCCTGCAGGATATCAAACAATGTTGGCCCATTATGGTTATAACCCTGAAATTGAAGAAAAACGGGTTGAGTATTTATTGTCGTACCACGTTGATGGTTTAATTTTATCAGAAACCACACATACAGACAGAACGCTAAAAATGATTGAAATGTCAGGTGTACCTGTGATTGAAATAATGGATACTCATCACTCTCCTATGCAGCAAGCGGTTGGTTTTGATAACGTTAAAGCAGCTTTTGATATGACGACAGCACTTTTAAATAAAGGCTATCGAAATATTGTTTATATAGGTGCAAGGCTCGATGTACGAACACGCCTAAAATTTCAAGGTTATTCAGAAGCTATGTTAGCTAAAGGCTTTACGCCTAAAAGTGTGATGACTGATCAAGCTTCATCTTACAGTTTAGGTGCTGAACTTTTACAAAAAGCGCGTACTGACTACCCAAATACTGATTGTTTGTTTTGTACTAATGATGATTTAGCAATTGGGGCTATTTTTGAGTGCCAGCGAAACAACATTTTAGTGCCTAGCCAAATGGGGGTTGTGGGTTTTCATGGTCATGATATTGGCCAAGCAATGGTGCCTCAATTAGCAAGTGTGATCACCCCTCGTTATCAGATAGGTAATGTTGCGGGAAGAGAATTGTTGTGCCGGATTAATTCCGATTTGGATACTAGCATGAATTATAAGCAAGTAATTGATACTGGTTATATAGTACATCTAGGTGAAAGTGTTTAAATACTCTAATTATATGAGCCTAAATAACAAAAGGCTCAGGTAATTTTTATATGTGTGATAGCTCTACGCACTGTAAATTTACAAAAACAGAGAAATAATCATAGCGACAAGTGCGCCAACAGTACCAATAATGGTTTCCATTACTGTCCATGTTTTAAGAGTTTGCATTTCGCTCAAACCGAGATAGCGACTCGCTAACCAAAATCCTGAGTCGTTTACATGGGAGAGCACAATAGAGCCCCCACCAATAGCGATGGTAACAGCGGCAAGCTGCGCTCCATCAAGGCCTAAAGGCTGAAGCATTGGAATAATTAAGCCACACGCTGTAAGCATAGCTACTGTCGCAGAGCCTTGAATGACCCGCACAGCGGCTGATAATACAAAAGCGAGTATTACAATCGGTAAGCCTGAGCCAGCTAAGTAATTACCCAGTGCCGTACCTACTCCTGAATCAACTAATACTTGTTTAAATACCCCACCGGCACCAGTGACAAGAATAATAATTCCTGCAGGTTGTAAGGCACTACCACAAATTTCCATGATGCTAGCATTAGGGACACCGCGCCTTGCACCGAGCAAATAAAATGCCATTAGGCAGGCAACTAAAATTGCTGTAAATGGATGACCTATAAAAGCTAACCAATTATATAAATCAGAGTCTTTTTCAACAAAGCGGCTACCAATAGTATTTAAACTAATCATAATTAATGGCAGAGCAATTAAACCTAATGCTAATCCAAAACTAGGCGTGCCTTTACCCACTCTTTGGTTATCGTCGATTTGTTCGTGCTGTGGGAGTTCTACATGAATAGATTTAGAAATAATAGAGCCCCAAATTGGACCTCCTATGATCATTGCTGGTATGGCAGCAATAAGGCCAAATAAAATCATATAACCATAGTCAGCGCCTAATTGAGAGGCAACCAAAATCGGCCCTGGCGCAGGAATAAGAAACGCCTGACAAGACGCTATCCCAGCAAGTAGCCCAATACCAATTTTAACAACGCTGCCACCGCCTTTTCTTACCACCGCAAAAACAATACCGATTAAAAGTACAACGGCTACATCAAAAAACAGGGGGAGGGCACAAATAAAGCCCGTAAAGGTAAGCGCCCAATTAGCGTTTTTTTCTCCAAAACGGTGTAAAAGTGTGTGGGCAATACGATCCAGCGCGCCGGTTTCTTCCATTACTTTGCCAAACATGGCGCCTAAAGCGACCACCACCGCTACAAAGCCTAGTGTTCCAGCCATTCCTTTTTGAATTGTAGCGGCAATTATTTCAGGGCTCATTCCTGAGAATAATCCTGCAATCATAGAAACAAGGATCAAAGAAACGACAGCATGTAGTCGTACTTTCATTACTAAGAAAAGCAATAAAAATATGGAGCCTGCCGCTGTTAGTATTAATGATAAATCTGACATTTTTCCCTACTTATATTCAGTGTGAATTATGATGTTTAGTGTGTGTTTAACTTCACTTTCGTATTTGTTACGGGTAACATGTTACCCGTAACTCAATATAATATATACATTGAAAATAATTAATTATTAAATTAAGGCGAGGGTAAATACATGAGTAACACAAATGTAGGTCGTGTTTATATTGTAATGGGGGTTTCAAGCACAGGAAAGTCAAGTGTGGGTGATGCATTAGCAAAGCGCATTGGCGCTAAATTTATCGACGGAGACGACTTACATCCCAAGGCTAATATATTAAAAATGTCATCTGGGCAGCCTTTAAACGATGCTGATCGTGTGCCTTGGCTAGAAAGAATACGTGATGCTGCATTTAGCATTGAAAAGAAAAATGAAATTGCGGTAATAGTCTGCTCTGCATTAAAAAAGAAATACCGAGAACAAATATGTGACGGAAATATAAGTATTACCTTTTTACATCTTTATGGTGATTTTGAACTGGTTAAAAGCCGTATGCAGGACAGAAAAGGGCATTTTATGCCTGTTGATTTACTCAAAAGCCAATTTGAAGCGCTAGAAGTTCCAAAAGAAGATGAGCCCAATGTTATAAATATAGATATTAATAACTCATTTGAGCAAGTAGTCGAAAGCTGTATTAGCGCAACTAAAATGAATAGCCACAACAAGTAAAAAGTTTTTAGTTAACTGTTACTTTTAACATTTAGGGGCTTTATTTGTTATGAGTTAGCATCTGCTCGTGGTGTTTCTAAAATCGCTTTTTTTTCATCTTCAGATAATATTATCCAATCAAAAATCTCCTCATTTGTGCGCCCACAACCTGTGCAGTAACCGCTGCGCCTTTCGCATATTCCTAGGCAATCAGTTTTAAATTTAGATGGTTTTTTGTTTTGATTTAATTGGCGCATTATTAAAGCCCTAATGGTGGTGCAATTTCAAAGCGAGTAGTGAACCCATTACCTTCTTGATTGGTAGAGAGTGTAATGACAGGGGTTTTAGTATCAAGTACAAAGGTGCTGTAAATTGAACTTGCTGTTTCTTTTTGGCTTTCAAACCAACCTGTTGTGGTTAAGCATTGGCGTAATTGCTTAGCCAGTTTTTGATGAGACTTTACTGTTTGCGTTTGTGTTTTAACAGGTGTTTGGCATTGGTAGCTTGCTTGCTCTGACTTATTTAAAGTAACCGTACAGGTTGCTCCAATAATATGAGTATTAGTACGCCATTGATTAGTAAACTGGTTATTTACTTTATCTGTTTTGATTGAATTAAAACCAGACTCATAACCATTTATTAGGTTATTTATGGTGCTGCATTCATCGAGTGTTACTGTGGTTTTTACAGACTGATTCGTTGTAGTAGTGGTTGCTGTAGTTGTAGTCTGATTAGTTTTGCTGGTACAGCCTGCTAAAATAAATGCGACAATAGAAGGAATAATATAGTTTTTCATAGTTCACAGTAACCGATTAATTGAGCCTCGCACTATACCATACATAATTTACTCAATTAAAAGCGAAAAACAAAAAGGCCCATAAAATATGAGCCTTTTGTAATTTTCTGTAACAGGTGCTATTTATGGCGACCTTGCAAGCATTTAACTACATCTTCAAGGGCTAAGCCTTGGCGTTGTAGCAATACGGTAAGGTGATAAATTAAATCAGCAGACTCGTTAGTTAGCTCATCGTTATCGTGTTTCATAGCGGCAAGGGCAACTTCTACGCCTTCTTCACCTACCTTTTGACAACTACGGCTTAAGTCTTTTGCAAATAATGAGGCAGTGTAGCTTTTTTCAGGGTCGTCATTTTTACGCGCAACAATCACATCTTCTAACTGTGCTAAAAAGCTTAAACTTGGTTTTGCTTCATCACCAAAACAGCTTTGTGTGCCTAAGTGGCACGTTGGGCCTTCTGGGTTGGCAAGTACTAAAATTGAATCGTAGTCACAATCGGTATGCACAGATACTACGTTTAAGTAGTTTTCTGATGACTCACCTTTAGTCCATAAACGCGATTTTGAACGCGAGTAAAACGTTACTTTATTACTCTCAAGCGTAACGTTTAGTGCTTCGCTGTTCATAAAGCCTTGCATTAAAATAACACCCGAGCGGGCATCTTGAATAATAGCAGGGATCATTTCACTTTTAGCGAAATCGACTTGAGCTTGGTTTTGTTGTGTTACTTGCATAATCTTGCTGCCACTTGGTTATCTGTTAAAAATTGTTTTAGTTCGCCAATGTTAATCACATTTTTATGAAAAACGCTGGCGGCTAATGCACCATCTACTTTGCTTTGTTTAAATACATCAACAAAATCTTGCATGCTACCCGCACCGCCAGAGGCGATTAAAGGAATGTTACATAGCTCGCGAATTTTACTGAGTTGCTCGTTGTCGTAACCGTTACGAACGCCATCTTGGTTCATACAGTTTAATACAATTTCGCCGGCGCCTAAGTCTTGTACGCGTTTAACCCATTCTTGTGTTTTATAACGCGTACGGCTTGATGCATTAGGATCGCCAGTTAATTGGTAAACTAAATATTCACCAGTCGTTTCATCAAAAAAGCTGTCTATGCCAACAACAACACATTGCTTGCCAAACTCATCGTGTAATTCTTTAATAAGTTCAGGGCGCGCAATAGCAGGGCTGTTAATGCTTATTTTGTCAGCACCGCGCTCTAAAACACGCGCTGCATCAGCTACTGATTTAATACCGCCGGCTACACAAAATGGAATATCGATATTGCGTGCAATACTTTCTACCCAGTTTACATCAAGTAGGCGTTTTTCAACGCTTGCACTGATTTCGTAAAAAACCAGTTCATCGGCGCCAGCTTCGCTGTAGGCTTTAGCCATTGTCAAAATGTCGCCAACAACTTCATGACCTTTAAACTTAACGCCTTTAACTACTTGGCCGTCTTTAACGTCTAAACATGGGATTATGCGTTTTGATAACATGCCAATGCCTCCTCAACGCTAAATGCGCCATCAAGCAATGATTTACCTAAAATAACGCCGCCTACACCTAGCTCTTTAAGCTTTTTAATGTCGTCAAGTGAGCTTACGCCCCCTGAGGCTTGCACTTTAATTGTGCTGTTGTGGCGAGTTAAGTCTTCGTAAAGCTCAAACGATGGACCCGTCATGGTGCCATCTTTACTGATGTCCGTGCATAAAAAGTCAATAACACCTAAGCCCACGTAAAAATCTACCAGCTCAAGTAAACCAAATTCAGATTCACTTAACCAACCGTGTGTAGCAGGTGCCCAGCCCGTGGCTGTTTTATTTACATCAAGGGCAATTACAAAGTGCTCTGCGCCAAATTGTTCAATCCAGGCTTTTACTTGTTCGCGTTTTTCTACTGCCATTGAACCAATAACAACTTGGTTTGCACCGGCTTTAAGCCAATCACTTACATCTTGTTCTGAGCGAATACCGCCGCCCACTTGATATGGTACGTTAAGTGCTTTGGTTGCAGCTTGAATATGTTTCCACTGCTTTTTACTTGGATCGCGTGCACCTTCTAAATCAACAAGGTGTAGTTTACCTGCGCCGCTGTCGGCGTATTCTTTTAAACGCGCGCCAAGTTCGAAAGGGTAAAACTGTGCTGTGTCGTATTTACCTTGATACAAGCGCACAATTTGATTTTGTAATACGTCTAATGCTGGAATAATCACAAATAATCTCTTTTTTGTTAGTTAATGGGCAGCTTATAACTGCCAATCAACAAAATTTTGTAATAAACGTGCGCCAACTTTTGCGCTGCGCTCTGGGTGAAATTGCATGCCTGCGTAATTGTCTTTAGCAACAATGGCTGAAAAGGTTTGACCATATTCGCCGCTCACTAGTGTGGCGTCGTTTACGGTGTGCGCAAAGCTGTGAACAAAATACACTTGCTCATCGAGCGTCAGCCCTTTAGTTAATGCATGCTCTTTATTAACGCTTAAGTTATTCCAACCCATATGCGGCGACGTTAAATTGCCTACATCAAGCGCTTTTACTTGCCCTGGTATTTTACCTAGGCACTGTACGTTACCTTCTTCGGTGCTTTCGCACAGTAACTGCATACCTAAACAAATACCCATAAGCGGGCGCTGGTATTCATTTATAGCTTGTTGCCAGCCGTTATCGACTAGGCGTTTCATAGCAACCGACGCATGACCTACACCTGGTAATATAGCGCGCTCAAAACCCGCTAATTGCTCTGGTGAAGTAATTACTGTTGGCGTTTGCCCTAAGCGTTCAAACGCAAAACGTACTGAATTTATATTGGCACAACCGGTATTAATTATGGCAATCATAAACATCCCTTAGAGCTGGCTGTTTGTTGGGTCGTATCTTGTGCTACTGCCATGCGAAGTGCACGTGAAAACGCTTTAAATAAGCCTTCTACTTGGTGATGGCAGTTCCCGTCGCTTACCGATAAAATAAGGCTAATGGCGGCGTTATCACTTAAGCTTTTGAAAAAGTGCTCAACCATTTGTACGTCTAAATCACCGGCTTTTTCGCGGCTAAAGTTAGCGTTTAATACAAATGATGCACGACCTGATAAATCAATTTGTGCTTCAGCTTTACATTCATCCATAGGAAGAGCAAAACCATAGCGTGCAATTTGTGATTTAGTGCCAAGCGCTTGTTTAAGTGCGACACCAAGAGCAATACCAATGTCTTCAACCAGGTGGTGCTCATCTATGTGTAAATCGCCTTTGGCTTTAATGTTTAAACCAATGTTTGCGTGCGTGCGAATTTGGTCAAGCATGTGATCAAAAAAGCCAAGACCGGTGTCTATGCTGCCATTTTTAGTTTGATCTAAGTTTATGGCTACATCAATTTGGGTTTCTTTAGTGTTTCGTGTAACACGACCTTCGCGGTTTGCGGTGGTCAATTTAGTCACTATCGCACTCCAATCGCCGTCGTATAAAATACCTTCACAACATAGATTTTGAGCAAGGCCAATATCAGTTTCGCGGTCGCCAATAACAAAAGAGCGTGCTAAATCTACTTTGCCTGAGCGCATAAGCTCGGTAAGTAATCCTGTTTTAGGTTTACGGCAATCGCAGTTTTGCTCGTTAAAGTGAGGGCAAATTAATACTTCGTCAAAGCTAATGCCTTGGCTTTGCATTATGTCCATCATTTTGTCTTGTGCTATGTCAAAATCAGCAGTAGGGAAGCTATCTGTGCCCAAACCATCTTGGTTAGATACCATAACTAAACGGTAACCTGCAGCTTGTAATTGTAACAACGCAGGAATAACACCAGGTAAAAATGCTAGCTTTTCAAGGCTATCTACCTGTTTGTCGGTAATTGGCTCTTCAATGATAGTGCCGTCGCGGTCGATAAATAAATAGGGGTTACTCATGATACTTCGTTTCCTGCTAAAGATGCTGTGGAAGCTGGCGTTTGTAAGCCATCTAACCAAATTTTTACTTGTTCAAGTTCTTGTTCACTGCCAATTGAAATTCGTAGCCAGTCGTCTTCACCGTATAGCGTAAAAGCGCGCATAACCAAACCTTGCTCAAGTGCAATTTTAAAGTAGTTTTTATCGGCTAATTTTAAAGTAACAAAGTTACCTTCACCAGTGAGAATTTTTAATGCAGCAGGGGATGCGTTTAGCCAATCCACTAACTTAGCTTTTAAGCTATTTAAAATAGTAACTTGGCGGCGCATTGATGTAATTGCATCAGGTGCAATTGCTTGCGCTGCAATACTTGCTACTACGCCCGATACCGGATACGGCGCAATGACTTTACGAATTGGCGCTAGTACGCTCGCTTGTGCAAGCGTAAAGCCCGTTCTGAGCCCCGCTAGCGCAAAGGCTTTAGAAAGCGTACGCAAAACCACTACATTACTAAACTCATTAATAAGCTTAGTCGCGCTTTGCTTTGGGCAAAACTCTATATAGGCTTCGTCAACAATAACCAGTGCCTTACCTGCAAGTGCTGTTGCAATCGCTTTTACTTTATCAAGTGGTGTTAGGCTGCCCGTTGGATTATTTGGGTTACAAATAAATACCAGTTTTGAGCTGCCAACAGCTGCAACTATTTCGTCAGCACTGCCACTTAATAATAATTCTTGGGTAAGCGCGTTAATACCAACGTTGTGTGTATCGGCGGTTACTTTGTACATACCGTAGGTTGGTAAAAATAGCGCAATACTATCTTTGGCTGGCTCACAGTATGTGCGCACTAAAAGCTCAATGCCTTCATCTGCGCCGCGCGTCATTAATACATTTTCGCTTTCAAGCTCTGTATAAGCTGCGTAACGGTCAATAACCAGTTGCGGTTGAGGATCAGGGTAGCGATTTAAATCTTCAATACTCAGTTCAAGGTTTTTAGCATACGGGCTTTCGTTAGCATTTAGCCACGTAGTACCGGTTAGCTTTTCACTTTTTGCAGAGCTGTATGCAGCAAGGGCTGCAATATTCTTAGGTAATAAGCTAGACGCTTGTGCGCTCTCATTGCTCATTTTTAATTGCCTCTAAACGAATTGAAACCGCATTAGCGTGGGCATCAAGGCCTTCTGCATCTGCAAGTGGTAAAATAGCTTTTGAAAGCTGTGTTAAACCACTTTTAGTAATTGTTTGCACTGTGTATGTACGAAAAAAATCAAGCAAGTTTAAGCTAGAATATGTTGCACTGTAACCATATGTTGGTAACACGTGGTTAGTACCTGATGCGTAATCGCCTGCAGATTCTGGCGTGTAGTCACCTACAAATACTGAGCCTGCATTTTTAACCTTATCTAGGTATGGTGTTGCATCGCCTAGTTGTAAAATTAAGTGCTCTGGCCCGTATTGCGCCGATACATCAAATGCTTGCTCAATTGAATCAACTAAAATAAGCGATGAATTAGCGAGCGCTTGCTCGGCTGTTTCTTTGCGACTCAAATTAGCCAACTGGCGTGTAAGTGCCTGCTGAGTTTGTTCTATTATACTTTCGCTGTTACATAATAAAATAACTTGCGAGTCTGCACCGTGCTCTGCTTGTGAGAGTAAATCGGCGGCTATAAATTCTGGGTTTGCACGTTCATCTGCAATAACAAGTACTTCAGACGGACCTGCTGGCATATCAATTGCCATACCTGGAATAGTTTGCGCAACGAGCTGTTTAGCCATTGTTACAAAGCTATTACCTGGGCCAAATATTTTGTTCACTTTAGGAACCGATTCGGTGCCATAAGCCATTGCTGCAATTGCGCCTGCGCCACCACTTTCTATCAAAGTAGTAATGCCACATAACTTAGCTGCATATAAAATAGCAGGGTTAATCGCTTTATCACCTTGTACTGGTGTAGCAAGTACAACGGTTTTTGCGCCGCTTAACTGCGCTAATACACCCTGCATAATAACCGACGATGGCAGTGGAGCACTGCCACCGGGTACATAAATACCGACTGCTTCGATGGCTTGATATTTCAGTTCACATACAACGCCTGGTTGGGTCGATAATTTAATATCTTTTGGCAATTGCGCTTCGTGAAAACGTTTAACGTTTGCATAAGCGGTATCAATTGCGTATTTAAGCTCTGCACTCAGTGCTTGCTCTGATGCGTTAATTTCATCAAGCGGAACACATAAGCGAGGGTTAGATCTATTATCAAACTCTTTAGCCATGCTAAGTAAGGCTTCATCGCCTTGCTCTTTTACGTTAGCTAAAATAGTTTTGCATATAGCTTCAACCTTGGCACTGGCAGAAACTGCAGGGCGCATTAGCGCCGCTGCTTGTACTTGTGAAGATTCCTCATTCCAACGAAGCATGGCACTTACTCCATCATTTTTTCAATTGGCATAACTAAAATAGAGTTAGCGCCTAAGGCTTTTAACTGCTCCATTGTTTCCCAAAATAATGTTTCGCTGCTTACCATGTGAAGTGCTACGTATTCATCGTTACCAGCAAGGGCAAGTAGAGTAGGTTGACCAGAACCTGGTAAAATTTCACAAATTTCATCAAGTTTGTTTTTTGGTGCGTGTAGCATGATGTATTTGCTTTCTTTAGCTTGTCTAACACCACGTAGGCGCGGCATAAGCTTATTGATTAGTGCTAGTTTGTCAGCATCTTGAAGATCTTTATTTTGAATTAAACACGCGTTTGATTCTAAAATTGTTTCGCCTTGAATCAAGCCGTTAGCTTCAAGTGTTGCGCCAGTAGATACTAAATCACAAATTGCATCAGATAAACCCGCACGCGGTGCTACTTCAACAGAACCCGTAAGCATTACTGTACTTGCGTTAATACCTTCGCGCTTTAACCACTGAGTTAAGATTTCTGGGTAGGTAGTCGCAATACGTTTGCCTTCAAACCAGCTCTTATCGCGAGCGCCAAGCTCTTGTGGCCATGCAAGTGCAAGACGACAGTAACCAAAGTCTAGTTTTGAAAGTTTGGTTACTTCACTTGGAACACCTTGTCGTTCACGTTCTGCTTGAACTTCTACAAGTACGTTTTCGCCAACTATGCCTAAGTCACATACACCGTCCATTACTAAACCCGGAATATCGTCATCGCGCACACGTAGTACGTCAATTGGCATATTAGTTGAGTGTGCAATTAAGCGTTGTTCACGAAGGTTAAGTTTAACACCTAACTGTTTAAGCAGATCTTGACAATCTTTAGATAGGCGGCCGCCTTTTTGGATGGCGATACGTAGACGATTACTGTTGTTCATTATTCATTTTCCTTTAATTTAAAAACTAAAAACCCCGAGGGGAACCTCAGGGCGAAAATGAATCAATGTTATTTGAATCGCCAGAGGTTCCTTTTAGGAATAACCTCTCAGCGAAAGACCTGACAGGTTATTCCGGTGAATGGTGGTGATGATGTACTGTTGTCAGGTTTAAGCGCATTTTTTATCCTATGTAACTGCTCGTTGATATAGTAACGTTCAGTTGTTATCTGTTTAAATAAATTTCGCATTCATAAAAACATAAACAGCTATATTATGGCAAGTTTTTTTTAGCTTAATTAAAGCATATGTTATAACTGTCGATAATATTAAGATAATAAGCGCAATTTTCGCCAACAATTGGTTGTTTATCACTCAAACCAAGTGGTTAATGAATAAAATGAAAAAATAAGGAAGTACTTATGGATATTATGATCCCTTATTTAGGAAGAATAACTAGGCTAGAAGTTGAGTCAAAAAGTGCTTTTCATATTGCGGGTGTGCAAAGTGGGGCTGCCGCTGAAAAAGTTGAACTAGAGAATAAAAAAAGGCGTGAGTTACAAAAAAAGAAAAAGCTCAATATGCTTGATGATCAAAATAGTAAAAAAAAGTCTAACGTAGATGATGACGAAAACACCCATTTAGATACATGGGCTTGATAATACCAACTTTACTAAATACATAAGCAATTAACTCAAAAAGGCCCTTGCGGGCCTTTTTACTATGTATTTTGCTTATGCCAATTAGCTTAAACTCTTAAGCAGATAGGCATTACTCTTGGTTTTTGCTTTTAAATATATAAAAGCTAAATATAGCGAACACACATACTTGAGCCACAATACCTTGCCATGTTGACTTTATACCAAGCCATGCAATATCAAAGCTCATTGGTAGCGGAGTAATACCTATTATATCGGCCTCTTGTAATGCAATAACGGCTTTGCCCATAAGCACAAACGAGAGTGCAAATAATAGGTAAGTGGTAATGGCAAAAAACTTAGCAACCGGTAATCTAATTGAGTACTTAATTAATACCCACGTAATAATAGCCAGTATTGCTACAGCTATCGCAAAACCCGAAGCAATAGATGAATATTGGGCAGGCGAGCTTTGCGTTAATAAAGACTGATAGAACAATACAGTTTCGAATACTTCACGGTATACGGCTATAAACGAAAGCCCTGCTAAACCCCATAATGTACCCGACTCAAGACGCTTATCTATATTGTCTTTGATGTATTTTTGCCATTGCTGCGCGCTGGTTTTACTGTGCATCCATACGCCAACATAAAGTAAAATTACAGCGGCAAACAATGCACCAGCACCTTCCATAACTTCGCGACTTGCACCACTTATTTCTATTAATGTTTGCGCCGCAGCCCACGTTAAGCCACCAGCAATAAGTGCGGTTACCCAACCAACATGTACATATTTAAGTGCGTCTTGGCGTTTAGTTTTAATAAGTACGGTCATAAGGGCAATAATAACGAGGAGTGCTTCTAGGCCTTCGCGTAGTAATATAACTAAACTCGCTGAGAGGAGTGCACCATCAGTTAGTTTGGTTTCGTTTAGCATGCTATCTGCTTTAGCGAGTTGAGCTAGCGCTGCACTTACTTTTTCGCCAACGATGGCTGTATCTTTCTCGTTTTTAAATGTTTGGCGCAGGTTCATCAGTTGTACTTCGATGTTTTTACGCAGTGTTTCGTCGTAGGCATTTAAGTTGTTTTCAACAAGCTCAAAGCCATCTAGGTAAGCGCTAATTGCTAAATCACTTGCTTGTGAGTAATTGCCTTTAGCATGCGCGGCTTGCGCTGCAAGTAACTGCGTGCGAGTAACCGTTATCGGATTCTTTTTACCGGTAAATAGTTGCTCTGGATTACCACGAAGCCATTTAACGTAATGTGCTTGTGCTTCACTTTGACCTGCCGATAATTGTGCAGGGTTTAAGTTTACAATCTGCGAAGCGGTAATGTTTTGCTCTAGATTTTGTGGTTTTTGAACATCTTTAAATGCCAAGCTACCTACATAAAAAGCTAAAGACCAACGTTGTTGTTCATTAAATTGAGTAAAAGCAACCATTGGCGTGTCGTTAATACCATTACTTACAGCGTCAAATAAACCCATTAATGAGCGGTTAGTTGCGCGTTCTTCATCGGTAAAGTTGGTAGGCTCTGGCGATAAGTTTTTTGCAAGCGGGCCGTCGCCTTGACCACTTGGGCCGTGACACATTGAACAGTTAGCAGCAAAAAGCGCTTTAGTTTGCTCGACAGGAAGTAGTGATGTAGGTAACGATAGTTGCGGCATAAAGGTCAGTAGCGACTCACGAAGCGCTGAGCTTGCTGCACGTACATCGGCAACACTCGCTTTATTGGCAATCGCTGTATGCAGGGCTTTAGCTTGTGCCTTTACTGTATCAAACTCATTTGTTTGGCTTGATAGCTGTCCAGCTTGCTCAATAATAACGTGCGAAAATTCAGTCATTTCTTGATATTCGTCAGGATCAAGTATTTCACCATTCCCAACAGCTGCCACGTAATCAACACCTACATACTCTGCAAGCTGTGCAATTTGTTTTATTTTTGTTTGCTCATTAGGCGAGGCTGAAACACTAAAGCTTGCCATGACCATTATAAAAAGCATAAAAAAACATTGAAATTGTCGTTTGCTCAGAGACACAAAATTTAAAAACATGTGAGAATTATTTATGGACATCGAAAAGCCCTGTAGAGGAAAAGTCAAAATTATAATTGTTTTCATTTGCATTTCAAGCGGATTAATTTAAACAAAGCAGATAAATAAAAAGGATAACAATTTATAGAACTTTAAAGTGTTTTTGTAACACATGAGTAACAGTAACCAAGTGATTTTTATAATAACTTGGTTACTGAATGTGTTGCAGACAAAGCATTTATTACTTGGCTTGCTCAGCTGACTTAATGCTACTTTGAATAAGCGGCGAAATAGTTAAGCCTTGTACAATAATAGAAAATATAACCACTACGTAAGTAACAATAACGATTAGGTTATGTAGGTCTGAACCGCCTACAAAAACTTGCTCGCGTGGGATTGCTGCCGCCATTGCCAGAGCAAGGCCACCACGTAGTCCACCCCAGGTCAAAATTTTAACACTGTGTTTATCGTAAGTTCTAAAGCGTTTAAAAATTACAAATGGTGCGCCTACACTTATAAAGCGTGCTAGTAATACAACAGGTACCATTAATAAGCCTAAACCAATTTCTCCAAGCGTGATTGGCATAGTGACTATTAGCATACCTATTATTAAAAACAGTAGAGCATTTAGAAAGCTGTCGGTTGCATGCCAAAAATCTTTTACGTAGCGGGTATCTTCAGGCCCTGTGCGCTCGGTTGCTTTAGTGCGGGTAATATTACCCATTAATATGCCACTGGTTACCATGGCAAGTGCGCCAGATATTTCCCAAATATTTGCTGCAGCAAAACCTGCTGTTGGGATAGTTAAGGTAATTAATAAGCGAATATTTACATCGCGGCTATTAATAATTAAAAAGTGGCCAACTAATGCAATGACTAAACCAAACGCAATGCCCCCTATTGCATCTACAAAGAATAGCTCTGCTATGTCACCAAATTGTGCATCTGTGCCATAAAAAGCAACAGAAAATATAGTGGTAAATATAACTAAACCAATACCATCGTTAAATAGCGACTCTCCTTCTACTTGAACTGAGATGCCTTCTGGCGCTCGCATTTGTTTAATAATAGCAAGTACAGCGATAGGGTCGGTTGGGCTAATAAGCGCACCAAACAGTAAACAATAAATAAAAGGGACATCAAAACCAAAAACTGAAAATAAATAAAAGCTCAAATAACCCACTATAAATGTGGAAGCAATGGTTGAAAATAATACCAGGGCAGTAATTTCCCACCGCTGCTTACGCAGGGCAAGTAGGTTTATTTCGAGCGCACCCGCATAAAGTAAAAACCCCAACATGCCTTTAAGTAGTAACTCGTTAAAGTCAATACTGGAAACAATTTGGGTCATTGCTAATGCGTTCTGATCGCCTAATAATTTTACTGCAATAATCAGTAATAAAGAAATAACCACAGAGCCGGTAGTAATGGCAATAGTAGTTTGCATTTTGAGGATGTACTGGTTTGCAAAGGCTATAAAAATTGCAATTGCAGAGAGAAAACAAATGAGGTACCAAGCATTCATTGATTAACCTTAACTATTTTTTAAACGACACACAAAAAGGAGGATTATAAACCCGCGTATGTTACTCCTGTAATATTTGAGAGTCACAGTATTTATGCCTAAATATAGCTTTTAATGAGGATTGTTTTTAGTAAGAGTTAATAGGAAATGTGGCTTTGTAAATATTGTCATTATTAAATTAAATGTACGTTATAAATACAGTGTTTGTTGTAAACTTTAGTGGTTAATCACATTATTGAAACGTGTGTTGCATCATAAAATAAAAGTCGATTTTGTAATTACTTGCCCTAAATGCTTTGCTTACGTAAAATCCCGCTATTATTTATTTTAAAGTGATTGGTATTATCAAACAGCTGTTTAGTGCAACCGGGCCTTTGGCGTCATCGTTAGATGGATATACGCCTCGCCAACCACAAATTGATATGGCAGTAGCTGTTGCAGATGCATTAAAAAACAGTTCGCAATTAGTTGTTGAAGCAGGCACGGGTACTGGTAAAACATTTGCATATTTAGCCCCTGCACTTAAATCAAAAGGCCGAACGATAATATCGACTGGTTCTAAAGCCTTACAAGAACAGTTATATCACCGCGATTTACCTCAATTAGTGAAAGCGCTAGGTGCTTCTAAAAAAACCGCCTTATTAAAAGGGCGTGCCAATTACTTATGTACCTACCGACTTAATCAGCATGTTGCGCATGTACCTACTGATGACTCCGACGTAATGCACCAACTAGCGATGGTGGCTAAGTTTGCCAGTGAAACGCAATCAGGCGATTTAGCCGATTGCATTGGTATAGAAGATGACGCGAAAGTACTGCCTTATGTAAATTCAACCGCCGATAATTGTTTAGGTAAAGAGTGTCCAGATTTTCAAAGCTGTTATATACGCAAAGCACGATTAACAGCAGCTGATGCTGATGTGGTTGTTATTAACCATCATTTATTTTTTGCCGACATGGCCGTAAAAGAAAGTGGCTTTGCTGAGCTTATGCCAAAAGCTGACGCGTATATATTTGATGAAGCCCACCAGTTAAGCGAAATTGCCAGTGATTATTTTGGTGAGAGTATTAGTACTAAAAAGCTGGTGGATTTAATTAATGATTTACGTGCTATTTATAGAGCCGAAATTCCCGATATGCTGCAGCTAGGTAAAAGCTTAAATAAGCTTGAAACAAGCGTTGCTGATTTACGATTACAGTTTGGTGTTGATGGCAGTAGAGGCGATTGGCGAGAAAAGCTAAGTGATAAACAAATATGCGCGGCACTTCATCGTGTGATCAGTGATTTAGATTTTGTTTATCAAGTACTTAAACTTTGCCTAGATAGAAGCGACAAAATTGAGCATCCATTTGAACGTGCACTTGCGTTTAAAGGACAGTTAGAGCGGGTTTTTGATACAGCCCAAACCGGCTTTAGTTATTGGTATGAAACAACGCGCCGTTATTTAACAATTAATATAACGCCATTAAATGTATCAGCTAAGTTTGCTCAAATGATGCAAGACACGGGCGCAGGCTTTGTATTTACTTCAGCAACACTTTCGGTCGACAACAAACTAGAGCACTTTAATGCAAGCCTTGGTTTAAAACCAAAGCAAAGCATGATGGTAGATAGCCCGTTTGATTACCCTAATCAGGCGTTGCTGTGTTTACCGCGTTACTTACCTGAATCGCACGCTGATAATATGCCCCATGCAATTGTAAAATTAACACTTGAGCTTATAAAGTCAGCGCAAGGGCGTTGTTTTGTGTTATTTACGAGCTATCGAATGATGCACTTAGTTGCCGAAGGGCTCACCACACAAATAGACTACCCAGTTTATATGCAGGGGCAAATGTCTAAGCGTATTATTTTAGAGAAATTTACTCGCCATGGTAATGCTGTATTACTGGGCACGGCTTCATTTTGGGAAGGCGTTGATGTACGCGGCAGCACATTAAGCTGTGTTATTATAGACAAATTGCCATTTGCAGCCCCTGACGATCCATTGCTTCAAGCTAAAATGCAAGATTGCCAAATGCAGGGAAAAGACCCTTTTTCACACATACAATTACCGCAGGCTGTTATTGCGCTAAAACAAGGTGTAGGGCGTTTAATTCGAGATAGTAAAGACAAAGGCGTACTTGTAATATGCGATAATCGCTTAGTTACACGCCAATATGGCCAAGTATTTTTAAAAAGCTTACCGCCGATGCGCCGCACGCGAAGCTTAGAAGATGCCAATACATTTTTAAAACAAATTAATTAGAGTAATAAAATGATCAAAAGTAATATTCTTGCCCTTGATGCTTCAACTGAAGCACTTTCAATTGTTTTACATTTTCAGGGCCAAACATTTCATCATTTTGAAGAATGTCCGCAGCAACATAGCCAAAAAATACTTCCACTTGTGGATGAGCTATTAACTAAAGCAAACTGTAAATTAAAAGACTTAGATGTCATTGGTTTTGGGCAAGGCCCGGGCAGTTTTACTGGTGTGCGTATTAGTGTAGCAATAGCGCAAGGTTTAGCGTATTCAACTAATTTGCCGCTTGTAGGTGTGTCTACTTTGGCTATTATGGCGCAACAAGCGTTTGAACAAAACGGTAGTGTGAGTGTTTATCCAAGCATAGATGCGCGTATGGGGGAGATATACTTTGCACATTACCAAGCGCAAAATAATCTAATGCTTTTAGTTAACCAAGAATGCGTTATAAAACCTGATTTACTAAACAATGATTATATAGCGACCAATGAGCCATCTGTAGCGGTAGGCACGGGCTTTAAAACCTATCCTGATGCGCTTAATGACTTTGAAAACGTGACAATTAATACTGATATTACATTGCCTGATGCGCGTTATATGTTAGCGCATGTTGAAGCCGCGTTTTTAGCGGGTGACGTTGTAAAAGCGAGTGACGCTCAACCTAAATATGTGCGCGATACGGTAACGTGGAAAAAGCTACCAGGACGTGAGTAATCATATTATTTGCAAATTGGTTGTTTTTAAATCATAATTTTATGCGATATTAAGGTTGGAGACGCGTAATGACGCTGCCTATTGGTTCAGGTTTTTTTACCGGAGATATTCCGGGTAGGGTTAGCCCTACTAAAGTTGTTACTAATAAACCACAGAGTTTATTAGACCAGCCGGCTGCTCAAAAAACGAATACCGATTATGTAAAAAGCAGTGTCGAGGGCGTCGAACTGGCTAATCAACTGTTTAAAAGCAGTGCTAAAAGCAATGAATACAGCCAAACAATTTACGACCAACCGACAGCTCAAGTAAGCAAAGCGATTTCTACTTATACTGAATTTGCAAATTTAGAACGCAGAGCCGAAGTACAAAATTTAATAGGCGTTGATATATACGCTTAAAGCTCATTCAAACGTTTAGATAAATACAGTGATAAAATTTAATAAAAAGCCCGAACATGTGTTCGGGCTTTTTGTGTTAAAAACGAGGTGAAATTATACCAATTCGCTTAATTAAGTGATCTATTTTGAGGGAAGAAAATCGTGTCGATAACAAGGCAAAAATTTCGTTATTTAGTTGTTCTATATCAGAAATTTTTAACGTAGTTAACGTCAGATTTAACCCCTCAAATTGATTAAGTATTATTGCGGATTGGTATTACTGTTCAATAAAGCCAATTAGCTTATCGGCAATATCAGTATTATTTTGTGAGCCAATAAATTGCTCACTGCCTTTGCCATAGGCAAATACTTGAACGTCTACAGCGGTGTGTCCGCCGGTTGTCCAGCCAGTAAAGCTCGCATCACTAATAATACTTTTAACAGCTAAATTAAGCGCTTTTTCGCCCATTTTTTTAGCTTGCTCAAGTTTGATTTGGTTTTCGGTTGTAAATTCAATATTGGTGTTAGCAGTCCATACTGGTTTTAAGTCTTTAGACTCCATAAGTTTGTCAGTTAACTTACTAGCAGTTGCCTTAACACCCTTAATTACGTCTGTTTCCCATTTAAATTGGCCGTGCGAACCAATAGTTAAACCGCCCGTTGAGTGATCGGCTGTGACTACAAGTATAGTGTCTTTATTTTTATCAACGTACGCTTTTGCTTTTTCGATTGATTTAGCAAAGTCGTCCATTTCAGCCATCGCACAGGCTATATCGTTAGAGTGACCACACCAATCAATTTGGCTGCCCTCAATCATCACAAAAAAGCCTTCTTCGTTCTGGTTATCTAGTAAACCAAGCGCTTTAGATGTTAACTGAGTAAGGCGAGTTGGGTTTATATCAAGTGCAAATGGCAGGCCTTTGCTTGCATACAAACCAATGGCAGGTATTTGTGTAATTTGGCCCAGATTATTAATATCGTCACCGTATTGGTAACCTGCCGCTTTAAATTCTTCAACTAAATTACGGTCATCACGAATAAAATATTTAGTACCGCCACCTAGCATTAAATCAACGGGTAATTTACCAGCAATCTTATTATCAATATAATCGTTAGCAATATCATCATAGTTGTAACGAGATTCATTGTGAGCTGTAAAGCTAGCAGGCGTTGCATGGTTTATTTGTGACGTTACAACAAGCGCTGTTGTCATACCACGCTCTTTTGCTATTTCAAGCATAGTTTTAACTGGTTTTTTGTCTGTATCTACAGCAACTGCGCCATTATAACTTTTATGACCGCTACTAAGCGCTGTAGCACCCGCAGCACTGTCTGTTACATAAGTATGGTCATCAGGGTAGGTATGAGCCATGCCTTTTAAAATAGTGTCAAAAACCGTGCCTTCTACTTCTTTTGTTGCAGGGTCGTCTTTAAAATAGCGATAAGCCGTGGTGTAAGCCGGACCCATGCCGTCACCAATCATATAAATTACATTTTTAGGTGCTGATTCTGCGTAAGCACCAGAAGCGGTGCATAAAAGTGCCAATAAGCTGATCTGTTTTTTCATGGTTGTACCTTATGAGTGTACCTTATTTAATAGCCGCTGATATTGTATACAGATAGGATGATAAATAAATGAATATCTGAGATATTTATAATTTATACTTTGATTTTATATACATAGAATTGTAGTTAACGCTGTTAGTTCTATTTATTTAAATTATACTAGTTATAAGCTATCTATATATGGTGCTCTCACCTTTTATTTGTTTAAAAGGTACTCAAAATTAATATGTTAAAAAAACTTTGCTTATTACTCCATTTTTAAGTTATTGAAAATATTGAGTTTGGTTTTCTACTCAGTGCTATATTTGATACCAGGAAGATAATTAAATCGTGAATTTGGCACCATTTTCTAAGTTAGTGGTCTGACAACTTGTATGCTATAAATAATGATGCTCTAAATTAATAAAGGACTTACCGTGCAGCCATTTAATATTGAAACCAATAATTTAAATATTCATGGCTTAAAAGTAGGTTCAGGGAACGAAATAGTAATAGCGTTGCATGGGTGGTTAGACAACTGCCATAGCTTTATGCCAATGTTAAACAACGTTAACCCAAAACACACTTGGTACTGCATTGACTTTGTTGGGCACGGTTTATCGTCTTGGCGAAGTGATGATGCACACTATTATTTTATTGATTATATTGATGATGTGTACCAACTTATAAATGCGCTTGGTGTTAAAAAAGTACATTTAGTAGGTCATTCAATGGGGGCTATGGTTGCAGGACTTTTTGCAAGCTGCTTTAGCGATTATGTAAAGTCTGTTACCTTTATTGAGGGAATTGGTTGTGTTACAACCCCGAGTGAAGGTGTGTGTGAACAGTTAAAAAGTGCGGTACTAAATAGAGCACGTTTAAAAAATAAAAAGTCGAGAATTTATAAATCGAAAGAACTTATTTATGAAGCACGCGCTCAAACAACCGATTTAAATAGCGAGCTTATTACGCTATTAATGCAGCGAAATATAAAACAGGTTCGAGATGGTTTTGTGCTAACAACAGATCCAAAGCTCAAAAATCACTCAGGTTTTAGGTTTGATGAGGCGCAATGTATTGGTGCAATAAAAGATTTAATTGCACCATGTCAATTAATTTTAGGTAACGAAGGTTATTCGTTTGTAAAACAAAATTTGGCAAAGTATATTAGTTATTACAATAGCTTGAAGGTCATTAATGTAGATGGTGGGCATCATTGCCACATGCAAAGCAGTGAACACTGTTTTGAGCATATTCAAGACTTTATGCTGCAAAATGGTGCATGTTAATTGTAAGTTTGTGTTAAATGTGGGATTATTCCTGCATTAGAGTATTTGCTCAATTGTTAAAGCGCCTTACTTAGATTAAGGTTAATAAAAATATAATTATAAACAGGGGCTAAGAGTGGAAAAAATCTGGCTTAAGCGCTACCCAGAGGGTATGCCTGAAACAATCGATCCTGAGCATTACAACTCGTTACTCGAAGTGTTCGAAAAAAGTTTTAGTGACTACACCGATTTACCTGCATTTACGAATATGGGTAAAACGATGTCTTACGATGAAATAGACACAGCAACAAAAAAAGTTGCTTCCTATATTCAAAATGATTTGGGTCTTAAAAAAGGTGACAAAGTTGCCGTAATGATGCCTAACTTACTACAAACACCAGTCACAATTTTAGGTGTTTTGCGTGCAGGTTGTGTGGTTGTAAATGTTAACCCACTTTACACAGTACGTGAATTAGAGCATCAGCTAAAAGACTCTGACACTACAGCTATTTTCATCCTAGCAAACTTTGCTGACACACTTGAAAAGTCACTTGCTCATACTGATGTTAAGCATATTGTGGTCACGCAAGTAGGCGATATGGTTGGCGGGCTTAAAAAGCATGTAGTTAACTTTGTCGTGAAGCACATTAAAAAAATGGTGCCAAAGTTCAACTTGCCTAACACAATTAAATTTTCAGACGTTTTAGCTGCAGATGAAGCTAAATATACGCGCCCTGAAATGAGCTTGTCTGATCTTGCATTTTTACAGTACACCGGTGGCACAACAGGTGTATCTAAAGGGGCAATGCTGAGCCATGGCAACATGGTTGGTAACCTTGAACAAGTTTCAGGTTGTTTAGACAAAGTGTTAAACCGTGGTGAAGAAGTGGTTGTGACTGCTTTACCGCTTTATCATATATTTGCCTTAACAGCTAACTGCCTAACATTTATGAAGTACGGTGGTTTAAATATATTAATCACAAATCCACGAGATATGCCTGGGTTTGTTAAAGAGCTAGGTCAGCATAAATTCACTGCTATTACTGGTGTTAATACGTTATTTAACGGTTTATTAAACACACCAGGTTTTGCAGAGCTTGATTTCAGTCATTTAAAAATGTCACTTGGTGGCGGTATGGCCGTGCAACGTCCTGTTGCTGAAAAGTGGCAAAAAGTGACTGGCTCAAAATTAATGGAAGGCTATGGCCTTACAGAATGTTCTCCATTAGTAACTATTAGTCCTTATGATTTAGAAGCATACAACGGCTCTATTGGTTTGCCTGCGCCTAATACTGAGATTAAGCTAATACTTGATAACGGTGAAGAGGCCGCTAAAGGTGAACCGGGTGAAATGTGTGTGAAAGGCCCGCAGGTTATGGTGGGCTATTACAAGCGACCAGATGCAACAGCTGAATGTTTAAAAGATGGCTGGTTTGCAACAGGTGATATTGCAACTTATGACGATGAAGGTTTCTTCTTTATTGTAGATCGCAAAAAAGACATGATCATCGTATCTGGCTTTAATGTTTTCCCTAATGAGATAGAAGAGGTAGTGGCTATGCACGAAGGTGTGCTTGAAGTTGCTGCTATTGGTATTCCTCACGATGTAAGTGGTGAACAAGTTAAAGTTTTTGTTGTTAAAAAAGACCCTTCTTTAACTGAAAAAGATATAATAAGTCACTGTCGTGATAATTTAACTAATTACAAGGTCCCCAAGCTGGTAGAGTTTAGGGATGAGTTACCTAAAACTAACGTAGGTAAGATACTCCGAAGAGCCTTGAAAGATTAGCAACCTATAAAAAAGCCGACATATGTCGGCTTTTTTATTGTAGGAGATTAAGTGCAATACCAATTGATCGAAACCCAAAATCAACTGAACACTTTTGTTGAACAAATAAAAAATAAACCTATTTTAGCTATTGATACTGAGTTTATGCGTCGTCGTACTTTGTATCCAGAAGTTGCACTTATCCAAGTTTTTGATGGTGAGCATTTAGCGCTTATTGACCCATTAGCAGAACTTTCACTATTTGATTTTTGGGAAATACTTAAAGATCCTGCGGTTTTAAAAGTACTGCATTCTCCTTCAGAAGATATTGAAGTTTTTCAAAAGTACGCAGGCTTTGTCCCAGCCCCATTATTTGATACACAATTTGCGTTGCAGCTACTCGGTGAAGGTAACTGTATGGGTTTTGCTCTTATGGTAAAAGAGCTGCAAGGTATTGAAATAGATAAAAGCGAGTCACGCACTAACTGGCTGCAACGCCCGTTAACTAAAAAACAATTAGACTACGCGGCTGCTGATACTTTTTACTTATTACCGTGTTTTGAGCTGATTATCGATCGCATTAATGCCGCTGGCTTCTTTGACATTGTAATAAACGAAAGTGAATTGATTGCCAAAAAACGTGCATTTCAAACACCTGACGAGCTTTTATATAAAGATATTAAAAATGCATGGCAACTTAAACCGCACGAACTTGCGGTGTTAAAAGAGCTTGCTGTATGGCGAAGAAATAAAGCTATCAAGAAAAATTTGGCGCTTAATTTTGTGTTAAAAGAACATAACATGACTGAAATTGCCAAACGTGGTCCTTCAAGTTTAAATGCTCTACGTCAAATTCCAGGTGTTGAAGCTATTGAAGTTAATCGCTCTGGTGTAGATATAATAAAGTGTATTGAAGCTGCCAAAGAAGTTCCAGATGCTCAGCACCCTGATGTACTTAAGCGCTTAATTGATTTTCCTACTTATAAAAAAGTAGCAAAAGATATAAAACAAAAAATCACTAAAGTAGCTAAAGAGCATAATATTCCAGAAGATGTTATGGCTTCTAAAAAGCAAGTCAATCAACTGATTAGTTGGAATTGGAAGTTAACTAATGAGCAAAAACAGAGTCATATAAAGCCTGATTTATTGAGCTCTTGGCGATATACCTACGTTAAAGACGCTTTAAAAGAATGGGATACTTAAGACTAGATATTTTTTTTACTGTGTAATACTTATACCAATCCGCAATAATACTTAATCATTTTGCGGCGCTAAACGTGTCGTTACCTGTGTTAAAAAAATCTCATTTAGAACAACTAAATAGCGAATTTTTTGCCTAGCTATCAACACGTTTTTCCATCCTCAAAATTGATCACTTAATTAAGCGAATTGGTATTATCTATAATTTTTGTGTTACATAGTTAAAAGTTTTAATTGCACGAAGGGGATTAAAACGTACATATTTAGAAAGTTATTGCGAAAATAAAGAGGGCGCTTATAAAGCGCCCTTTCTTCAATTACTTCTTTTCTTCATCAGGTAGCGTAACGTTTAGCTCAAGTACGGCTAAATCGTCTTCGTTCTGATCAAACTGAACCTGAACTGCATCGGTACTTACGTTCACGTATTTACGGATCACATCTAAAATGTCTTGTTTTAATTGTGGTAAGTAATCCGGCGTTCCTCGTTGAGAACGCTCGTGCGCGACAATGATCTGCAATCGCTCTTTTGCTAGTGACGCACTGTTTTTCTTTTCTGAGCGGAAGTAGTCAAGTAAAGACACGTTAACCTCCAAAAATCCGTTTAAATAAGCCTTTTTTCTCAACGTCTAAGAAGCGAAAATCGACGGTTTCACCTAGTAAGCGGTTAATTGCATCAGAATAAGCTTGGCCTGCATCAGATTCTGTATCCAATATAACAGGTTGGCCTGAGTTTGAAGCACTTAATACCGCTTGCGATTCAGGAATAACACCTAATAGTGGGATTGACAGAATATCTTGCACATCTTCTACCGATAGCATTTCACCTTTTTCAACACGACTAGGATTATAGCGTGTTAATAGTAAGTGTTCTTTAATGTTTTCTAGGCCTTCTTCAGCACGTTTTGATTTGCTGTGTAAAATACCTAAAATACGATCCGAATCTCGAACTGACGACACTTCTGGATTTGTTGTCACGATTGCTTCGTCAGCAAAGTACATTGCCATCATAGCGCCAGCTTCAATACCTGCTGGTGAATCACACACAATGTAATCAAAGTCTTCTTTTAATTCGTTTAATACGCGTTCAACACCTTCACGAGTTAATGCGTCTTTATCACGAGTTTGTGAAGCGGGTAGTAAAAATAATTTATCTACACGTTTATCTTTAATAAGCGCTTGGTTAAGGTTTGCCTCACCATTAATTACGTTTACAAAGTCATAAACAACACGGCGTTCACAACCCATAATTAAATCTAAGTTACGTAAACCAATATCAAAGTCGATAATAACTGTTTTATAGCCTTTTAACGCTAAGCCTGTGCCAATTGCAGCACTTGATGTTGTTTTACCAACACCGCCTTTACCTGAGGTAACGACAATTACTTTTGCCATGAGATTTATCCTTTAACCAAAGCTGAAATTTCTAATGATTCGTCTTTTTGTTGTATTTGCACTGCATTTCCCCAATGTTCACCTTGTAGTGAATCACTGATCCAGTAGTTACCATCTATTGAAACCAGCTCGGCCTCAAGTTTTTGGCAAAAAATGTGTGCTTCTTTAAAACCTTTTGCGCCTGCAATAGCGCGACCGCGTAGCGTGCCATAAATATGCACATTTCCATCGGCAATAACTTCAGCACCATGACTAACCGCGCCAAGTACTATCAAATCTCTATCTTTTGCATACACTTGTTGTCCAGAACGAACTGTACCGCTAATAATTTGCGCTGGTAAATGCACTGTTTTTTCTACAATCGACGTATTAGCCTCTTGTTTAACAGGTTCGCTCTTAACGTCTTGTGAATAATTCAAAACAGATAAGCCAGCAGCTTTAGCTTGTGTATGTTGCTCATCTGAGCCATTACATACACCAACAGCGTTAAAGCTCATACGCTCGATTAATGACTTTAAGTGTACAAAATCAAGTGAACTGTTTTTAATTTCAATTAAATTAACAACAATAGGAGCACCCTCAAAAAACTTAGGGGCCTGGGCTATTTTTATATATAGTTGTTCTGCTAAAAGGTTTATATCAGTACTATAAAGATGCAAAACTGATAACGTAAAAAGATTCCCTTTTAACTCAAAAATTTGGTCCGACATACACGCTCAATTGAATTGTCTGATTAGAAATTAATTTTAGATAAACGTAGGCTGAATAGGGCCTTTATTGAAATTTCTAATCTAATTTTTCTAACTTATTATTACTCTCATGTTATAGTGTGCGGCATTGTTAAGCAAGAATTTATAGGGTCATAATGCTCACTGCAGTATATAAAAGTAAGAAAAAAGCGGATACGTTCTTATTTGTTGAAAAAAGAGATGATTTTGACAAAGTTCCGGAACCTTTAATGGCTATGTTTGGTCAACCTCTTTATGTGATGATCATCAACTTAGCAAAACGTGAGCATTTAGGTGGGTCTGATTTAGAAGCTGTAAAAGGTGCACTAAGTGATCAGGGTTATTATTTACAACTTCCTCCACCGGAACAAAATTTGCTAAGTCAGTTACGAAAAGAAAATGGAGTTGATAGTGATTAAAAAACTTATCGTTATATTATGTGGTGTATGTTTAAGCTCATCTGTGATGGCAAAAACACAGGCCGAATTTCAAGATTATTTAGCAAATTTAAAGCAAGAAGCCATCTCAAAAGGCTATGAAGCAAAACTTATTGATGATGCTTTTGCAACAGCAACATATAAAGAAAAAGTGGTTTCGGCTGATAAAAACCAGCCAGAAGTAAAAGAAACCCTTGAAACGTATTTACCAAAACGCGTACCACAGTGGAAAATAGACCGCGCACGCAAGCTTTATGCAGAAAACAAAGATGTACTTGAAAAAGTAGCGAAAGAGTTTGGCGTACAAGCACGCTTTATAGTGGCATTGTGGGGACTTGAAAGTAACTTTGGCGCCATTCAAGGTGGCCATAATGTTATTTCGTCACTTGTTACACTTGCTTTTGATGGACGCAGAGAAGCGCTTTATAAACGCCAACTTTGGGCTGCACTGGATATTTTAAAATCG
The DNA here is from genome assembly GCF_002836155.1 of Pseudoalteromonas sp. GutCa3. Lineage (NCBI taxonomy): Bacteria > Pseudomonadati > Pseudomonadota > Gammaproteobacteria > Alteromonadales > Pseudoalteromonadaceae > Pseudoalteromonas > Pseudoalteromonas sp. GutCa3. The sequence continues at coordinate 43,706 of NZ_PJBK01000067.1, read as the reverse complement.
GGTCACATTACCTTAGATAAATTTAAAGGGTCGTGGGCAGGTGCTATGGGGCAAACACAATTTATGCCTACATCGTTCAACGCTTATGCGGTTGATTACAATAATGATGGTCGCAAAGATATTTGGACCACAAAGGAAGATGCTTTTGCCTCAATTGCTAATTATCTAAAGCAAGAAGGGTGGAACGACTCTCTTACGTGGGGTCGCCAAGTTCAATTACCTGAAAACTTTGACAGTAAATACGTTTTAGTACGCGGTACTAAAACACGTAAGCAGTGGTTAGAATATTGGAATGACTCAGAGCGCTCATTAGCTGATTGGCAAGCACTGGGTGTTCGTAAAGCTGATGGTTCTGATTTACCTAATGTAGACGTACGTGCTGCACTGGTTATGCCTGATGATATAAATGGCCGTATGTACTTAGCGTACGATAACTACAAAGTGTTTATGCATTGGAATCGCTCGTATTACTTTGCTACTAGCGTAGGTTACTTGTCGGATAGAATTGGTTATCCAAAAATCTAATTATTAAAATATACATAAAAATAAAGCCGCAATTGCGGCTTTATTCTTTTTTGAATATCTTATCTTTTAAGTCAATAACTTTACCAATTCCAGAACCTAGCTTCATCAGCTTATTAAGTTGCTCTGGTGTTAAACGTTGCAGCTCTGATGACCATTTAGTGACAGTTTCAAGTAGGTTGTGAATTTCCCCCATTTGTTTTTGTGCGTAAAGTTCATCGTCGTTACTGGCTTCATCTAATAAGTTATCGCGTAGTAATGTTAAGGTGGGCTCAATTTCGCGCTTTTTACGTTCTTCAAATACGCGATTTGCCATATCCCAAATATCGCCAGCAGGGGCGTAGTACTCTTTTCGATCGCCAGGAATATGCTGCACTTTAATTAATTGCCATGATTGCAACTCTTTAATACCCATGCTTACATTACCGCGAGAAATACTAAGCGCATCTGCAATCTCATTGGCTGTCATTGGATTTTTAGTAATAATCAGCAAACCACACATTTGCCCAATCGTACGATTGAATCCCCAGCGGCTGCCCATCTCTCCACAATGCATTACAAAGGCAAAATTCTTTTCGGATAAACTCATAGCTTAGTAACTTTCAGTAATTTCAGAAAGTAAATGCTAGCACGCTCATTTTGGATAGCAAGTTCTTAGCCATTTTATAAATTGATTTTAACGACTAAAGTATGATTTAGATTAATATTTATACATCTATATTGGGATATGTTGTACACAAAAATACGTAAATAAATCCTTATTTTTAATTTTTTTTCACATACGATGGAATGACTATGAAAGCTGCAATTAATAATGAATACAAAGGTAAATTACAAATAACAGATCTGCCAATTCCTGAGGTTGGAATAAACGATGTTTTAGTAAAAATAGCCGCTTGTGGCGTTTGCCACACCGATTTACATGCCTGTCATGGTGATTGGCCGGTAAAGCCAAAAATGCCATTAGTTCCAGGGCATGAAGGAGTTGGTGTTATTGATAAAGTTGGAAGCAACATTAAGCACTTAGAAGTTGGCGATAGAGTGGGTATTCCTTGGCTCTATAGTGCATGTGGGCACTGTGAGTTTTGCCTAGATGGCAAAGAAACACTGTGTTTATCGCAGCATAATACTGGCTATTCTATTGATGGTAGTTATGCAGAATATTGTTTAGCGCATGGTGATTATGTTGTAAAAATACCTGAGGGATTAGGCTTTTCTGAAGCTGCCCCATTATTTTGTGCAGGTGTTACAACCTATAAAGCATTAAAAGTATCCGGTGCTAAACCTGGGCAGTGGGTTGCTATTGTTGGTGTAGGCGGGCTTGGTCATTTAGCAGTACAGTACGCTAAAGCAATGGGTTTTAATGTAATAGCTGTTGATACAGGTAAAGAAAAACTCGCGCTTGCTAAAGAGCTAGGCGCAGATATTACCCTCGATTTTAAAGAAGTTGTTCCTAGCGAAGCTATTTTTGAACAAGTAGGTGGCGCGCATGGCGTTGTGTGTACTGCGGTATCTAAAGCTGGGTTTGAACAAGCTTATAAGAGTGTACGCCGTGGCGGTAAATGTGTATTAGTGGGATTACCTCCAGAGGATATGCCGCTTCCTATTTTTGATACTGTGCTTAATGGCGTGTCAGTAGTGGGCTCTATTGTTGGTACACGTAAAGATTTGCAAGAATGCTTGGAATTTGCAGCGCAAGGTAAAGTAAAAGCGATTATTGAAGAAAAACGCTTAGAGGACATTAACGAAATTTTTGATGATATGCTCAAAGGTGAAATTAACGGTCGCATAGTGGTTACTATTTAATTTAGATTAAGCATTTATAAAACACAAAAAAGCACGGCTTCTAAATTAGAAAACCGTGCTTTTTAAGTATTTAATTAACCTGAGCTCTGGTTGAGATAGATTTATTATCCAGAGTTCAGGTTAACTAGTTAAAGTGTGTAACTAAAACTTAGTTTTGCATTACGTTCTTCGCCTGGCATACCACCTAAAAACATTGCTTTTGAGTAATATTTTTTGTTAAACAAATTATTTAAGTTTAACTGCATATGCCATTTATCCGTTGTATACGATACCGCTGTATCGTAAGTCGTGTAACTTGGTACGTAACCATCAGGAATCGAGAATGAACTTGAATTAGTACTTCTGTTATCTACAAATGTAATACCACCACTTATATTTACAGCTTCAGGTAAATTAAACATATCCGCGTAGTAGGTTACCCATGTACTTGCTGTTACGTAAGGTACACCTTTTTGGCGTGTGTCGTAACTGCTGCTGTTAGGATTACTTTTGTCACGTGCATCTTGATAAATACCGTTTACGTTTACTTTCCATTTATCATTTAAGTAAGCGTTTAAATCAAGTTCAATACCTGTTGTTTCTTCTTTACCATCATAATAGCTTTCAGGTACATTTGAGCCTGATGTTAAAGCGTCATAAAGCGGATTTGCGTATTCTAAATTAGTACGAGAGCTTTCGAATATAACAACAGAAGCTAGTAGCTGATCATCAAACGCTTTAAATCTAAAACCTAAATCGTTACTCATTGATTCAGAATCTTCTCTGTCTGCTTCATTACCCGCCACAGAGCCTAATACACTATACGCTGTACGGCCTTTTGAATGATTTACAAATACAGATAAATCTTCAGATGGCTGATACGTCGCCCCCAGGTTATACGTTAAGCCAGAATCTGATGTACTCGCTTCAGGTGTTGGCTCTGCGCGGCTTGAGCTATAGCGCTCATCTACACCAAAGTGCTCGTAAGTTTGCTCAATTCGGTTATATGCTACACCAATACGCGTTGTAAGCTCTTCAGTAAGATAACCAACATGTTGAATGCCTAAGCCCCATGCTTGTACTTTTTTATTGTAGTCGCTGGTTTTAAGTGGATCGAAGTCATCAAAGCTGCCAGATGGCCAATTTGGTTCTCTTATATCGTAAATATACGGCAATGAACCTTGGTACGTTACATCACCAGCATCGTTTGTGAGTACGTAATCTTGATCCCATATTGAGAATTGTTTAAAACGAATATCTCTATCTTCGTAGTTTGCGTTAACAAGTAATTCGTTATCTACGTCGCCTAACATAAAGTCATAACGTAAATCTAAAAAGTACTGCCATGATTTTTCATCTGCTTCTACTTGGCGGTATTCTTGGCGACGTGCTGCATACGGGTAAAGTACACCGTCTTCAACTAATGGAGCACGAGGGTCGTTATTAATAATTCCATCACGAGTAGAGTAAACGTAGTTATAAGCACCTGTTTGGCGCGCAAAACTTGATGTGTAGTTACGGTACTGTAGCTGCTGGTTTAAAAACAAATCGTCAGTAATGTAATAGTTATGCGTTAATTTAAAACGCAGTTCTTCACCTTCGTTAGCATCAGCCATTGGTGAAATAATACCATTTGTGCCAAAGCTATAAGGTGTTAATCCATCAGATGCAGATAGCGAATTAGCAAGTTGGTCGCGTTGTGCATCACTTAACTGTACGCCGCTTCCTGTCGGATCGTTTACTAAATCGGCACCGGTTACTTCACCCGCGCTTAAACCATTTGCAGTTTCTGCATTGTAAATACGAATAGGGTGACCAATAGAATCAACCGCTATTTCATCTTTTATATATGCTGCAGAAAGCATGATGTTTTGTCTGTCGTTTAGCACGTATTTAAGCGAAGTATAAATTTCGTCGCGATCTTCTTTTAAATCGCGAAAGCCGTCACTTGACGCTGTTTTAGCCATTACACGATAGGCCAAGTCATCTGTTATAGCGTTAGTGCTATCAAACGATAATGAATAGCTATCCCACTGGCCAAGCTCAGCCGATACTTTGTGTTTTTCTTCAAACTCTGGCTTTTTCTCAATTAGGTTAATTACGCCACCCGCACTACCAATGCCATATAAACCTGTTGCTGGGCCTTTTAAAACCTCAACAGATTCAACATTTGTAAGTGAACGAGTTGGGTTGAATGTATTACCCAGGCCTGCACCACCATACATACCATCGTAGGTGTAGTTTGCATCTAAACCACGAATTACTAAGTTATCACCAATACCGTAGTTATTACCTGCTTGTGTTAAACCACTTACGTTTCTAACTAAATCTTGTAGGCTATCTACACCTTGAGATTCAATAAGTTCACGGTCAATAATCACAACCGGTGCAGGTGTTTCCATTAAAGACATGTCTGATTTAGTAGCAAGACCTGAGCTCATCACCACGCGGTTTTGTTTTTCGTATACGCTGATGCGTTCAATATCAGCATCAACTTGTGTATTTTGGGCAAATGCCATATTTGCATTTAAACAAGCAAGAGTAATAAGAGAGTACTGAAACGTTTTCATAGAGTGATAACTATTCGCGTTATTGAATTTGCGCGAATGATAATGGTTATTGTTTTTAAAGTGAATAGAAAGTTCATTTTATTTGATTAAATAAAACTGTTCGGATAATTAATACACAAAACCAAGCCTAATAAGGGTACGGTGTACCTTTTATAGGATATTTGAGATGGCTGAGGGGTTTATTAAGGCTAAGTAAGCTCAGCCTTAATAGCTTGTATTTACAATTGGTTTTTATAAACAACACCTGCTTTCATAACAAAGGGTACTGACTCTAAGGTTTTAATGTTTTTAAGAGGGTTTGCTTTTACAGCAATTATATCAGCTGCAAATCCGGTTTTAATTTGTCCTAACTGAGTATCCATTTTTAATAACTTAGCGCTATTAATAGTGGATGCTTGAATGGCTTGTAGTTCTGTCATGCCAAATTCAACCATGCGGCTAAACTGTTTTGCATTATCTCCGTGCGGGTAAATTGCTGCATCTGTTCCAAAGACCATTTTCACACCCGCTTTTACAGCACGGCTAAAGCTATCACGTTGCCTTTTTGATACTTGGCGTTCTTTATTTAGATTTTCTTCGTCTACGCCATTTTGCTCGCCATAAGTTAGCGTGTATTCGGTGTTATAAATATCCATAGAAAGCCAAGTTCCATGCTCTTTGGCAAGGGCTATCGCTTCGTCATCTAAAAAGCTGGCGTGCTCTACGCTATCAACACCTGCTTTAATGGCTGTTTTAATCCCGCTTGTACCGTGTGCATGAGCTGCAACAGGTAAATCTCGCATATGGGCTTCATCAACGATGGCTTTCATTTCTTCAAAAGAATACTGCTGTGCACCTACTTTAGTCCCTTTTGAAAATACTCCACCTGTGGCGCAAAACTTAATAGCGTTTGCCCCGTATTTAATGTTTTCGCGTACTTTTATACGCGCAGCCCATGGACCGTCTGCAACGCCACTTGAAGTATATTTAAGCTCAGGAGGTAGGCGGTTGTTATCACAATGCCCGCCAGTAATTCCGAGTGATGGGCCTGCAGCCCAAATACGAGGGCCAACTATGTCACCTGCATTTATGCCGTCACGCACTGCTATAACGCTGTAACCTTCAGCGCCAACATTACGAACTGTTGTAAATCCGGCTTCTAAGGTTCTTTTAGCAAAATGAGCCGCTTTAATTGCCATTCTAGGAACTGACTGGCCTAAACGTTCACTGCGCGGCACAGTTGGATCGCTTGTTAAATGCACATGCATATCCATTAAACCTGGCATAAGGGTTAAATCAAGTAGTTGAATATGTTCATCATCTTTAGTCAGCGTTGGTTTTTTATTTTGTTCAATGTTTGTAATTACACCATCATCAATAGTAATCAAGGGCGATTTAATGAGCGTGCCATCTTCAACATTAACCATGGCTTTAGCCGATAGGTATGTAACTGCATGGGTATTAAAAGTGGTTAAGCAAAGTAAGGCAATAGAGGTGCTGAGTAGTTGTTTTTTCATTTTATTTTTCTTTTAAATCATATTTGAATTAATAGAAATGTAACAAGTTCAGATAAAAGTGCAAATTTAATACGATGAATGCAATCTATCGTAATTTCTTTATTAAGCACGGTTTAATGCGCATAATTAAAAAACGATATTAAAAAGGATTATCATGAAATCAATTAAATTAGCATTAGTTGCCAGTGGCGTTATGTTTGCTTTAAGTGGCTGTATGAATACTGAGCTTAGTACACACACTAATACCAGTGCGCAGTTAAACACCGTTAACGCATCGGCAGGTATTGTTTCAGAGCTTTCGGCAGAGCAACAGCTCGATGTACTTGTTGCGCAGTATTACGATGAATCGCTCACATACAGCCCCATCAGTGCAACGTATAATGGTCGTAACGAGTTTAACGATCAATTCACGCCTGAGATTTCAAAAGAAAATAGAGCTAAAAAAGCGGCTTTTTATAAAAAATATCAACAGCGCTTAAACTTTATAGATAAAGCACAGTTAACAGGGCAGTCGCTTTTAAGTTTTGAAATATTAGAGCGCGACCTTGCACTTAAATTAGAAGGCATGCAGTTTCCTGATTATTTACTACCAATTAACCAAATGGCGGGTGCGCATAACACCTTTGCAGGTTTTGGTTCAGGTCAAAGTGCTCAGCCGTTTAATACCGTTGAAGATTACACTGCTTTTATCTCGCGTAGCGAAGGTTTTGTAAAGTGGCTTGCCAGTGTAGAGCGCTCAATGGCGCAAGGCATTAAACTAGGTATTACGTTACCAAAACCACTTGCTGAAAAACTGCAGCCACAATTTGCGGCTCATGTAGTTAAAAATGCTGAAGACTCACTATTTTGGGGACCAATTAAAAAATTACCAAACTCGTTTAGCGCACAGCAAAAGCAAAAAATTACAGCGCAGTATCGTCAATTGATTATGCAGCACTTAGTACCGGCTTATAGAAGCATGAGTGACTTTTTAGCTAATCAGTATATTGCAAATAGCCGAGAAAGCGTTGGTTATAGTGACTTACCAAACGGTAAAGCATGGTACGAATACCAAATTAAGAAAAACACGACGCTTAGCTTATCTGCAGATGAAATTCATGACATTGGTTTAAGTGAAGTGTCGCGTATTCTAAGCGAAATGAAAAAAGTAAAAGAAACCGTAGGCTTTAAAGGTGAGTTATCTGAATTTTTTGACCATTTACGTGATTCAGATGAATTTTACTACAACACGCCTGAGGAGTTAATTGCGGCATATGAAAACGTTAAGAAAAAAATAGACGCGCGTTTGCCTCTGCTTTTTAACATCGCACCCAAAGCACCTTACGTTGTAAAAGCGGTTGAAGCATACAGAGCGCAGTCTGCAGCAGGTGCATCATACGCATCTCCGGCACCTGATGGCTCTCGCCCTGGTATTTTTTATATCAATGCTTATAACTTAAAAGCGCAGCCTAAATTTTTACTCGAAACTTTATCAATTCACGAAGCAGCCCCGGGCCATCACTTTCAAATAGCACTTCAGCAAGAAATAGAGGGCTTACCTGATTTTCGTAAATTTGGTGGCTACACTGTGTTTGCAGAAGGTTGGGCGCTTTACGCAGAAAGCTTAGGCAAAGAGCTTGGCTTATTTACCGACCCTTATATGTGGTACGGGCGTTTATCGGATGAGCAATTACGCGCTATGCGTTTAGTGCTTGATACTGGTTTTCATGCAAAAGGGTGGACGCGTCAACAAGGTATAGACTACATGCTTGCAAATTCGTCTATGGCTAAAAGTGATGTAATTGCTGAAGTAGAGCGCTATATAGCATGGCCAGGCCAAGCGCTTTCTTACAAGTTAGGGCAATTTAAAATTCAAGAATTACGTGATTTTTCTAAAAAAGAACTCGGCAATAAATTTGATATTAAAGCGTTCCACACGCAAATATTAATTGATGGCGCATTGCCAATGCCAATCCTTGAGGAAAAAATTAAGCGTTGGGTTAAATCTCAAAGCTAATTTGTAGCGCAAAGCCTGTACTTTGAAAGGGTATTGGCTTTGCGCCATTTACAGCAATACGGTAGAATGCGCGCTCTTTAGGGGGCACGAGTAAACTATGTTTGATCAACAATTAGCAAATACACAATTTTGGCTTAAAAAAAGCTTAAGCGACATGAGTCAAAACGAATGGGAAGCCATTTGTGATGGATGCGGAAAATGTTGTTTAAATACGTTTATTGATAGCGAAGATGAAGACGAATTTACCGCCACCGATCAGTTACGCGAAGGTGAGCAATTAATATTTACTAATATTGTATGTCAGTATCTTGATAACAACACCTGTGGCTGTAGCGAGTACGAAAACCGCCAAACGCTTGTTCCTTCTTGTGTAAAACTCACAAAAGAAAACCTTAAAGACATCTTTTTTATGCCACAAAGCTGCAGTTACCGTCGTTTACATGAAGGCCGGGGTTTGGCTTCTTGGCACCCATTATTAAATAGTGGCGATAAAACAAAGATGCATGAGCTAGGTATTTCTGTAAAAGACAAAACAGTAAAAGATTGCGATGTAAAGCTAGACGACTTTGATTTGTACATTGCAGAGTGGCCAACAAAGGACGCTGAGTAATGAGCAAACAACAAGCGGTAATTGGTTTAATCAATCCTAAAAGCCCGACTAATGTTGGCGGTGTATTGCGTGCAGCAGGTTGTTACGACGCCAAACAAGTGTTTTTTACCGGTAATCGTTACTTAAACGCTAAAAAGTTTCATACCGATACTAAGAACGCACTTGAGCGTATCCCTTTAACTGAAACCAATAGTTTAGAAGCGGTAAAACCAGAGGGCGCAACCGTTGTTGTTATTGAGCTTATTGAAGGTGCAACACCTTTACCTGAGTTTAAGCACCCTGAAAATGCGTTCTATGTTTTTGGCCCTGAAGATGGCTCTGTGCCAAAAGACGTTTTAAAGTGGTGTGATGAAGTGGTATATATTCCAACTATTGGCTGCATGAACTTAGCGGCTACCTGTAATGTTGTTTTGTATGATCGCTTAGCTAAATTAGGCGGCGTTGAGAGTAGTGACGATACTATTATTAGCTCTCGTGATACAAACAATAAAATGAGGTGGCAAAAAAGCTGATTAGTTAAGGTTTATTTGTGCAAAAATGTTAGTTTTGACTAAACTTAAAAACATTATAAATCATAAATAGATACTAAAATGCGCTGGTTTTATTTTATATTATTACTGACAAGTAGTAATTGTTTTGCTGAAACATCAGTTGAGTATTATCAAAATGGTACTCAACATGTTTTAACTGGACATTACCACAAATCAGGAGTGCTCTATGAAGCGAAAAACCCCAAACAAACACTCCATTTAGCCACACTCGATTGGCCTCCTTATATTGGTAATAATTTATGTAATAAAGGCTGGGTTTATCAATTTTCAATTGCTCTATTAAATAGTAAGGGCTACAGCGTATATATTGAATTTTTGCCTTGGGCAAGAGCTGTACGAAATGTAGAACTAGGCAAAGCTGATATATTAATGCCTGAATATTTTATAGAAGATACAGCCCCCTCCGATTATGTTAATGGTAAAACACGTCGAGAATTACTCGGTTTATCTAATTCGTTTAAAGGTGGAGAAATTGCATTTTTAAAAAGGAAAGGCGATACAGACCGTTTCACTGGAAACTTAAAATCGCTTAAAGGGCAAAAAATTGGCGTTGTTCGTGGGTATCAAAATACGCCTGAGTTTGATGCCATGATGGACAATGGCGAGTTTGAAGTTATCACCTCTGTTGATGATTTACAGCTTGTTCAACTTCTGGTTACTAAACGTGTTGATTTGATTATAGGCGATCCTCAAGTTCTTAAATTCTCTGTAACGTACTCTTCTTTAACTAAACCTGAAAAACAATCTTTGCTTTCTTCTATTGAGCAAGAAAGCATTCCTCTGCAATACAACCCTTTATATTTTGCTATTAGTAAGCTTACACCTAAATGGCTTTTAGTCTTAGAGGACATAAATGAAGGGCTTTATCAGTTTCATAATAGTGGCGAGATAGACCGTATTATCAATACGACAAATACTCAATGCAAGCCATAAAATTGGAACGTTCCTTTGTTGCGCTGACTAATTTATATATAAACATGTAGAATCGTTTTCAACTTGTTAATGGAGTGAAAACGACGTGAGTGAAATAAATACAAATCAATCATTCGCGGTCAACGAACAGCCAAATAAAAATTATCTGTTTCCACTGACTGCAATGACGACCCTATTTTTTTTATGGGGTTTTATTACTGTTTTAAACGATGTACTAATACCACGATTAAAAGGCGTATTTGATTTAAGCTTTTTTGAAGCGATGCTAGTACAGTTTTGCTTTTTTGGTGCTTATTTTATTGTTTCTATCCCTGCGGGGATTTTAGTTAAGCAGTTTGGTTACAAAAAAGGGATTTTAACTGGTTTAATTGTGGCTTCAATTGGGTGCATGTTGTTTTATCCTGCTGTTGTAGTACATGAATATTGGCTATTTTTGAGCGCCTTATTTGTACTTGCCGCTGGTGTAACGGTGCTTCAGGTTTCTGCCAATCCTTATGTTGCTGCTCTTGGGAGCGAAAAAACAGCTTCTTCTCGTTTAAATTTGGCACAAGCACTTAATGCGCTTGGTACTACCGTTGGGCCTTATGTAGGTGGTTTATTATTTTTTGGTACAGCAGGTAGTCTAGCTGCTTCTGCAGCAACTGCTGAGTCTGTAAAAGTGCCTTATTTAATGCTTGCTGGTGCCTTATTACTTATCGCTATTATATTTGCCTTTATAAAGCTTCCAGAAATTGAAGCCCATAAAGAGGAAAATAATGCTGCAGTAGAATCTCGTTCATTAACTCAAGCACCGCACTTAACTATGGGTGTACTTGCTATATTTTGTTATGTAGGTGGGGAGGTTGCCATTGGCAGCTTTTTAGTTAACTACTTTGGTGAGGCGCACATAGCAGGACTTGAAGAGCATACTGCGGCTGCACTTATTAGTTATTACTGGGGCGGGGCAATGGTAGGGCGTTTTATTGGCTCTGTATTATTACAAAAAATAGCGCCTTCTAAGGCGATCGCATTTAATGCATTTAGTATTATTGCGCTATTGCTGATCACCATTTTTACTCAAGGTGACGTCGCTTTATATTCAGTATTGGCAATTGGTTTATTTAACTCAATTATGTTCCCGACTATATTTTCAGTTGCAATCGAGCGACTAGGATCATTGACCAGTAAGGGTTCTGGTTGGTTGTGCTTAGCTATTGTAGGTGGTGCACTTGTACCATTACTGCAAGGGTTTATAGCTGACACAGTAAATATACAGCAAAGCTTTTTTGTTCCAATGCTATGTTATGTATTTATTGCATGGTACGGATTAAATGTTGTTCGCTTAGCAAATAAGTGGAAATAACAGACTATACAAGAGTGACTGAATACGTATTCAGTCACTTATAAAGCTACATTTAATAGGAACGTTCCATAAGCAATTAATACGAGTCACAATTTATTTCAATATTAGTCAGTTACCCCCTACAGCCTTTTGTTTTTTAATCCTTTATCCTTATTTTTATCTAATAACCTAGTCGCAAGCCTTATTTATTAGGACATTTAGCTAAATTTTTGCTAAAACTGTATGGATAATAAAGATAAATAATAAAAAGGATGTATATGCTTAACTCGTTGAAATTTACTTCCAAAGTGACTATTGCAGCCTCTTTAATTTTGGTTTTGGTGCTAGGGTTATTTACTTTTAATAACTACATTGCGATGCGCAAGCAAACAGAGCAGCAGTTAAGCCTGGTATTACAACAAAATTCCGAATCTGTTTCACAAAATATAGCGAGTTGGTTAAATGCAAAGTTGGCGATTGTTATATCAATTGCTAAAACCCATAAAGCTAATGATTCTAAAGCACTCACCCTTTCACAATTAAATACTGCAGAGCTTGCCGGAAGCTTTAAAAATACGTATATCGGTAAATCCAGCGGCACGTTTATATTAAACGATCAATCAGTCGTTTTACCTGCTGATTTTGATGCGACCTCTCGCCCTTGGTACAAATTAGTCGAAAACAAATCAAATACCGCATTTACAACTCCCTATATTGATGTAACAACTAACGAGCTTACAATTTCAGCGGTAGTACCCATGCTACAAAATGGCCAGTTTAGCGGCGTTGCAGGTGCCGATATTGATATGCAAACCGTGACTAAAATTATTAACGATATTGATTTTTTAGGTCTCGGTTATGGTTTTTTACTCGATAACAAAGGTCAAGTGTTAAGCCATCCTAATGCTAAGTTAAACTTAAAAAATACATCAGACATTTTTGGTACTAATACGCCCTTGCAAAGTGAGTTTACCCAATACGAGATAAACGGAGAGTCTAAGCTTATCTCGTTTACAAAAATCAGTGGTATTGAAAACGTAGATTGGTACCTAGGTGTTGTCATAGATAAAGATAAAGCGTATGTCAGCGTTTCTAACTTTGGCCAAACTGCGGCTGTTTTTATGGTGATAGGGATCATTACTATCATTATTATGATGCAGCTTTTATTACGCTATTTAATGCAGCCTATGAACCGTTTAAACGATGCCATTAAAGATATAGCACAAGGCGAAGGCGATTTAACAAGGCGCTTAACCGTTGAAAATGATGATGAGTTTGGCGACTTAAGCCATTCGTTTAATATTTTCATCGAAAAAATTCAGCATTCAATAGAGCAAGTAAAAGAGTCAACAGAGCAATTAGATACAGCTATTGAGAGCTTGGTATCACAAACACATTCATCGCTGTCTATGTATGATGATCAAAGTAAACGAACCGATAGTGTTGCAGCGGCTATTAACCAGTTTTCAGCTACATCAATGGATATTTCAAATAATGCAGAGAGTGCATCGCAGCTTGCTAAAAATGCAGATGAGCACTCAACACAAAACCAAGAAGCGTTAAGTCACAGTGTTACAACCATCCACCAGCTTTCAGCTAATATGGAGAAAGCTCAGCAAACTATAAACAGTTTAAATACGCACACAGCCAGTATTGGGCAAGTGCTTGAAGTTATTAAAGGTGTAAGCGAGCAAACTAATCTATTGGCACTAAATGCAGCAATAGAAGCCGCTAGAGCAGGAGAGGCAGGACGCGGTTTTGCCGTTGTAGCAGATGAAGTACGCCAATTAGCACACCGCACTCAACAATCAACGCAAGAAATTGAAGACACGGTGAGCCAGTTACAAAAAGGCTCAAACCTTGCTGTAGAGCTTATGAAAACAAGCCTTCAAGACAGTGAAAAAAGCGTACAACAAGCAGATGCCGTCGGCAATTTAATGAGCCATGTTATACAAGCTATTAAGCAAATTAACGATGCAAATCATTCTGTAGCCAGTGCAACCGATGAGCAAAACCAAGTTGTTAAGTTATTAGATACTGATATTCAAACAATTAGTGCGCTTTCTATACAAGGCAAGGCTAACTTAAATGACACGCTTAACGAATGTACCAAACTAAAACAGCAGTTTAGTGCCTTAGAAAATATGGTTCAAAAGTTTAAAGTATAAAATTAATGACTAAAAAAAATGTGAATAAACCAAATTGGCTCAGTCTAATAAATATCGACAGTGTTTATAGCTCAGACATGCAACGCAAAGCGTTTTCTTTATTTACCATGATTGGGATATCAATTGTGGTGATCGCAGTATTAGTGTTTTTGAATTATAAGGTTTACTCACCGATACTCACTGCTTCATTAATTATCGTTAACATTACAAATATAAGCTGTTCTATCTACTTTATAAAAACGGGTAATCTTCAAGTAGTGGCATTAATAAGTATGAGCATTGTGTGCATGATGTTTGTTGCACTTGTTTATACCGGTGGTAAAGATAACACCGCGCTATATTGGCTTATGTTTTATCCTGTAGTGACGTTTGCATCTTTAGGGGTCAGATTGGGTGCTTGGTTAGGTTTTACTTTACTGTTTTCTTGTATTGTTATTTTATACGGCCCTGACTTGGGTCAAGTTAGCTATGGCAATGTAGAAAAAACACGGTTTATAGCGTCCTTTTCTATGGTGTTTTTATTCTCATTTATTGGTGAGTATTTTAGGCATAAAAGCCACATGGCTATTGCCGATATTACGCTAGAGCAAAAACAAGATGCTTATACCGACCCCCTTACTGGCATAGCAAACAGACGTTTTATTACCTCTCATTTTTTAAAGCTTGCCCAAACACGCCCAGAGCAGTACTTACCTTTTTCAATTTTGTTAATTGATTTAGATAACTTCAAATCTTTAAACGATACGCATGGTCACGATTTTGGTGATACGGTATTGATTGAATTTACTAAGCTCCTTGAATCACAGTTTTTGGCAACTGCGTTAAAGGCCCGTTATGGCGGTGAGGAGTTTGTTGTTATTTTACCGCAGGTTACTGTTACTACAGCCACTGTAATAGCAAACAAATTTCGAGAGGCTGTCGCAGGGCACGTTATATTTACTGATGACAAGCAGCGTATTTCAATCACCTGTAGTATTGGTATTTCCCAAGTAAATAAAGTAACTGATTATGATGATTCGTTAAAACAAGCTGATGAAGCTCTTTATAGTGCAAAGGCTGCTGGTCGTAATAGTGTCGTCTCGAACTAGTTGAAGGATTAATATGTCTCAAAGTAAATTAATATATGTTCATGACCCAATGTGTAGCTGGTGTTGGGGTTACTCACCAACCTGGCTTAAGCTAAAATCAGAGCTTGCTGGTAAAGTAGCAATTGAATATAAAGTAGGTGGATTAGCACCTGATAGCCAAGACCCAATGCCACAAAATATGAAAGAGATGCTTGAGGGTACTTGGCATAAAATTTCAGCGCAGTTAGGTACGAAATTTAATTATAACTTTTGGCGCGATTGCCAGCCAAGGCGTTCAACTTATCCCGCATGTAGAGCTGCACTTATAGCGCGCAAAGCAGATAAAGAAGCTCAAATGGTAGCTGCAATTCAAAATGCTTATTACCTAAATGCGCAAAACCCGTCAGATGAAAGTACATTAATTAGTTTGGCTGAAAAAATTGGCTTAGATAAAAATGAGTTTACCGCGCAGCTAACGTCAAGCGAGCTTAATGATGAATTTAAAGCTGAGTTATCCTTTGTTCGTACACTACCAATCCAAGGTTTTCCCTCACTAGTGCTTATTAAAGGTAATAAAGCATACCCAATTGAAATAAATTACACCGATTGGCATTATTCCCTTAATCAAATTAATTCAATTTTAAAATAACCCAGCCTGTTTATAGGGCATTTGGTTAACAAATGCTCTTATCATCTTAAAAACCTCCTCGTAAGTCTTAATTATTACCATTGTCATAAAAGCGACTTTTTTGCGCAACATCCTTGTCATGTTTCATCTATAAACTCCTGCTCATTGAAATTATTAAGTCATAAATTATTTATATAACAAAGTTTATGACCTAAAAAAACAAACTAGCAAATCCGCTAACTAACGAGTAAAGGTGTATGCGATGAAAGGCGTTAAACCATTAATCTTAGCTGGTATTGTGGCCGCAAGTGCAGCAGTACACGCAAACGATTTAGATAAGGTTATTGATAAAAGCAGTGAAATTAATAAATCAGCTGCGCAATCACAAATAAAAATAGACAAGATTGCAGATTCAATGCAAGGACGTTTACAGCAGTTTAAAACCCTCAATAAAGAAATTGACGGTTTAGCTGTTTACAACGCTCAGCTAACTAAACAGTTAAATAATCAAATAGAAGAGATGGAATCGTTAAACCTGTCAATGGATCAGGTTTCTATTATTGAACGTCAAATTACACCTTTAATGATGCGTATGATCACAGGCCTTGAGCAGTTTGTATCACTCGACGTGCCATTTCTACAAGATGAGCGTGCAAAACGT
This sequence comes from Pseudoalteromonas sp. GutCa3, assembly GCF_002836155.1. Taxonomy (NCBI): domain Bacteria; kingdom Pseudomonadati; phylum Pseudomonadota; class Gammaproteobacteria; order Alteromonadales; family Pseudoalteromonadaceae; genus Pseudoalteromonas; species Pseudoalteromonas sp. GutCa3. Next base: position 27,398 of record NZ_PJBK01000067.1, on the reverse strand, counting down.
TTAGCCTCATTAAAAACCATGATGGATCGCGCTGATATCACCTCAAGCGAGAAATTTCGCCGTGTTTTGGAAGCTTATCAAGTGGAAGTTGATTACGGGCGTACCATTGAAGCATATACCGCTCTATTAGAAGTAAGTGGTAAAGAGCGAGAAGTAGACTTTTTACGCATTGGTCGTTTAGAGCTTATTTATTTAACGCGCGATGGCAAGCAAGCAGGTAGTTGGGATACAAACACAAAAACGTTTGTAGCGCTTCCTGACTCTACTATAAGCCAAATTAACAAAGGTCTTCGCATAGCGCGTAAGCAACTTGCCCCAGATATGTTAACTCTGCCAGTACACGCAGCAGAATAAGAGGTTAAAAATGAAATTGTTTACTCAAATGACAAAAAAGGCTCTTTTTGCTGCAAGCCTTACACTAAGCCTAGGTTTTACAGGTAATAGTATCGCGGCAGAGTCAATGAATCTTGACTCGTTACTTAAATCAATCGAAGACGGGAAATCGGTTCAAAGCGCACAAAACAAGCAACGAGAGCAAGAATTTACCTCGCGTCAAAACGAACAAGTGCAAATGCTAAAAGATACACAAGCAAAACGCAGTCAAATGCTTGGTGAATCAGAGCGATTAGAAACACAGTTTGAAGAAAACGAAATTAAGCTTGCTAATTTAACCGATACTTTATCAAAGCGTATGGGATCACTTAAAGAACTATATGGCGTTCTTCAGCAAGTTGCTGGTGATTCAAGCAATAAATTTGCAACATCGGTTGTATCGGCAGAAATTCCGGGGCGAAGTGCTTTTATGGACGATCTCGCTCAAAAAATGGGCTCAACATCAAAGCTTGCTTCAATCGACGATATTGAAAAAGTGTGGTACGAGCTGCAACGCGAAATGACCGAGCAAGGCAAAGTAAGTCGCTTTAATACTACGGTTATAGTCGAAGGTGGTAATAAAGCACAGCAAGAAGTTGTTCGCGTAGGTGCTTTTAACCTTATATCGGGCGGTAAATATTTAGAATACAACCCAGGTACGAATACACTAAGCGAACTAACTCGCCAACCAGTATCGCGCTACACATCAACAGCGGGCGATTTACAAGACGCTAAAACAGGTGTTGTGCAGTTTGCACTTGACCCAACAGGTGGTTCAATTTTAGGTTTACTCGTTCAAGCCCCAGATACTGCAGAGCAAGTACATCAAGGTGGCGCTGTTGGTTACGTAATCTTAGGTGTAGGTTTACTTGCATTATTAATTGCAATTGAGCGTTTTGTATCGCTATTACTTGTTGGTGGGAAAATTCGCCGCCAGCTAAAAGACAGCGTAGCGAGAGATGACAATCCACTAGGTCGTGTTATGAAAGTTAAAGATGACTACCCAAATGTTGCCTACGACACGTTAGAGCTTAAATTAAGCGAAGCTATTTTACGCGAAATGCCAAAAATAACGCGTAACTTAACACTTATCAAAATTATATCGGTAGTTGCACCGCTATTAGGTTTACTTGGTACGGTAACCGGTATGATCAATACCTTCCAAGCAATTACACTATTTGGTACTGGCGACCCTAAACTAATGGCTGGTGGTATTTCTCAAGCACTAGTAACAACCGTATTAGGCTTAGTTGTTGCAATACCAACCGTATTTATTTACACGCTACTTAATACTCGCTCAAAAGGTTTACTGCTTATATTACAAGAGCAAAGCGCCGGTATTATTGCAGAGCGAAGTGAGAAAGGAGAATAAGCCATGGTGCTATTGATTGACTCAATCAATGCTATCCGTGATTTTCTCGACACTGGTGGCCAAGTTCTCTTGGTCATCGGGGTGTTAATCTTCGCGATGTGGTTATTGATACTCGAGCGATTTATTTATTTTTTTAATGGTTTTCGTGGTTATAAAAAAGACGCTAAAAGCACATGGAGTTCTCGCTGTGAGCGTAACAGCTGGAATGCAGAGCAAATTCGCCAAGCGATGATCTCGCGTGCAAGTATGCGCCTAAATACTAATTTACCGCTTATTAACGTAATGGTTGCGTTATGTCCGTTACTTGGCTTATTGGGCACAGTAACAGGGATGATTGAAGTATTTGATGTTATGGCAATTACAGGCACAGGCAGTGCGCGCTCAATGGCATCGGGTGTATCTAAAGCAACTATTCCAACAATGGCGGGTATGGTAGGTGCGTTATCGGGTGTATTTGCCTCAACGTATTTACAACGCAAAGCCAAGCGAGAAGTAGAGCTACTACAAGACAGCATGGTTTTAGACCATTAAGCAAAATTTTGATAAGCGGCCCATTTAAAGCCGTTCATCCTAGGAGAATAAAAAATGAGAGCCCCTTTAGGTAATTTAATGCAAGAAGACGAAGCTGAAGAAATAAACATGACACCTATGTTAGATGTTGTATTTATCATGCTTATTTTCTTTATTGTTACAGCGTCGTTTGTAAAAGAATCGGGTATTGACGTAAACCGCCCTGAAGCAGCAACTGCTGTTAAAAAAGAACGTGCAAACATTTTAGTGGCGATTTCTGACACGGGTGAAATTTGGATTAACAAACGTCAAATTGACATACGTGCAGTGCAAGCCAATATTGAGCGTTTAAAAGCAGAAAACCCGCAAGGTAGCGTTGTTATTCAAGCTGATAAAAAATCAACAACCGATACTTTAATAAAAGTAATGGATGCAGCACGCGCAGCAGGTGTGTTTGATGTGTCGATTGCGGCTCAAGAAGCATAAGGGCAGGCAATGCGTTATTTAGTAGCATTAGTTATAGCCGGTGTAGTGACCTTTATGTTGTTTTTAGGCATGCAGGCACTTATTACTGGTGGCGAAGGTGTAATGAGTGAACCCGCCAAGGGTAATGTACTTGATTTTGTCAGGCTTAAAAAAGAAGAAAGCGTGCAAAAAAAAGAACGTAAACCACAAAAGCCACCAACGCCTAAAGAGCCACCTCCGCCAATGGAATCGCCGCAAATGCAAAATAGCGACGCGACTGCGAACGCTAATAACTTCGACTTTGGCGCCAATGTGGATGCAGATGTAAATTTAGCCGGTGGTTTAGCACTTGAAACAAGTGATGGTGAGTATTTACCCATTGTTAAAGTGGCGCCTGTTTATCCTCGTCGCGCATTATCACGTGGCATTGAAGGCTACGTTATTGTTGAATTTACAGTAACTAAGCAAGGTACGGTGCGAGACCCACAAGTGGTTAAAGCAGAGCCTGAGTCTCTCTTTGATAGAGCGGCGATGGATGCAGCCCTTAAATTTAAATATAAACCGCGCGTAGTAAATGGTGAAGCCGTTGAAGTTGCGGGTGTTCAGAACAAAATATCTTTCCAAATTAGCGATTAATTTAGTAATTAACCACGAGTAAACGGACAGAAATGCGAGGCGATTATGAAACTATTTATTAAATCTGTTATGAAATTAAGCCCTACAGCTACATTTTTAAAATTAACACTATTTTGTACTGCTGCAATAAGTACAAGTATTGTTGTACCAAGTGCCCTAAGCCTAATGCCAGGGTTAAATGTAGCTACGGCATATGCTGAGCAAGAGCAAAAAACAAAACGTGTACCAGCGCTACGCGAAAAGGTCTACAGCCAACTCGCACGTGCACAAAAACTCGCTGATGATGGCGATGTTAAAGGTGGACTTGAAGCGCTTGATAGCATTAATGAGCGTTCATCGAGCATGAACTCGTACGAAATTGCGATGATGCATAATTTTTATGGGTTTATTTATTACAACGAAAACGATTTTCCAAAAGCGATAGCTTCGTTTGAAAAGGTCGTAGCAGAGGAGGCCATTCCTGAGTCACTTCGTTTAAGTACTACGTTTAGCTTGGCTCAACTGGCAATGGCTAATAGTGATTACAAAAAGGTAATTGCATTTTTAGATGACTGGGACACTATTAACACTAAGCCTAAAACAGAAGGCTATTACTTGTTAAGGGCTCAAACATACTATCAGTTAAAGGATTATAAAAAAGGGCTTGAGTATATATCTCAAGTTATTGCTTTAAGTGACAGCGAAGGTAAAGCCCCTAAAGAAAATTGGTTAGTGCTGCAGCGTGCAATGTATTACTCGCTTAATCAAACTGACAAAGTTGTTGAAGTACTTGAGCGTATGGTAAAGATTTATAACAAACCTGAGTTCTGGGTACAGTTATCGGGTATGTATGGCGAAACTGGGCAAGAAAAAAAGCAGCTAGCCATTATTGAAGCAGCTTACCAGCAAGGTTTTTTAACGTCTAAATCTGATCTACGCCAATTAGCGCAAGTGTATTTATATAACGGCTTAGCATTTAAAGCCGCAGACGTTATGAGTGATGCGATTGAAAAAGGGATTGCAGAGCAAAACGCTAAAAACTATGCCTTTGTAGCTGAGGCGATGATCCAAGCAAAAGAAGACGAAAAATCAATAAAATACTTTGTAAAAGCAGCCGATTTATCACCCAGTGGTAAGTATGATCAACGCTTAGCTGAAGTGTATGTTAATACTGAGCAATACGAGGAAGCGGCCGACGCAGCGCGTAAAGCACTTAATAAAGGTTCACTTGATTTTGAATCAAATGCATTTGTAGCCTTGGGTATGGCTCAGTACAACTTACAAAATTTTGATGCCTCAATTTTAGCATTTGAACAAGCCGAAAAACATAAAAAATCACAGCGTTTAGCGCAGCAATGGATTAAATATGTAAAGCGCGAGAAAGTGCATGCAGAAACATTAAGAACGGCACTGCTTTAAGCTTTAGTAATAACTTTTAAATATAATTTCATAATCGCAAATCCAAACCACACTATTTTTAGTGTGGTTTTTTTATGTTTTTAATAAATTAACTACTTGAATTTTATGTAAATAACTTTGTCATCTTATGTTTATTAAAGTGTAACTGTAATGTCATATAGCTACCGTAAGGTAGGCGCTGCTGATAACTCAAGTGACCTTAAAGCATTACTTAATGTTTTAAGGTGACTTGAGTTTATTTAAAGCACTTAACAAAATAATTAAATACTTTAACGGAGTGAACAATGAAATTATCTGACTTATTTAAAGTTAGTTTGATTGCAACTGCAATATCATTAGCGGGTTGTGGTGGTGACTTAGTTGTATCTGAAGGCGACACAACAATAAATGAAGGCGATACAGTTACTAATGTTGTTGAAGGTGGCAGTGATACAGTAGATGAAACATCATCGCGTGATGATTCTCAAAATGGAACTACGGGTTTCCCTGCTGATATCGACAATGCACTTGTTCAAGGCTTAGCAACGGATGTCTCAAGTGAATTTCCAGCAATAACAGATAAACCAGTGTATCGCTTAAGTGCTGATACAACATTGATTGCTGATGTTTCATTAACTAATGATGCACATTGGATTGTGAGTGGTCGTACTGCTGTGGGTAATGACCGCGCAGATAGTACAACGCTTTATATTCAGCAAGGTACAACGATTATTGGTGAGTCAGGTGATGACTTTTTAGTTGTGCGTCGAGGTTCACAAATTGAATCAGTAGGCACTGCAAGCCAGCCAATTACGATGACATCAATTCAAGATGTTACGGGTAGCGAGACAGCAATTGGCCAATGGGGTGGTTTGGTATTACTTGGTAATGCACCTGCAAACTCATGTGGAGACCAACAAGGTGAAGCAACAGCAGACGAACTTGCTAACTGTGGTGTGTCAGCTGAAGGTGATGCAGGTCAGTTCGGTGGAAATATCAGTGATGATAATTCAGGTACTCTAAAATATGTACTTGTTAAGCAAGCAGGTAAAACGCTTGGTAATGGTGATGAGTTAAATGGTATTACATTTGCCGGTGTTGGCTCTGCAACTACGGTTGATTATATCCAGGTTCATGAAAACCTTGATGACGGTATCGAGTTTTTTGGTGGTACGGTTAATGTAAGTAATGTAGTGCTGACTAACATTGGTGATGATTCACTTGATTGGTCTTTTGGTTGGACGGGTTCGGCTACTAATGTTTACATTCAACAAGCCGCTAACGTAGGCGATAACGCTATTGAAGCTGATAACTCTGAGTTTGATTCAAGCGCCACGCCATTAACACTGCCTACTATATCTAACGTAACAATCGTCGGTGCAGAAGGTAATAATGGTATTCGTCTACGCGCTGGTACTGCGGGCGCTCTTAAAAATGTATTTGTAACAGGTCCTGCTACTTACGAAAACTGTTTACGTGTAGGGTCTGATTCAGTTCCTCGCGCTGAAGATGGCACACTAACGATTGTAAACTCTATTGTGGCGTGTCAAACAACGGCAAATAATTTTGGTAGTGAAGTAATTAACGGTGGCGATGTACAATCTTGGTTTGAAGGACAAGATGGTAACCAAGTACTTACGCCTGCAGAGCTTATGCTTGCTGATGACGGTTACACGCCACTTGCTGGTTCACCGCTTATCGCAAATGGTCAAATTGGTGCTTTTGATGGATCAACTAACTGGATGGAAGGTTGGACTGTCGGTATTAATGGCGGCTTCCCTACTGATATTGATAACGCGCTTGCACAAGGCTTAGCATTAGATGTTTCTAGTGAATTTCCAGCAATTATAGATAAACCAGTATACCGTTTAACTGAAGATACAACGTTCACGGCAGATGTAACGCTTACTAACGATGCACATTGGATTTTAAATGGTCGTACTGCAGTTGGTAATGACCGTGCAGATGCAACTATATTATATGTTCAAGCGGGTACAACGCTAATTGGTGAAACAGGTGATGACTTTTTAGTTGTACGTCGTGGTTCACAAATTAATGCTAATGGTAATGCAACTGCGCCAATCACTATGACATCTATTCAAGATGTAACAGGCGCTGAAACAACGATTGGTCAATGGGGCGGCTTAGTATTATTAGGTAATGCACCCGCTAACTCGTGTGGCGATCAAATCGGTGAAACAACAGCTGAAGAATTAGCTAACTGTGGTGTATCAGCTGAAGGTGACGCTGGTCAATTTGGTGGTGATATTAGCGATGATAACTCAGGTGTTCTTCGTTATATTGTTGTTAAACATGCAGGTAAAACGCTGGGTAATGGCGATGAACTTAACGGTATCTCATTTGCAGGTGTTGGTTCACAAACGAAAGTTGAATACATTCAAATTCACCAAAACCTAGATGATGGTGTTGAGTTTTTTGGTGGCACAGTTAATGTTCGTAACATTGTACTAACTGATATTGGCGACGATGCATTCGATTGGTCATTTGGTTGGTCGGGTCGTGCACAAAATATCTATATTCAACAAAGTTCAGTTGAGGGTGATAACGCAATAGAAGCTGATAACTCAGAATTCGATTCAAATGCGACACCATTGACTAAACCACTAATTTCTAACGTAACAATTGTAGGTGCTGATGGTACTAACGGTGTTCGTTTACGTGCAGGTACAGCGGGCGTTCTACGAAATGTTGTTATAACGGGCCCTGAAGGTTACTCAAACTGTTTACGTGTAGGCTCAGACTCTGCTGCTAATGCAGAATCGGGTGAGTTGTCTATCGAAAACTCAGCCGTTGCATGTAATGAAGATAATAACTTTGGTTCACAAGCAATTGGTAGTGGCAATGTGCAGTCTTGGTTTGAAGGTCAAACGGGTAACTTAACGCTTACGGCTTCAGCACTTAATTTAGCGACAGACGGCTTTACACCAAAATCGGGTTCACCTTTATTAGGTGCTGGTGGAGATTCATCAGAGCTTGACTCGTTCTTTACCAAAACAAATTACATCGGCGCATTCGATGGTGATAATAATTGGATGGATGGTTGGACAGTTGCTATTACACCAAGCTTTCCTGACGATATTGCTAATGCATTAGCACAAGGACTTGCAACAGATGTTTCTGCTAGCTTCCCTACAATTACAGACAAACCTGTATATCAATTAACCTCTGATGTTGTATTTACATCTGATGTAACACTGACTAACGATGCGCATTGGATTTTAAAAGGACGTACAGCCGTTGGTAATGACCGCGCTGACAACACAACACTTTATGTTCAGTTTGGTACAACGTTAATTGGTGAGTCGGGTGATGACTTCTTAGTTGTTCGCCGTGGTTCTAAAATTGAAGCGGTAGGCAGTGTAAATCAACCAATTACTATGACGTCAATCCAGGATATGACGGGCGGCGAAACTACGATTGGTCAATGGGGCGGTTTAGTATTATTGGGTAATGCACCTGCTAACTCATGTGGCGACCAACAAGGTGAAGCAACCGCAGAAGAACTTGCCAGTTGCGGTGTGTCTGCTGAAGGTGACGCAGGCCAGTTCGGTGGTAATGACCCTGAAGATAATTCAGGTACGCTAAAATATGTTGCAGTTAAGCAAGCGGGTAAAACGCTGGGTAATGGCGATGAACTTAACGGTATTACACTTGCGGGTGTTGGTCGTCAGACTGAACTAGATTACATTCACGTTCATGAAAATCTAGACGATGGTGTTGAATTTTTTGGTGGTACTGCAAATATTAGTCACCTTGTTTTAACAAGCATAGGCGATGATTCACTTGATTGGTCATTCGGTTGGACGGGTAAAGCGCAATATGTACTGATTAAACAATCAGACTCTGAGGGCGACAATGCAATTGAAGCTGATAACTCTGAGTTTGATTCAAGTGCAACGCCGCTAACAATGCCAACTATCTCTAATGTAACAATTATTGGTAATGTGGGTGTAAATGGTATCCGCCTACGTGCAGGTACTGCGGGTATGCTTAAAAATGTAGTGGTTACAGGCGGGGCAGATTATTCAAATTGTTTACGAGTAGGCTCTGATTCAGCGCCGCGAGCAGAGGACGGTACATTAACTGTTACTCACTCAATCGTTGCGTGTGAAACCGCTAACAACTTTGGTACGCAAGCAATTGGTACAGGGAATGTTGAATCTTGGTTCTTAGGACAAACAGGCAATTCAGTTCAAGTAGCCGCTGACCTTGGGCTTGCAGATAATGGCTATATGCCAACTGCTGAGTCGTTATTACTTGGTAATGGCTTTGATTCATCAAGCTTAGATAGTTACTTTGATTCTGTAGATTATATTGGTGCGATGGATGCACAAACAGACTGGACAGCAGGTTGGGTAAAAGTAGGCCTTTAACCCACACCACATTATAGCCGAGCGAAAGCTCGGCTAATGTCTTGTTTTGTTTCGGAGTATAAAAATGAAATCTTTTAAACCCTCTACACTTGCTTTATCAAAATTAAACTACGCTGTAATGGCTGCGTTACTTGGTTTATCAGTAAATACAGCCACGGCTGCTGAGCAGCAAGTAGAAGAGCAAGAAATAGAAGAAGTTGTTGCTGTAGGGCAACGATTAAAGGGCAGTGCGGGTGCGGTACTGCAAGAACGTCAAAACCAAGCGTTTGTTGCTGATATTATGGGTGCAGATCAAATATCACGTACTGGTGATGGCGATGCCGCCTCTGCACTTCGTCGTGTTACTGGTTTAACGTTAGTCGATGGCAAATTTATTTATGTGCGTGGTTTAGGTGAACGCTATTCTAGTACTCAGCTAAATAGCATGTATGTACCAAGTCCTGATCCTACTCGCTCAGTGGTTCCTTTGGATTTATTTCCATCTGAAATTATTGAAAGCTTGAGTGTACAGAAGTCATTTTCACCGGATATGCCAGCGCATTTTGGTGGTGGTAATGTAAATATTCGCACTAAATCAATTCCTTCTGACTTTTTATTAAAAGTACAAGTGGGTACATCGTACAATACTTCTAATAGCGATACCGGTTACTTTTACAGTGGCGGTGATGATGACTGGATGGGTCGAGATGATGGTTCGCGAGCATTATCGGATGTGTTTACTACTGCGCTTACCAGTGATGCTGGTCTTGAGGGCAATATAAACACTACGTTAGCTGAGCGTAAAAACCTGATTCAATCGCTTGATTGGGATGTAGGTATTTCAGAAAAGGATGTTGACCCTGCTATGAACTTCTCTATTGCCTTAGGTGATAGATTTGAAAGTGAGGTCGGTACTTTTGGTGTGCTTGCAGCCGTATCTTACGATAACGAGTGGGAAGTAGTTCAAGAGCAAAGCGGCTCAAGCCTTGGTAGCTTAGGCTGTGAAGACAAATGTTTTGCCCAGTATTACGATGGTACATCGACTGAGCAAAATGTACGCTGGAGCGGCACATTAAATTTAGGATATGAGTTAAATTCAAACCATAAGTTTGAGCTTACTAATATTGCACTTCATGACATGAGTGACCGCGTACGTAACCGCGATTACTTTGATGCAAATGAAACCGAAGAAGGTGTCACCGAATTACGCCGAGTAGATATTACGTACGAAGAGCGCGAAATGTTTTCGACTCAGCTTAAGGGGACGCACAACTTTCCAGAGCTAAATAATTTATTTTTTGATTGGTATGGCGGTTTAAGTCGAGCAAACCGTAATGCACCAGGTGGTTTAGATGTTGTTTATCAGCAAAACTTAGTTGATGGCGTGCTTGAATCTGAACAATTACAAGATGTAGCTGCAACAAATATCACCCGTGAGTATCAAGTATTACACGACGATGTTGAAACATTTGGTTGGAATATGGGTATGCCTTTTTATGGTGACGGCTATGAGCTTGAGTTAAAAATAGGCGGCGATTTTTCAGAGAAAAAACGTGATGCAAGTAATGTGAAGTTTGGCATTACGCACCGTGGTATAAGCGATGAGTACTCGTTCGGTTCTAACGTAAGCGATATTTTTGCTGATGAAAACACGGCGAATGACGCTTTTTATGCAAGTGTAACTGGTTCAGGTATTTTTGATGACGGCACCACTGATGGTGATAAGTACAGTGCAGCGCATAAATTAGATGCTTATTATTTTATGGCCGATTACTTCTATCAAAACACTTGGCGTTTTACTGGTGGCGTTCGATGGGAAGATTTTTCGCAAGTCTCAGTCGGTTATGAAGCGCATACTAATTTCTTTGAAAATACACTACAAGAAATCCAAGATGTAGCTATTAATGAAGATAACTTTTTTCCTTCTTTAGCTGTTACGTACATCATGGATGAAGAAATGCAATTTCGCTTAAATTTAAGTGAAACAACCATTCGCCCTGACCTACGTGATGTAAGCTCTTCTTTCTTTGTTGACCCGTTAACTGAGTTTCTAGTGAGAGGGTCTCCTAGTTTACAAAGTTCTAATTTAAAAAATGTTGATTTTAGGTTTGAATGGTATATGCCATCAGGTAATAACCTTTCTGTTGCATTGTTTTATAAAGACATTGAAAACCCAATTGAAATGGTTGAGCTTGCGGGCGTAGGGGGAGCATCTCCACAGTTATTAACAGCTAATGCTCAGTCGGGTAAATTGTCGGGTATTGAAGTTGATTTTTTAACTGACTTTGGCTTTATAAATAAAGATTGGTCCTCAGCATTCTTGTCAGGCAACGTTACGCTATCTGACTCAAGTGTTAATTTGGGGATTAATGATTCAGACGGTGTTGACTCACTGTTTGAAACACAGCTTAAAGAAGCCCTTGAGGCCGATACGGTATCGAATATTGTAACTAACAATGAGCGTCGTTTAGTTGGTCATTCTGAGTGGGTTGCAAACTTACAAATGGGCTATGACTCGGATGATGGATTTCATTCTACTTCACTAATTTATAATGTGTTTGGTCCTCGTATAATTGTACCTGGTACACGTGGTAATGAAGATGCAGAAGAAAAGTCCTTTCACTCAGTGGATTTAGTTTATTCTTACTTCCCTAACTTTAACTCCAAAGTTAATTTTAAGGTTAAGAACATGCTTGGCCAAGAAAAAGAAATTGAACAAGAAGGTCTTACCCTTTGGGGACAAGACACCGGCACTGAGTTTAGTTTAAGTTATAGCTATGAGTTTTAAGCTTTATTTAAAATAAAACTCAAGGAATGAAATAATAACCTTCACTATCTATTAGCTCTGTATTTTGATACAGAGCTTTTTTGTGTTTATGCTCAGTATGAAAAATATTTAAGTTCTGTTTTATTCGCTAGTTTTAGCCGTCTACGAGTGTTAGTTTAGCGTTAATGAAAATTAAATCTCACGCAATGAATTTAATTTTTAATGTATTAAGGCATCTTTTATGAATCAAACAGTGGAACAAACAATGAAAAAAGTAGGATTAGTCGGTTGGCGTGGCATGGTTGGCTCTGTGTTATTAGAACGTATGCAGCAGCAAAGTGATTTTGCCCATATCGACACCACCTTTTTCACTACCTCACAAGCGGGTCAACTAGGCCCAGATATAGCGGGCGACGCAAAACCATTACTAGATGCAAGTGACATTAGCGAACTTGCTAAAATGGATATTATTGTTACTTGCCAAGGCGGTGACTACACCAATGCGGTATATCCAAAACTTCGAGAGTCGGGTTGGGATGGTTACTGGATTGATGCAGCTTCAGCGCTGCGTATGAGTGAGGACAGCATTATAGTGCTTGATCCCGTAAACAAAGATGTTATTGAACAAGGCTTAGAGCAAGGCGTTAAAACCTTTGTGGGCGGTAACTGTACTGTATCGCTGATGCTACTTGCATTAGGTGGTTTATTTGAGCAAGACCTAATTGAATGGGTAAGCCCAATGACTTACCAAGCGGCGTCGGGCGCTGGTGCACGAAATATGAAAGAGCTTATTGCACAAATGGGCGCTATTCATGCAAGTGTTGCAGATAAACTAGATAATCCAAGCTCTGCTATTTTAGAAATTGATAAAATAGTAAGTGAAACAATGGCGTCAAAAGACTTACCACAAGACCAGTTTGGTGTGCCATTAGCGGGCAGTTTAATCCCTTGGATTGACGTGCCTATGCCAAGTGGTCAATCTAAAGAAGAGTGGAAAGCACAGGTTGAAGCGAATAAAATTTTAGGTTCTTCAAAGCAACCAGTACCTATTGACGGTTTATGTGTACGTATTGGCGCTATGCGTTGTCATTCACAAGCGATGACCATTAAATTACGTGAAGATATTAGCGTAGAAAAAATTGAAGAAATTTTAGCGTCTCATAATGAATGGGTAAAAGTAATTCCAAATGAGCGCGAAATTAGCGCAACAGACTTAACACCAGTTAAAGTAACAGGTACTTTAACAATTCCTGTTGGTCGTATTCGTAAACTTGCGATGGGACCAAAATACATTAGCGCATTTACAGTAGGCGATCAGCTTTTATGGGGCGCGGCAGAGCCACTTCGTCGTATGCTCCGCATAATTGTTGATGGTGAGTAATACCAATTCGCAATAATACTTAATCAATTTGAGGGGGTAAATCTGACGCTAACTACGTTAAATATTTCTGATATAGAACAACTAAATAACGAAATTTTTGCCTTGTTATCGACACGATTTTCTTCTCTCAAAATAGATCACTTAATTAAGCGAATTGGTATAATATATAATCAGTATTAACAAAAGGGGTTGGCAATTTGCCAGCCCTTTTTAGTTTAATGGCTTATAAAACCGCTTAAGAGGCTTAAACAATACTTTTTTATGAATGTTCACTGTTGTTTATTATTGAACTTAAGTAAACTGTTTACATTGTGCAACAGCCTATTCAAGTAACATTAATGACCTCTCATACAAATAACTTTGCCAATAAGCGATTAGCATTTGTTAGCTCCTATTTTAGTTCTGCAATTGCTATAAACACGGTTGTTTCTTGTTTTCTTATTTTTAGCAGTATTAACCACAGCGCCTCGCAAGAAAAACTTTACTGGCTTTTTACGTTATCATTTATTTCATTACTTCGAATAGCCAGCCATGTATTTGTTAACAACACCCATGCTTTTAAATATCATCTGTATTTTATAGGTTTATTATTAACGGCTTTAACATGGGCTGCTTTCCCTATTTTGTTTTATGAAAATATGCCAATGCAGGAGAAGTTTGTATCACTCGTTGTTTTTAGCTCCCTTGCTGGTGGCGGTGTAAATGTTTTAGCTTCTGATATTCGTTCCTCCTTGTCGTATATAACCTGTTTACTGGTTCCTTTTAGTATTTTATTACTTTTACAGCCTATTGAAGATGAGAATGTACTAGGTATTTTAGGGCTCGTTTTATGGTTTATTTTGTGTTTTGTTACCGCTGTACGTTCTGCTAAAGATGTAAAGTCATCAATTAATAATGAACTTAAGTTAGATCAATTTATTGAAAACTTAGAAAACGAAGTGCAACTTCGTACCGAACAAATAATCCTTTTAGAGCAAAAAGACAATTTAACTAAATTGTTTAACAGGGGGAGCTTTGTTTCTAATGTTGAACTTGATTTAGCCAATCAAAATGATGATATTAAAGCCGTTTTATTTTTAGATATGGATGACTTTAAAATCATCAACGATAAATACGGTCACGATTTTGGTGACTTTGTTCTGGCCCAAACAGGTAAACGATTAGTTGAAACACAAACTCAGGGCGATTTTATTGCTTGTCGTTGGGGAGGGGATGAGTTTATTTTTTATTCTCGTAGTAACACCGAAGACGAACTTTTTGACTGTGTTTTTAGATTAGTTAAAACTTTAACGAAAACAGTAAGCATGGATAGCTATCAAGTAAACCCTTCTTTTAAAGTTGGGCTGTATTTTACGCGTGAAAATTTTAACCTTGAAGACGCGATTAAATACGCTGATGTTGCTATGTATGAAGGTAAGAAAAGCCGTAATGAAATATCGGTATTTGACGAGCGAATGCATGAATCGCTTAAAAGAGAAGAAGTACTTCGCAGCTCAATTAAAGAGTGCGTAGAAAAAGGTGACTTTCATCTGTGCTATCAACCTATTGTTGATATAAGCACAAATGAGATAACCACGTTTGAAGTACTACTTCGTTGGCAGTTTAATGATGAATTTATTCCCCCTTCAGAATTTATAGATATTGCAGAGCGATATGGAAAAATTAATATCCTCGGCGAATTTGTACTAGAACAAGCCATTGCGAGTTTAAGTAAGTTAAACGCTGTGAATAGTAAGATTGGATTGTCGATTAATGTGTCGGTGTTGCAACTAGAAAACCATAACTTTTTAGATTTTTTAGTTGCGCTTTTAAATAGATACGCAGTTAAACCATACAATGTGCATTTAGAAATAACAGAAACAGTCATGATCAAAAATTTACCGTATTTGTCAAAAGTGATTACGGCCATAAAAAATACCGGTGTGCGTATCTCTATTGATGATTTTGGTACTGGGTTTTCTTCTATATCGGTTTTAAAGGAGCTGTCAGTTGATTACATTAAAATAGACAAATCTTATATTGATAACATTTGTGAATGCTCAAAAGATAAAAGTATTGTATCTGCGGTAACTAACATGTCGCATATGATTGGATGCCAAGTAATAGCGGAGGGCGTAGAAAACCCCGCTCAGCTAACGTTATTACAAAGCTTACAAATTGATAAGTATCAAGGTTTTATATTCAGTAAACCAGTTAGATTTGCCGATGCGCTTAAACTTATTAGTTAGAGCGCTGACTTTTCAGGCACAAAGTTTGTTTTATCTAGGTTCGATTTAAGCGTGCCGTGCGTTTCTGGCTCGCTGCGAGCGGTAACTTCTTTTGTGTTATTCTATTAGCTTACATTCATATGAAAATAACTTAAAACGGAGCAATCCGCCTCGTTTTTTTAATGCTATTTGCCTAAAGATGCTGCCGAAAATTCAAGCTAAAAAGATAGGCAGGCCTTAGTAATAATGAACTTTATTGACTTAATTCGCTTATATGAACTACCTGATTACGCCCTCCATTTTTAGCATGGTAGAGTGCTTTATCTGCCTCATTTATTGCGCTTTCAATTGCGGTTTTATTGCATTTAATATTTATTACGCCAAAACTTGCCGTAACATTAATTACTTTATCATTAAAATGAATGGGACTACTGGCGAGTGCGTTTCTTAGTTTTTCGGGGAATGCTTTAGCTGTAGGCTCGTCGTTACGTGCTATTAATAAGGTAAATTCTTCGCCACCAATTCGGCCAAACAAATCATCTGGATTTATGCAGTCTTGCATTATTTTCGCCGCTTCTACTAACACCACATCACCTCCTGCATGTCCAAACTCATCGTTTATTTTTTTAAATTTATCTATATCCCAATAAATTAAGCTTACGTACTTATAATTATTAAGTTTATCTTTTAGTTGCTCTTGGCTTTTATTATAAAACCCACGCCTATTTAAGCAGCCCGTAAGTACATCAGTCATTGCAAGATGGTTCATTTTTTCGGCTAAATCAGACGCCATTATGAATATCATAAATACGGCCATGCCGACATGAGCAGCAGGGACAGTCATAAAATTAATTAATGTATATAGCGCTATATATTCTTCATTCACTTGGCTGCCTTGCAGTAATGCTATGCTTGCTGCAACAAATAAAAGTAATCCACATAGCGAATAAGTGATACTAGCGCCTATTTCAGCAGGGAGTGATTTTTGCTTATGCCTGAAAATAATAACCGCACTTAGTATCAGTAAGATCACATCGTAATACACATACAACGACATAAATAAGCCAACATGCACATTTATGGCTGTAAAATAATAAACAGCAGCAAGAGTTACTATTGCCGAGATGATTAAATAGCGAATTTTTATACTCGAATTTACCCTAATGCAATGCCCCCATGTACCAAGTAGCACAGAGCCTACTGAGAAGCTGCTTCCTAACATCCAATATAGTGTGTGAGAGTCAAATAATGGTTCTGCTAATATTGTTGCCCATTGGCATGCAGAGAGTGCGAATGCGATTGTCCAAAGCATGGCATATTGCTTTTTACCTAACGTAAACCACGACATTAAAAATATGACAGACCAAATAACACTGGTTAAAAAGAGGGTAACTAATATATAAAAAATAGGGGTCATGTATTTTTATTCTTGTTTGCGTTAATTTTACTTTAGTAGATGAAAGCGGTTTATTCGAATCAATGCAGGTTATTAGTTGGCAAAACTATAGATAGATAAGCATGGCAATCACTTCATTAAGCGGTGTATTTGAATAGTGGTATATCCTTTGCTGTAGTGATTGTAGTTTAAAG
The DNA here is from genome assembly GCF_002836155.1 of Pseudoalteromonas sp. GutCa3. Lineage (NCBI taxonomy): Bacteria > Pseudomonadati > Pseudomonadota > Gammaproteobacteria > Alteromonadales > Pseudoalteromonadaceae > Pseudoalteromonas > Pseudoalteromonas sp. GutCa3. The sequence goes on along the minus strand of NZ_PJBK01000067.1, from coordinate 10,348 downwards.
TTTTAAGCTTATATGACTTTGCTCTATCTGTAATTTTATACCTAACAGGTACTTAAGTTACAAATATTAGTAATTTTTACACGTTTATTTATGTACTTAATTAAAAAGTTTAACTAATTAGAGCCTGTTTATCTTTCGAGGTTAAATGTGCAGCTGTACGTTTGGTTTTTAGACAAGGTTGAGTCTATGTTGTGTGGTTGTTCTTCATAAATATGCGATAACGCAGCATTAATGCCAAACATACGCAGCCCCTAAATAGAACAAATTTTAATCCTTAAAGGTCAATAGGTCCTGGTTTTTAGCAAAGGAAATTAGAATGCATTTTTCATCTACAACATTTCACGCCAAATATTTTAAAGGTGTAATAGCGCTGATTGTATTGCTTATATTAATGCGAATAGCCGCGCCTTATGTAGTTCAATACTACGTAAATTATCAGCTAAAACATACGCAAGGTGTTACGGGGCATGTTGGTGATGTCGATTTGTTCTTATATCGCGGTGCCTACGCGATTGACGACGTTGAAATTTACGCTGTTGATGCAACTTCAGCTCCGAAGCCTTTACTGAGTATTCAAACTCTCGATTTTTCACTCGCGTGGTCAGCCCTTTTAAAGGGCAATTTAGTAACAAACATGGCCTTTACACGTCCTGAAATAGTTATTTACGATAAAGACCCCAATGCTTCTGAGCAAAATAAACAAGTAAAAGACGAAACTACCTGGGTAGGGCTCGCCAATAACTTAGTACTGTTTTCTATTGATACCTTAACAATTGAGCAAGGAAAGTTAACCTTAGTTAACTCAACCAATAGCGGTGAAAAACCCACTTTTATATCAAATATTAACGCCAAAATTGAAAATATTACGAATGCGCAAAACCTATCAAAAACACTTGTGACTACTCTAAACGTAGAGGGAGCATTAATGGGCGAGGCCGCTTTGAAGCTTAATGGCAAATTAGACCCTTTTAGCAAGCAGGCTAATTTTGATTTTAACGCAGAGGTACAGCGCTTTTCAGTTAAAAATTTAGACACTGTATTTAAAGTGTATACACCGTTTGATATTGAAGCGGGAGGCATTGATGGCGCTATGGAACTTGTGGCCAAAGATAATAACTTGAATGGTTATGTAAAAGCGGGCGTTCAAAACTTGAGTGTGTTCTCGTGGCGCGAAGATATAGAAAAAGATGACGACGGCATATTTACGGCCATATTTGAAGGCAGTGTTGATTTACTGGGCTCTATACTCGAAAACGATGAGTCAAAACTTGTTGCTGCACGTATTCCTATAGAGGGACAACTAGATAATACGGATGTTTCGACTTTTCAAGCTGTGATTTCGGTATTAGAAAACGCATTTTTTGATGCGTTTAAGATGAAAGTAGATAACGTTATTTCTTTTGAAGATACGGATAACAAACCTGATAACGAGGAAAATTAAAGCTCTTTGGTAATTCTATTTCAATTAGATCTTTAAATTGCACCCACTTTTTAAACTTTAAGTGGGTGCTTTAGTACTCTTATCAGATTAGTTTTTGCGGTTACTCAATAGCTCTTTAAGCTCAGCAATTTGGGATTGTAGTTCGTTTACTTGCCCTTGCGTTGCAGGTAATGAGCTGTCGTCTGCGAGCTCTTCTCGCGCTTTGCGGTGCTCCTCACTCATAACTTCTAAAATGGCACCTACCATCATATTTAAAAATACAAATGCGGTTAAAAATATAAACGTAAGGTAATAAATCCAGCTTAATTCGTGCACCGCCATTGTTTCGTACATTATGTCGGTCCAATCTTCAAACGTGGCCACCCTAAACAAGGTAAGCATTGAGATTGATACGTCTTGCCAAAGTACGGGGTTTATTTCCGCAAACATCATGCTGCCCATTGCAGCGTATATATAAAAAATAACAAACATTAATAGGGCTATATAACCCATTTGCGGAATGGCTTTAAGCAATGAGTTAACCAATAAGCGCAGCTCTGGGATCATCGATACCAATCGCAGTACTCTAAATATGCGCAGTAAACGAGCAATTAACATAGTAGAGCCAGCAGCAGGATATAAACTGCCCAATACTATGATGGTGTCGAATATATTCCATCCTTTAGAAAAAAAGTGTTTTATGCCTTTACTTGCAATAAAGCGGATTACTAGCTCAATTAAAAAGAATGCGGTAATGCCAACGTCCATCCAATTTAGAGCAAGCTCTACGGTAGGATGTAGTGAGTAAGTGTGCGCACCGACTGTCAGGGCAGAAACAATAATTACAGCTATAACAAATGATTGAAATATCTTGCTTTTGTCTATACGCTGAAACAACTTTTGTAACTGCGACATCATAGAAATAGATCCTTTGGAGATTAAGATTTTATGGCGCTAATATACAATAATATTGTAATAATTTAACGCTTTTTCGATATAGAAAGTGTAAGGAAATTTAATGTTTATCAATAAACTAAAAAGTAGCGCATTACTTATTGTTGGATTATGTGTTTTAGCTGGTTGTAGCTCTGACGCGCGTTTTCATGAAGTTCAATCGGCGCGCCTTGATGAATGTAACTATAAAGCCGACAAAGAATATTACGAATGTCTAGATAAACAAGACTCTAACTACGAAGAGTTTAAAAAACAGCAACAAGCAGAAACTAAATAAGTAACCTTTATATTTATGACTAAAACTCAAAAGCAGCGCGATAAGCACATTCGACTAGCACTTACTAATGCATGCGAGGCAATAAAAGAAAGCGTAATTGGTTTTGATTATCTAACGCATACTATTGATTTAAATAACGAGGCTAATACGTTAAAAGTACAGTGTTATTTTAATGATGATATAGCCCTTGAAAGTGCAAAACCGCAACTTAACGAATTAACAAATATAATACTCAAAGAGCTTTCGAGTATTAAGTTGAACGCAAAACCAGCACATATTTCATTTTCCGCCAATTAACAGAGCTTTTGTTGGTTTGATAGCACATGGACGTTATAATTAGATAAATTATTTTTAGGGTTTAAATTATGGCTGTTCCTACGCGTTCGCAAATTTCACCAGGTACCACAGTAAATATTGTATTAAAAGAAGATCAACGCAGCGGCACATTAACTGAGGGTGTTGTTGAGCGCCTTTTAACAAAATCACCAAATCACCCACACGGCATTAAAGTACGTTTAGAAGATGGTCAAGTTGGCCGAGTAAAAGAGATTTTATAATGGCAGCGTTAACAGAACAGGCTTTTTGGGAATTAGTAACAACGCCTGATTTAGGGCTCGATCCGCAAAGTGTGAGCGATAACCTAAAAACTAAACTTAATGATTTAAGCGATCAACACCTTATTGATTTTGATAAGCATTTTGGCATACATATGCGCAAGTGTTTTACCTGGGATTTATTTGGTGCCGCTTTTGTGATGGCTGGATGTAACGACGATTACGGCTTTAGCGAATTTAGATGTTGGTTAATTTCGCGCGGTAAAACAGTTTTCGAAAACGCCTTAGAAAATGCTGATTCTATAGCGCAGTGTACACCTGTTTATTACTTAAACGAGCAGCCTTATCCGTACATTGATGAGTATGACTTAATAGCCGGTTTATTATTTGAAGAACGCAGTGAAGACGAATTGCCGTTTATCCCATCTGGCAGTGATGAACCCAAAGGTAAACGTTTTAAAGACAAACCTAAGTTTTTAAAGCAAAGCTACCCTTTATTATTTGCAAAGTACTGGCAATAAAATAAATACCAATTCGTATAACTAGTTAAACAATCTAATGAGTTCAATTGACCCTTACAATTAGGCGCATTGGTATAAATCGTTTTGTTGTTTAAGTACGTATTAAATAAAGTGCTTAACAACAAAATGGTTTGTAATGAGTATCTAGGGCATGTTTACCTTTGGTGGTTGAATTTGTTCAATCCAAGAAGGATTTAATCGCGGCGCGAGATTTGTAACCTAGTGGGCTCGACAACTGCTCCTGCGTTATTCTAATGGCTTACATCCATGTAAGAATAATAAAAACCGAGCAAAGCTTCCGCGTCCTACTCACGCGCTCGCTCCTGTAATACGACTTCTCTCCTTTTATAGTAAATCTCTGTTATAGTTGTTAAAAGTTATAAAAGCTAAGTGATTAGGCATTTTGCTATTATTTAACACGCTGACTCACGAGGATACACCCACGAAATGAAATATTTAACACTCGCTTTATTAACTGTCGCTTTTACAAGTGCAAATGCTTTTTCTGAGCCGAGTAATAAAACACGATTTATACCGTTTTTAAAGTCAAAATTGGGGGCATACGAAGTTGTGTCGACCAATTCAGGGTTATGCGTTAATAGCGATTTGAGTTTGACAGACGTAAGTGATTTAAGTGCAGGTTTTAAACTTGGAGAACAAATTGTATTTGGATCGCTCCATAATGGTACTCGCACTATTAAAAAACCAAACTTTTGTTTTATAACCAGTACGCTTAAATATAAAAGTGATGGCCTTGAAAACGGTTTAAGAATGAGCCGTTGTGAAAACCCTGCAAACGAAAAAACAATCAGTCAAAGTATCAAGTTTTTAGCTGATAACACACTAAAATATACATTAAGCGAACCTAGTGTAGAGTGCACATTTAAAAAAGCAGACGAGAGCAAATAAAGCATCTAGTAAGTAGTAAATCATTCGCAGTATATTTTAGGGATATCGCGCCAACGCGTAGTGTACTGCGGCGATAAAAAATCACGATTCATGTGCCATCGGTCATTTAATTTACTGCTTGCAAGGCTGAGCATCCCTTTTCCGTATCGATTGTTAATTGTATCTAGGCATTGCATAAGCTTTGGATTATCAGGGCTCTTATTAAATAAGTCATTTTGCTGAAACTGTTCTGATATTAGCTCTACCGCGCCCACACCACACTTATAAAATCGGATCCCCGGTTGGTAAATATTATTAAATACCTCAGATACAGCATTAGCCATCACGCAAGTGTCGTTAGTGGGTGAGGGGAACTTATACACAAACGACTTTTTATAATATCTGTTTTCGTGCGCACCACTGGCTGCAAAAATATAAAGCTGGTGAGTAAGCGAGCGTTGCGCTCTTAGTTTATTAGCCACTGTGGTTACATGGTTAATTAGCGCTGTTTTAAGGGCTGTTGGCTCGCATATGCGCTCTCCAAAACTACGGGTCGAATAAATCTCCCGCTTGTCTTGTCGTACATCATCCCAGTTTAAACATCTTATCCCGTTAAGTTCGCTTACTGTACGTTCAACAACCACACTAAATGCACGGCGCATTGCTTTAGGGTTTTGCTGAGCAAGGTCCCAAGCGGTGTGTATATTCATTATTTTAAGCTTTTTAGCTAGTCGCCGGCCTATTCCCCAGACATCTTCGCAGCTCATTCTTTGTAAAATAGCTTGGCGAGTTTGCTCGCTATTTATTACTGCAACACCATTAAAGCCACTGAGCTTTTTAGCGGCATGGTTAGCGGCTTTTGCTAAAGTAGGGGTCGGGCCAAAACCAACACCTACAGGAAGTTTTGTTTCGCGCCATACTGTGCGCCTTATTGTATGGCCGTATTCATGCCAGTCTTTAATTAATGATGTGTAGCCATCAAAGTGCAAAAACGATTCATCAATACTGTATATGTGCTGTGTATCGCAAAAGCGGCCAATAATATTCATCATCTTGTCGCTTAAATCAGCATAAAGCTCGTAATTGCTAGAGCGAATAACAACGTTGTTTTGCTCAAGTAAATGCTTAACTTTAAAGTACGGGCCAAATTTAGGAATATTTAAGCGCCGAGCAATAGGGCAAATAGCGCATACACAGCCATCATTATTGGTAAGTACAACCACGGGTTTGGAGCGAATAGCAGGGTCGAATACTTTTTCGGCACTGGCATAAAACGACACAGCATCAACTAAGGCATACATTTTAGTAACTCTGGGCTTTGCCTGTGCATTCTTATTGATAGCGTTACTACGCCTTCTAGCTGAAATTCGTCTGCAGAGGTTAGTTGTACAGGCTTATGTAAAGAAGAAGCTGAAAGCAGCCGTGCATTGGTTTTATCAAGTAGTTTGCATACAAAAAGACCATTTAAGTTAGCAACAATAACGTCACCATTTTCTGCAGGCTCTGCACGGTCGATAACTAATAAGTCCCCTTCAAAAATTCCGACTTCTTGCATAGAGTTACCCGATGCAATACCAATAAACGTAGCATCTGGATGCTTTATTAAAAGCTCATCAAGGGTTACACCTAGCTCGGTGTACTGCGCTGCGGGGGATTCAAAACCACACACGCCTGCTTCTATATAAATGGGAATGACAAACATAACACAACCTAAAACGCATATACTGTATAAGTGTACAGTATATGCGTTTTGTGTAAGTTATGCCAAGAAATGTATGGCTGATCAATCCATGTTTTTGATCATTTGTTGTGCGGTATCTAAAAAGTCTTTGATTTGTTGAGGGTTTAAGTTTTTACACATTTGATTATTTATTTTCTGCTCTGAGGCTAATAACTTATCAAAAAGAACTTTACCTTGCTCTGTGAGCGACAAAATAAAGCAGCGTTTATCGTGCTCACTCGCCTGTTTATTAATTAAATTTAAGCCAATAAGATCTTTAATTAAACGTGCTATTTGCGCTTTGTCGCGCTGTGTTTTAGTAACTATATCGTTAGCCGTACAGTTATTTACGTTCGCGATAATATGTATGCAGCGTACGTGCATAGCATTAATACCAAGTTCGCCTGCGTTAATTGCTTCACGAATTGTGACACGGTAATTTTGCATTAGTTCAAACAGCGTATTTGATAAAGGTGTATTCATAGAATTCTCAATATAGTTGACAAAGTCAATTAATTTGCTATAGTTGATTTTATCAACCAATGGGGCGTTGTGCAATACCTGCTTTTTATAGCAGCCAATTATTATACCAATCTGCTTATATATGGGGTCTATTTAACGTTAAGAAAATTACGCTAGAACTAGGCAAAATTTTTGTATCTAGTTGTTCTAAATAAAAAATTGTTAACAACGTTATAGTGCAATTTAATTCGTTAAATTGATCAAAGATTTATGCAGGTTGGTATTAAAGTCTAAGTTTTGTAAAACGAGGTAATACATGAGTAAACAAGTTCGCAAAGCCAACGTATTAAGTACACAGCAAATCACACCCCACCTACAGCGTATTGTTGTAGGCTCTGAAGATTTTAACGACTTAACCTCACAGTACATTGGTAACTATGTAAAAGTACTATTTCCAAAAAATGGTGAAGTAGATTTTAACTTAAAAACAGCCTGTATACGGTCATATACAATAAGGCATGTAGATACACAAACAGGGGCGCTAACGCTTGATTTTGTTATAAATATGCACCAAGGCCCTGCAACTGACTGGGCTAAAATTGCAAAAGTAGGCGACGAGCTAGGTATTGCAGGACCAGGCCCTAAAAAGCTAGATAATTATGAGCATTCGCATTATGTATTACTAGGCGATTTAACATCGGTAAATGCAATAAAAGGGTATGCGCAGCAATTACCTTTAACTTCAAAAATTGATGCTTTTGTACATGTACCCACCGAAAAAGACATTATTGATTTAGAAACAAGCCGCGATGTTAATTGGCTTGTTACCGACAACGCTGACGAAGCGCTACTTAGCGCGCTTCAAAATTTGCACATTACAGCAGAGCCTCCCATTGTATTTATGGCATTGGAAGCTGGGCTTGTACGTAGGGCAAAAACACTGCTAACAGAGCAATTTAATATACCGCGCAGTAATATTGTTTCCTCAGGTTATTGGAAAAAAGGCGTAGACTCAGAAGGCTATAAAAAGCAGCGCCAACGTGATGCACAGCTTGCCTGAATACCTTAGAGCAAAATAACATATACCTATTTTGCTTTAATACCTCTGCGTAACTTGAATTGACCTAATAGCAGACCCATTTAAGTGTTTTATGCTAATGATGTAATCCATTATTAGCATGCATTTTTAGGAGCTGCTATTTTGTTAAATTCCATTCCTTTTTCGTTATTAGAACTTGCCCCCATGATCAAAGGGGACAGCGTTACTAACACTCTTCATAAAAGTACTAAATACGCCCAACGTGCAGATGAACTTGGCTTTAACCGTTTTTGGCTTGCTGAGCATCATAATATGCCAGGAATAATTTGTGCTGCCACTTCTATTTTGGTTGGCCATATTGCAGGTAATACCAAAAAGATACGCGTTGGATCGGGCGGTATTATGCTGCCAAACCACTCCCCATTAGTTGTTGCTGAACAATTTGGTACGTTAGAGAGCTTATATCCAGGGCGAATAGATTTAGGACTAGGGCGCGCACCAGGCAGCGACCCTGTAACGAGTCGTGCATTAAACAACGATATGAGCCGTGCAGAAAACTTCCCGGGTGAAGTAACTGAACTGCAAACATTGTTAGGTCCTTACAACGGTACGCACCCTATACGTGCTATACCGGGTGAGGACACAAACGTTCCTATTTGGTTATTAGGCTCGAGTTTATTTAGCGCGCAACTAGCGGCGCAAAAAGGGTTACCGTATGTATTTGCAGGACATTTTGCACCGCGCTTCGTGCACGATGCAATAGCGTTGTATAAGCGCGAATTTAAAGCATCAAGCGTACTTGATAAGCCATACGTAATGCTTGCACTGCCTTTAGTGGCAGCAGACACCGACGATGAAGCGCAATACTTGTCGACTACTTCTAAGCAACGTGTGCTCGAACTGATACGCGGTAACGAGCTGTGGCTAAAACCACCTGTTGAAAGCATGGATGGGTTATGGAGCGAACAAGAACGCGCTCATGTAGAGAACTTTTTAAGTCTAAGCGTAGTAGGCGGACATGTAAGTATTAAACACAAGTTAGAGATGATAGCGAAACAGCTAGAAGTTGATGAGTTTATATTTACCAATGATGTATTCGATAGTGAAAAACGCCACCGTGCACTCGAAATTTTAATGGAAATAAAGCACTAAAATATAGTTAGTTAAGCAAGCGTACACTCTGGGCTTGTTAGCATACAGACATCATCAAAAGTTAAACTTTTTTAACTCATTTTATTAACTTTAAGTGATGTCTGTATTTGTTATTTAAATATTCAAAGTAAATTTGATTGCTATTTTTAGTATATATTTTGCTTTATATATCGTTCTGTTTTTTCAATCGAACTGATTTAAATAATCAATTTTAAGATATCACTTTTATTTTTTATAATGTATGTATTAAACCAAACATCATTAAATAAAGGTAGGTTCACCGTGAAGTCTCTAAATAGCGCAACAGCTAATTCAGTTAACAAAACAGCGCAACCAAAAGTTGCACTGATTGCTGAAGGTGGCGGGCAGCGAGGGATCTTCACAGCTGGCGTACTTGATGCGTGGTTAGAGCAAGAATATGACCCATTCGATTTATTCATTGGCACCTCTGCAGGTTCGCAAAACTTAACTAGTTACTTAGCGCGTCAAAAAGGCTATGCCAAACGCCTAATTAGAGGGCTTTCGCGTAACAAACGTTTTTTTCAGCTTGGTCGCGGATTAGTGGGTAAACACATAGTTGATTTAGATTGGTACTTTGACAAAACCACCGAGGTAAAAAGAGCCATAGATTTTAAAACAGCTAAAACGAGTTTAGGCGCGCGTGAGCTACTTATAACAGCCACTAATGCACGAGACAGAAAAGCATATTACCTATCACCTACGGGTGAGAGTGGCCAATGGCGTGATTTGTTAAAGGCTTCTAGCGCACTCCCGTTTTTATACAAACAAGGTGTAAAGTTAACACCTTGGTTAAACGCAAAAGCAGCTAACGAAATACACCTTGCTGAAGAGCAAGTACAGAGCGATTTTTATCTAGACGGCGGTTTAGCAGCTCCATTACCAGTACGTGAAGCTTACAACCGAGGCGCTCGTAAAATTGTAGTAATAAGAACGGTTGACGCTAATTTTCAAGCGCAATCTGCATGGGTACAAAAGCTAAGAGCATTTGCTATAGCATCAGGCTATTGTCCAAAAACATTGGACTACTTAATACAGCACGAGAAAGCGTATTTAGATGAGCTAGAGTTTATTGCAAAACCACCAAGTGATGTAGAAATAATACAAATTTTTGCAGACGAAAAACTGCATAGCAAATTATTAGGTAGTTCGAATAATGATTTACGTTTTGATCATAAATTAGGCTTAGATGCCGGTCGCTCATACTTAGCAATGCAAAATTTACAGATTAACAGCAACAACTATTACAGTGCACCTACACAATACAGCTATAACTAATTAAATATAATTACAAAAAAGCGCATAACTTTATGCGCTATTTTTTTGCCATTCTTAATCCTCAT